>CACGMX010000075.1 GCA_902574405.1 uncultured Prochlorococcus sp. | reverse complement strand
AAAAAGTGAGCTTAATCAAATTAATATGAACTCTAGAAAAGCTAATTTTTCTAAGAAATTAACAATCGAAGAGGAACTATATGATGAATTTAATTATCTTCTTGATGAATAATTAGTTTTAATATTTACCTATGCTTCAGAGTAATAGATTAGCAATTTACGCTATCGGCAAAATAAAGAAACTTTGGATTAGAGATGGAATTAATCAATACAAAAAAAGAATGCCTGAACTTATCATTAATGAGTTAAAGACTTTTAATTTAAATAATCTTAGGTCCAATAACAATATTATTATCTGCCTAAGTGAAGAAGGGAAACAGTTTAATTCAGTTGAACTATGTTCCTTACTTTTAAATTTTAAAAATAAAAAAATTAATTTCTTAATCGGTGATACTGATGGAGTTTGTTCAGATATAAAAGAGAAATCAGATCTTGTACTAAGCCTGTCTCCTTTAACTTTTCCTCATGAATTAGCTAGATTAATCCTAATCGAGCAAATCTATAGAGCTATTTCCATATCTAATAACTCCCCTTATCATCGTTCTTAAAAAGATTAGATTCAATCTAAAATTAATCTATAAAAGTTTAATAACTAACTATTTTTTGTTTTTTGCTATATAGTACATATATACTATTAATTCAACCTTGGATTCTTTTGATTCAACTACTAAAAAATTTAAAATCCCCTTATTGACTGATTCGGTATCAGCAGGGTTTCCTTCTCCTGCAGATGACTATACGGAAGAAAATATTGATTTAAACGAACATTTAATATCTAATCCGTTTAGCACTTTTTTTCTTAGAGTTAAAGGTGACTCAATGATAAATGCAGGAATTAAAGATAAAGATTTAATAATAGTAGACAAGAGCTTAACAGCCAAGCCAGGAAATATCATCATTGCAATGATAGACGGGGAATTTACAATAAAAAGATTATCTATAAAAAATAATGAATTATATTTAAAAGCAGAAAATCATAATTATCCTGATTTTAGGTTTAAAAACCATATTGATGTACAGATATGGGGAGTTGTTATTTATTCAATACATAGCTATTTATGAGAATTTCAAATATTGATGCAATAGCTCTTATAGATGCTAATAATTTTTACGCGTCATGTGAACAAAATATTAATCCTCATTTGAGAAATAAACCAGTAGTAATTTTATCTAATAATGACGGATGTATCATTGCAAGAAGCCCTGAAGCGCGAGCTTTAAAAATTAAAATGGGAACTCCGTATTTTAAGGTCAAAGAAAGACTAAATAAATTAGATGTAGCAGTCTTAAGCTCAAACTACTCGCTTTATGGGGATATGAGCAGAAGACTAATGAATATACTGAAAAACTACTGTGAACAGATAGAAATTTACTCTATTGACGAAGCATTCGTCTCAATTTCTAGACCTAATGATGAAAATCTACATCCTTGGGCAAGAAGTATAAGATCATTAATATATCAGAATCTAGGGATTACCATAACAGTAGGAATAGGAGAAAATAAAGTAAGAGCAAAAATTGCTAATAAACTAGCTAAAAATATTGATTATTCAGCTGGAATATTTGATTTAGCTAGAACCAAAAATGAGAATAATTATTTGAAAAGAATTAGTATAGATAAGATATGGGGAGTCGGGAAACAAACCTCTAATTGGTTGCAAAGTAAAGGTATTAAAAATGCGAGAGAGCTAAGAGATATGGAAGAAAATGAAATCATTAAGAAATTAGGCATCGTAGGGAAAAGACTGCAATTAGAACTTAAAGGCCATAGATGCCTGCCCATAGAAAAAAACAAGAAATTAAAAAAAGAAATTCAGGTGAGCAGGAGTTTCGGGACTCCAGTCACAAAATTAGAAGACTTAACTCAAGCACTAGCGACTCACGCAATAAAAGCATCTGAAAAAATGAGAAGTCAGAATTTGCAATCATCTAATATTAGAGTATTTGCAAGAACCAGTAAATATTCAAGTCAAAATTATCAAAGAAGTGCTCATAGAAAACTTATAAATGCAACAGACGACACAAACAGCATTTTAAAAATAGTAGTTGAATTATCTAAAGAAATTTATAATCCCGAATATAAATTTTCAAAAGCTGGTGTTTTAATGCAGGATTTAACTAATAGCGGATATTTACAGCAATCAGTTATCAATTACAAATCTCAGACAGACCTAAAAAAATCAGCAATTCTCATGAGAACTATTGATTTATTAAATAAAAGATTTAATAACAATGCAATTACGTGGGCTATTACAAAAACGCCAAAAAGTTGGAAGA
>CACGMX010000074.1 GCA_902574405.1 uncultured Prochlorococcus sp. | reverse complement strand
GCCAATTAAAATTAATATGGTTAAACCAATCATAATTACAAAAGATAATAAAGATTCAATTTTTCAGATCAAGAAAATTGAAAGAAAAAAATTATATGGTTATCGAAAAAGATTGGCTATTGATGAAAATAATGAAGAATGTAAAAGAGCATCACTTACCGAAGATGGTCAAATATTAATTAAGTCAGGAATGACTGCTCAAGGATGGTATATAGAGGGAGGCAAACAAATTGAATCAAATGAAATAGGAGCCATTGATGAAAATAATAATGAATTATCGTTGATTCCCTCGACTTTAGGGATAAACCAAAATTTAGAAGGGCCAATAAGTCCAACAGAACTTCTTGATCTATCTGTAACGACAGTGTATTCTATATTGCCTGATGAAATATCTAAAGATTTAGAATATTCTCTCGATGGTGGTGAAATTTGGAAAAGTGATTTTAATTTCAGGGCTGATTACAGAATGGAGACTTGCTTTATTTTAAAAAATGATACTGGATATTTCGCTATTGTTGGAATACCAAATCATATTAATATGCTATCTCCTAATGCTCTGCCTCCTGAGGATGAAGAGGGCGAAGAAGATGATGAATTAGACTTCGAAATGTTTTAAATATGAGAAAGATACATATTTCAGATTCAAATTCAAAAAATACATTTGTGCATTTTGCGCCCATTAAAGCTCCTGCAAATCCAAATAGATCTTTTGGTAAAGAAAAGGTGTTTTCGAGAAGGCTTTTAATTTCTGGAGAAAATAGTGATTATGAAAGCTTATCTTTAAAATTTAAAGATAAACTACCTCAATTATTACTAGATGAAGACCCTGAATTAGATTTGGAGTTAATTGGTAGACCTATCGAAAAAACGAACACGGTTTTTATAAATAAAAAAAATGAAATCATGAAATTAGCTCCAAATTGGATTGAGTTAATATTTGATAAAGATGGTAACGAAAAAGATAGGAGAATCCCAGAAGATAAATTGTCAAATATAAATGATGAACTACCCATAAGATTTACAAAAATGAAATTAAAAAGAGAGGATGCTGTTAGAAAATTCGTATTTAGTAGAACTCTTCAACTTTGGCACTCAGATGGTTTAACTTTTGAATTTCTTTTTAATATTGCTAAGGAGTTAGACGAAAATAATGAAATGATGCTTGTTGGGAGCGGAGAGAAAGGAAGAGATCCCCTAATTTTCCAAAACAATGGATTACCTTGGAGAGCATTTCTTGAAGGACGTGTTCAAAATGATTCATATGCATTATTAATGCGGCTATCTAACTTGGAACTCAAATCAATAAGTTAATGAAAGAAGAAATGAATTTTGAATCAATTGCAAAACAATATAAATGTGCTGTTGCCGCAAAATATAGACCATTAAAACCTGAAGAAATAAGCTTGATACCTTCTGGAAAAATTTTTGCAAGTAAAAAGATTGATGGCGAATTATGGTTGGCTCATGTCAATCAAAATGGAGCAACATTATTTGCTAAAGGTGGAAGATTTATGAAGGAAGGAATAATCATTGAATCTCTAAAAGGTTGCTTGCCAAATAATGTCGAGAATTTAATTGTGGCAGGTGAATTATATGTTCAAAAGGATTTTAGAGAGAGAGTTGGAGATGTTGCAAAAGCGATTTCTGAAAAAGATTTCAACAATTTGTCTTTCGCAATTTTCGATTTGATAAAAATTGAAGGCAAATCACTGCCATTAAACTATGAAAAAAGATTAGAGGAACTTCAATCAATTTTTAAACAAAAAAATAATTTAAAAGTTATTGAGACAAAAGAAATTAGTGATAAAAATAATTTAAAAGATTTTTATGAGAAGTCCGTAAAAATAGAAAATGCTGAAGGGATAATTATCCGTACAGGGAGTGAAATCACATATAAGGTAAAGCCATCTATTTCTATTGATGCCTTAGTCGTTGGATTTACAAGTAAAGTAAATGAACCAGAAAAAATTAGATCTGTTCTGCTTGGATTAATGCGGGAAGACAAATCTATTCAATTAATTGGTGCTTGCGGTAATTTAACTGGATCATTAAAAGAAGAGTTATATAGAAAGTTAGAGGATATTGAATGTGAAAGTAAGTTCAGACATTCAAGCAGTGATGGGAACCTTTATCGTTTTGTCAAACCTGAAATTGTTCTAGAAGTAAAATGTACTGAAATTCAAAATGAGGATAGTAGTGCTAACAGTATAAGGAGAATGGTCCTAGAGTTTAGAAATAATATATGGGAGCCTCTTGCACTTGCAGATTGTGTAAGCCTAATTCACCCAGTTATACTTCGAGAAAGACTTGATAAGAATTCTGATGAAACAGATGTAAGAATATCCCAGATA
>CACGMX010000073.1 GCA_902574405.1 uncultured Prochlorococcus sp. | reverse complement strand
AAAGTCATGATGGCATGACTGAAGAAAAGCTTTATCAGAAGCTTTTCTCTACACATTTTGGGCATCTTGCAATAATCGCCCTCTGGGTAGCTGGTAACTTATTTCATATTGCTTGGCAAGGTAACTTCGAGCAATTTGTACTTGATCCAACTCACGTTCGTCCTATTGCTCATGCTATTTGGGATCCTCATTTTGGATCTGGTATCACAGAAGCAATGACACAAGCTGGAGCTAATGGTCCAGTAAACATAGCCTACTCTGGTCTCTACCATTGGTGGTACACAATTGGAATGAGAACTAATGAGCAACTCTTCCAAGCTTCAATATTCATGAGTATTCTTGCTTGTTGGACTTTATTTGCTGGTTGGTTACACTTACAGCCAAAATTCAGACCTTCTCTAGCTTGGTTTAAAAATGCAGAGTCAAGATTAAATCATCACTTAGCTGTTTTATTTGGTTTTAGTAGTATCGCCTGGACCGGTCATTTGGTTCATGTCGCTATACCTGAATCAAGAGGACAGCATGTAGGCTGGGATAACTGGTTAACAGTGCTTCCACACCCTGCAGGATTAACTCCTTTCTTTACTTTAAACTGGGGAGCTTATGCCCAAAATCCTGATTCATTAGATCAAGTATTTGGAACAGCTGAGGGAGCTGGAACAGCAATCTTTACTTTCTTGGGTGGTCTTCATCCTCAAAGTGAAGCATTATGGCTTACTGACATTGCTCATCACCATATTGCTATTGGAACAGTTTTTGTAATTGCTGGTCATATGTATAGAAATACTTTTGGTATTGGCCACAGCCTCAAAGAAATTACAGAAGCTCATAATACAAGACACCCTAATGATCCTCACAAAGGTAGTTTTGGAATTAACCATGATGGAATATATGAAACTGTAAATAACTCACTACATTTCCAACTTGGACTAGCATTAGCATCACTCGGTGTAGCAACTTCTTTAGTGGCGCAACATATGGGTGCACTTCCTTCTTATGCTTTCATTGCAAGGGATTACACTACACAATCTGCTTTATATAGTCATCATCAGTACATAGCAATGTTCTTGATGGTTGGTGCTTTCGCACACGGTGCTATTTTCTTTGTTAGAGATTACGATCCAGAATTAAATAAAGATAATGTATTAGCAAGAGTGCTTGGAACAAAGGAAGCTTTGATAAGTCACCTTAGTTGGGTAACAATGTTGCTTGGATTCCATACTCTTGGAATTTATGTTCATAATGATGTTGTTGTTGCTTTTGGTAATCCTGAAAAGCAAATTCTAATCGAACCAGTATTTGCTCAATTCGTTCAAGCTGCTCAAGGTAAGATGATGTACGGCTTTAACGCTTTATTATCTGATCCTACAAGTTCAGCAACTCTAGCAGCTAATTCATTACCAGGTAATCATTACTGGATGGATCTTATCAATAGACAAGATGCATTGAGTGCTTTCTTACCTATCGGGCCAGCAGATTTCTTAGTTCACCATGCTATCGCTTTAGGTCTTCATACAACTGCATTAATCCTTATAAAAGGTGCACTTGATGCTAGAGGAACAAAATTAATTCCTGATAAAAAAGATTTAGGTTACGCTTTCCCTTGCGATGGACCTGGACGTGGAGGTACTTGTGATAGCTCATCTTGGGATGCTATGTACTTAGCTATGTTCTGGGCATTAAATTTACTAGCATGGGTAACTTTCTACTGGCATTGGAAACACCTAGCAATTTGGCAAGGTAACGTAGCGCAATTTAACGAATCAGGAACTTATCTAATGGGTTGGTTCAGAGATTATCTTTGGCTAAATTCTGCTCAACTTATTAATGGATATAATCCATTTGGAGTAAATTCTCTATCTCCTTGGGCTTGGATGTTCCTATTTGGTCACTTAGTTTGGGCTACTGGTTTCATGTTCCTAATATCATGGCGTGGTTACTGGCAAGAGTTAATTGAAACATTAGTTTGGGCTCATCAGCGTACTCCAATTGCTAACCTTGTTGGCTGGAGAGATAAGCCAGTCGCACTTTCAATTGTTCAAGCTAGATTAGTTGGACTAGCACATTTCACGATTGGAAACATACTTACATTTGGGGCATTTGTTATCGCCTCCACTTCAGGTAAGTTTGGTTAAATTTCCCTTAAATAATTTAAATCACCACATATGTGGTGATTTTTTTTGTTTAATTTTAATGTTCTAAATTAAGTTAAAATTGTGTAATCATTATTAAATATAAATGTCAGATATAAAACAATTAATTTCTATTATCGTACCTGTTTTCAATGAAAGCGAGAGTATTGGTCTTTTATTGAATGAAGTTATAAATGTAATGTCATCTCATAAATTTAATTTTGAATTGATTGTTGTAAATGATGGTTCTAAAGATAATACTCATCAAGTATTAAAGCAACTAACTCTCAAAATTAAAGAATTGTCAGTAATTTCCCTTCGCAAAAATTATGGTCAAACTGCAGCAATGTCTGCTGGCTTTGATAATTCTAAGGGCGATATTGTTATAACTTTGGACGGTGATTTACAGAATGATCCAAATG
>CACGMX010000072.1 GCA_902574405.1 uncultured Prochlorococcus sp. | reverse complement strand
CTCTGTGAATCCCTCTAAAAAACCTATCAATCAAAATTCACTGCAATCATTGGAATTGTGGCTAACTGATTTAGGTGCTGTGAAGGATATTAATAATCCATCTAAATGGTATCTGTTACTTTCAAACTGGAATGCAACTATTATTTTTGAACAAGAAGATTTAAGTGTTAAATGGGAAAGTGAAGGACAAGAAACTAAAAGATTATTTTCCTACTGCATTAATAGAGAAGATGTGGAAAATGCAATACTGCAGGGACCTTAAACTTCTATCTAAAGATTGTCTAAAATTTGCATTATTATCCAATAACTTTTTTCTAATTGATTATCAGTTATACAGAGAGGCGGCAATAGGTAAATAACATTTCCGAGGGGCCTAATGAATAAACCTTGCTCCATTGCAAGACTCTTTATTTCTTTTCCAATATTATTGAAATAACCTTTTTTGTTTCCAATATCTAAATCGAAGGCAGCAATTGTGCCGGATACCCTTACCTTCTTTATATAAGGTAGGTTTTTAAATTTAATTAGATGAGATAAATGTTTTTCTTCAAATGAAAGGTATTTTTGTGGTTCTTTTTCTAATAAATCAAGGCTAGCGTTTGCTGCAGCACAACCTAAAGGATTAGCAGTAAAACTATGTCCATGCCAAAAAGTTTTCCTTGGGGAATCATCAATAAAGGATTGAAAAATTTTTTCTTTACATAAAGTTATTCCCATCGGTAAAAATCCACCAGTTAAACCTTTTGAAATACTTATTAAATCAGGAATGATTTTTGCCTTTTGAAAAGCAAAAAGGGTTCCACATCTTCCAAACCCAGTCAATACTTCATCGGCAATTAATAAAGAATTATTATTTTTAATAGTTTCTGAAACTTTTTTTATAAACTTAGGCCTAACCATATTCATCCCTCCTGCTCCTTGAACAAGTGGCTCAATGATAACTGCAACTGTGGGAGTTTTAAGTAGAGTTTCTAATTTTTGAATCGCCTTATTTTCTTTATTTTCTACTTCTTCATCGTTCATCCAAGTTGAAGGCCATGGGACTCTTCTAACTGGGAACATAAGATTATCGAAATTCTCATTAAAAATATTTCTTTCACCTAAAGCCATTGCGCCAAATGTATCACCATGATAGGCGCCATCAAAAGCTACTATTTGAGTTCTTGTCTCTCCTCTATTTTGCCATGATTGGAAGGCAATTTTTAAAGCGACTTCCACTGCAGTGGAACCGTTATCAGAAAAGAATAATCTTTCTAGTTTTGTTAATTCACTAAGTCTTTCCGCTAATTTTTTTGCCTGTGGATGTAAGAAATCAGCAAATATAACTTGCTCAAGTTTTTTTGACTGATCAAAAATGGCATCCGCAATATATTCGTTACTATGACCATGAAGAGTTACCCACCAACTACTAATTGCATCTATTAGTTCTTTTTCAGGATCTTTAGTAAATAGGAGGGCATCTTTACCATGAGTTACTTCTATCTGCGGTTTGCTGTTATTGATTTGCGTAAAAGGTGGCCAAATATTTGGGTGCCAATCTTGATTTGGAGTTTTTGAATCCAAAGATTTCATTTACTTATTTTTGAGTTTAATAGTGAGATCAACTTATTCTTGATGTCTAGCTCTTTCCATAGTATATCTAAATTATTTGAGTCCATTTTTTTGATGTAAGGAAATTCAGCAATTAAAGGAATACCACTAAAATCTACTAGAGTTTTTGGATTATCTATGTGTTTTTCGCCATTGACTACTAAACCTAAAATCTCAATATTTCTTCGTTTTAAGGCCTCAATACTAAGTAGGGTATGGTTAAGAGTGCCAAGTGAACTCTTGCAAACAAGTATTACCGGAAGATTCCATTCTTTTATTTGATCTATTTGCAAAAAATTGCGTGTTATTGGAACCATTAATCCACCTGCAGTTTCTATTATTAGTGAGCCTTGAACTTTTGGCAATCTCAACTTGTCAAAGTTAATAACTTTTTGATCTATTTCAGCAGCCCAATGCGGAGATAGAGGTTTTGTAAAGACATAAGCTTCTTTGATTATTTTCTCTTTACTTACTTGTGCAAGTTTTTCAACAGTTTGACTATCAGTTTGCGATTCAATCCCACTTTGAATAGGTTTCCAATAAAAGGAATTTAATCCTTTAACAAAAAAAGAGCTTATTAAAGTTTTCCCAATATCAGTATCTGTTCCACAAATTATAAATTTGAAAATATTTTTGTTACTACTCATAATTTCTTTATGATTTGAATATCAATTTGCCATGAAAGGTTCACTGTATTATTGTAATTCTTTGGCCAAAACTTTTGAATTTCCTTTAACTCTTTCACTGTTTTGCGTTTACAGTTTGTTGATTGTGCTCCTACATTTTTAATGCTTCTAAAAAGTTTATATACATCTTCAAAATTTTCAAGATAATTAAACTGTTTTGAATAATGTATTTCAGTTGATTTGAAATCTTTTAATAATTCTTTAGAGCAAGGGAAATTAAGACCACTATATTCAATATCAGTTTTTTTACAAGTATCTTTCCATTCAGGAAAACAATCTTTTGTTGGATATGAAATG
>CACGMX010000071.1 GCA_902574405.1 uncultured Prochlorococcus sp. | reverse complement strand
CCCAAATTGGTTTGAAATATTTGTAAGATAATTTCATTTTTCAAATTAATTTATATTTTGATTACATTTTTTAATGTTTTAATAATAAATTAATTAAAGATTTTTCGCAAAGAAAATGTCTATAAATGGTACCTTTTGGAGAATATCTGTATTAATTATTTAAACAAAAAATTGGATTAGGACCTTTTGGAATCAATGAATTATGAAATAGATATTCAATAAAATCTAGCAGAGATAAATCATTATATTTACGTGTTAAAATTTGAATTCCAAAAGGCATATTATTAGAGTCTTTAAATAATGGAATGTTTACCGCAGGTAAATGAGATGTGGTCCATATTAGTGAATAGTCATCAATCTCTTTATTTCCTCTTAAGGGAGCTGAACCCGCCGTAGAAAGACAAATTATGAAATCATATTCTTCGAAAATATTATCAACTATATCGCAGATAATTTCTTGTTCTTTCAAAGCAGAGAAATAAGATTTTGGTGTTATTTTTTCGCCTTTAGATATTAAAGATTGCATTATTGGTGAAATGCTTTCTAGTAATGAAGCTTCTTGTTGAAAATAATAAGATAGACTTTTTTCATAAATTATTGAATGTACATCGTGAGTAGATTTAATTTCTTTTGGGATTTCTAATTTCTCAAGATTTAGAAATGGAATATTGCTCAAATCAACTATTGTTTTTTTAAAAGAATCAAGTGCGTAATCTGGGAAATTAATATCAAGATGACCCTCAAGGAAAGCTAATTTAAAGGGCGGACTTTTTACTTTGTGTTCACTAAAAATCTTATGGCTAAAAGGATAGTTGGGACCTTTAACTCTGCAGCATTCTAATCCAATTCTAAGGTCTAGAGGGCTTGAAGTGAAAAACCCTACTGTATCAAGACTGTCCGTTGTTTTTAGTGAACCTGTCCTTGGGATTAAACCAAAAGAGGGTTTCATAGCGTAAACTCCACAAAAGCTGGCCGGTCTTATAATTGAAGCTGCAGTTTGACTACCCAAGGCAAAAGGGATTAATCCAAGTGCAACAGCAACTGCTGATCCTGAGGAAGAAGTCCCCGGGGTTTTTCTAATATCGAAAGGATTTAAAGTCTCATTGAGATGATGAACTGCAAATTCCGCTGTTATGGTTTTGCCGATTATAGTTGCACCAGCATTTCTTAGATAATGAACAACTCTTGCATCGTTCCCAGGTGTGAAATTTTTCCATATAGGTGATCCCATTTCGGTTGGGAAGTCAATAGTATTAAAAATATCTTTTATACCTACTGGCATTCCCTCAAGTAAATTAAATTTCTCAGGAGGGGTTATTGCATATTGTCTATCTAAATAAGAACATTGATTTTTATATTGGTTAAGGTCAAAAATACAAAATGGATGATATTTTTTATTTAAATCATCTAAATTAAGAATTAGTTCATCATAAATTTCAGTAAATGATATTTTCCTTTCTGAAAGAAGAGATTTAATCTTAGAAATGCCATTCTCCAAAAAAATAGACATTATTCAAGTTTTATTACGATGTTTGGCTATTAACTGTTCAAAAAATGGAATTGTCTTTTCTGAAATCTTTTGTTTTTTAGGCGTTACAGGTATATCTTTATCAATAAGCTTTTCATGTCTAAGTTTTGAAATAGTTTTAAAAAATTCATCTTCACTTAGACCAGTTATATGAAGAAAGTAGTCTAATGCCCCTGGTCGCTGCGAATCAATTGACTTTGCAATTTCGAGCCCTTCTGATCTAGTCATTAATCCATTTCTCACGTCAAGACAGGCTTGAAATGTAGCTCTGCCATAACCACGTTTCAGGTAACAAGTGAAATCATGAACACCAGGCATAATACATTCAGCACTTTTATATCTTTTGTATGCCCCCTCTACATCTGTTTCTTTCCATCCGTAATGTTCACGTATAAATTCTGTTTGCCGTTCCTCATCCCAGAAAATATAATCTCCTAGATGAATTCCATAAACACCAGAGTTATCAATCTCTTCGGCTGAGGGAACATTAAATGAATAAAGATCTCTAGACGATATAGACTTGCATACCATCTCAGAAGGTTTACGTTTCGCAGATACTTTTAAGAAGTAATCTCTATCAAAGGTATGAATTGGATCGTTGTAACTCGCTCTACCAGATGATTCTGCTACAGATTCTCCCCATATAAGTAAAGGAATTTTAAATCTCACAGCTATTTGTAGTGGGAATGCTCCAACTCCAGAGTGACAATGCCAGCAAGCATCCCCAATAGTTCCTAAAGAACGCTTAGCAAGTCGATTCACTAAATCTCTATTAGGAGTAAACATTATGTGATCAACATTAAATTCCTGAAGACAATTTATAAGGTTATACCATCCAGTCTCACTGTACCAGTTATGACTGAAAGTAACTGCCAGCGGCTTCATTTTATAAACTTTAACCAAAACATGGAGTTGGTAAACACTATCTTTACCCCCACTAATTGGAACTATACAGTCGTAATTATCTCCCGCAGATGCTTTAGCTTTTTCAAGTATTTTCCTTAACTCTTTTTCACGTTCGGCCCAATTAATATGAATCTTTTGTTCAGATGATTGACATGCTTGACAGATACCTAGTTCATCAAATTTAATCCCTTCTTGTGTCTCAGGCATACAACAGCGAACACAATATTTTATTCCTGATATGGGCTCTTGGGATAGTGGGCTCATAACC
>CACGMX010000070.1 GCA_902574405.1 uncultured Prochlorococcus sp. | reverse complement strand
TTTATTTCTAGCACGCCTAATTAGATCCATTTCATTTGAATTTAATAAATGTTCAATTTGACTTAATGATTTTGACTGAGATTTTGCTTTTACTTCGTTTACTACAGATAAATGAAGGTCTTTAGATTTTAAAGGGAAATGAACATGCCTTAGTCTTTGATGGAGCTCCCATACCGAATCTCCAAGCCAAGCAAGTTGAATAACACCTATATCCTCTGGAGATCCATATGGAACTAAGTTTTGAACCCAATAATTCAATTTGTTAAATAATTTAATGCATCTTCAAGGCTTGACTTCAAGCTAAGAAAATCCCCTAGACGAACAAGTTTAATTGTTTGGGCCACTCTAGAATTGCCTACAACAGAGAACCCAAGTTTCGACTTTTTGCATTCTTTAGCAGTCTGAACAAGAGCTCCAAGACCTGAGGAATCTAAAAAATCTATTTTTGTAAGATCAATCACAAATGGGAGCTCATTTTTTAAGTTACTAGTAACAAAAGTCTTGAATTGTTTTTCTGAGAAGGCGTCAAGTTGGCCTTTAAAAGAAAAAACAATAATGTTTGTTTTAACCTCAAGGTTTCCTCTTAAAGAAACCGTTAACTTCTGGAAATCTTCTATGATCTAATACCTCCAAAAAATTAATTTATCAAATGTAATTATCAAATCAAAAGAAAACAATATGTCAACATCTTTCTAACATTAGAGAAACAAATTTTTGAAATAAATAATCTGAATCATGCGGTCCAGGTCCTGCTTCTGGATGATATTGCACACTAAATATTGGCTTATTATTAACTTCTAAGCCCGCTACTGTATTATCGTTAAGGTTATAGTGGGTTATTCTAACTATGTCCTTTGAGAGAGAATTAGGATCAATAGCAAAACCATGATTTTGACTAGTTATTTCAATTTTATTATTCTCACCACAAGGGTGATTTAAACCACGATGTCCAAAAGGTAATTTATAAGTTGAACCTCCTAATGCTAGTCCAAATATTTGGTGCCCAAGGCAAATACCAAACATAGGTATTTCACCATATTCAATAAGTGATTTTGCTAAGTCTATACCTTCAGAAACAGAAGAAGGATCGCCAGGACCATTTGAGAAAAATATACCATCAGGCTTGTTAGATAGAACATCATCTATAGAGGATCGAGAAGGCAAAACCAAAACTTCACAGCCATGGGATACAAGTCTATTTAGGATTGAATTTTTAATTCCAAAATCAATTGCTACTATTTTTAATTTTTTATACGAATCAGCATATCTTTTTCTTAAATCAAAAATAGTTTGTGTATGGTTCGTCCATAAATATTGTTCTTTTGTCGAAACTACTTTTGATAAATTTAACCCTTCCATCTTTGGCGTATCATGAATTAAGTTTAAAGAATTTTCATCAGTTCTATCTAGAGACGTAATAACTCCGTTCATCGCACCGCTAGATCTTAGTATTTTTACCAAAGCCCTTGTATCAATTCCATATAGGCCTACAATATTTTTCTCAACTAACCATTGATTAAAATTTTTTTTAGATCTCCAATTACTGTTATTAGATGAAAAATTTCTAACAATTATACCTTTTACATTAATATTCGATTCTGAATCTTCAAAATTAATACCAGTATTTCCAATCTCTGGATACGTGAATGTTAATATTTGTCCATAATAACTTGGATCAGTAATAACTTCTTGATATCCGGTCATTCCCGTATTAAAAACTATTTCTCCAATGGCTGTACCAGAAGCACCAAAAAAGAATCCTGGGAATACAATTCCATTACTTAAAACTAATTTCGCGTTTTTCTTATATAGATTATTCATCAATTTTAAATTAATTGGTTGATAAATAATCTTTCAAGTGTAAAAACTTTTTCCAAGGATCTCCTTGATTAATTGAAAATAATGCTTTATTAAATCCTGCATTTAAATCATCTTCAATACCTGCTGCCCAAAGAACTAAAGCAGTATTCAAGGCTACTACATCAATATGAGACTTATGTCCGGAACCATTTAAAACAGATTTTAATATTTCTTCGTTAGATTCAAAATCAGATACCATAAGTTTTTCGTTGGATATATTTGCCTGGTTAAAATCTGAAATATTTATTCCTGAAAATCTTAATTCTCCATTTTCAACAAATACTAATTTATTTTCTCCTTGAAGCGAAGCTTCATCAAGACCGCCAGAACCATGAACGACTATTGCTCTATTCATACCCATTTTTAAAAGTGCGCTTCCCATAGGTTTTAAAAGATCCTCAGAAGCAACACCCAAAACTTGGGCATTTGGTCTTAAAGGATTCACCAATGGTCCAAGTTGATTAAATACTGTTCTTATTCCCAGAGTCTTTCTTAATGGAGCAAGTTTTATTAAAGATTTATGCCAAACAGGTGCGAACAAAAAAGTTATTCCAATATCACTTACAGCTGTGATTACTTTTTCTAATGAACAATTTAAATCCAAGTCAAGATTTAACAAAACATCAGCAGAGCCTACTTTTCCACTAGCACTTTTATTTCCATGTTTTGCAATTTTTACCCCACAAGATGCAGCTACAAATGCTACTGCAGTTGAAATATTAAAAGTATTAGCACCATCCCCCCCTGTTCCACAAGTGTCTACCAAATACAAATTTGGCCTTGCCACTGGCAATTCGCAAACATTTAAGAGTTCCTTCGCCATAGAACTTAGTTCAACACCTGTGGAACTCTTAGCTCTGAAAGCACTCAAAAAAGC
>CACGMX010000069.1 GCA_902574405.1 uncultured Prochlorococcus sp. | reverse complement strand
ATCAGGAAAAAAAGTTGCAATTTTTGGTTTAGGAGATTCTTCTACCTATACAGAAAACTATTGTGATGCAATGGAAGAACTTCATAGCTATTTCACAAAAGCAGGTGCCGAAATGGTCGGTTACGTAGATAAATCTTCTTATACATTTGATGAATCTAAAAGTGTTATAGGAGAAAGCTTTTGTGGATTACCTCTTGATGAGGATAGTGAATCTGATTTGACCGATTCGCGTCTTGAAACATGGGCTTCTCAGCTTAAGGGTGAAATCCCTTCATTGGCTTAAGCTTTCTCAGATATAACTTCCTAGTTTGTAACATTTGTTCTTTCACAATATGTTTTTTTTACATAAGTAATTAAATCTGTAAAGAACATGTAAAAACAATAGCGATAAGCAATATGCTCAATTTGATCTTTACTTAAATCAAGTGTTACAAACTTACGGAAAATCTGATGTCACCTATGACTGGTACGCAGGAAATTCTGGTGTTGTTGGCCGTTCAGGTAAATTCATAGCTGCTCATGCTGCCCATGCAGGCCTAATGATGTTCTGGGCAGGAGCTTTTGGATTATTCGAATTGGCACGTTATGACGCCAGTATTCCAATGGGTGCACAGAAAGCAATTGTTTTGCCTCACCTAGCGGGTATTGGAATTGGTGGCGTTGAAAATGGTGTTATTACAGAACCATATGGAATTGTTGTAATTTGCACATTACATTTAATCTTTTCAGCAGTCTTGGGTGCTGGGGGATTATTACATTCCAACAAATTTGCAGGTGATCTTGGAGACTACCCAGAAAATAGTAAGCCACAAAAATTTGATTTCGAATGGGATGACCCAGATAAATTAACCTTTATTCTTGGTCATCATTTAATATTCCTTGGGCTTGGAGCAATTATGTTCGTAGAATGGGCTCGTATTCATGGAATTTATGACCCAGCGATAGGATCTACAAGACAAGTTATTTACAATTTAGATATTGCCGCTATTTGGAATCATCAATTTGATTTTTTAAAAATAGATAGTCTTGAAGACGTCATGGGAGGCCATGCTTTCCTTGCTTTCCTAGAAATAATTGGAGGTATTTTCCATATTTGTACTAAACAATTTGGAGAATATACAGAATTTAAAGGAAAAGGATTACTTGGCGCTGAGGCAATTTTGTCATACTCAGTTGTTGGAGTTTCTTATATGGCTTTTGTTGCTGCTTTTTGGTGTGCTTCCAATACAACCATATATCCAGTTGATCTATATGGAGAACCTTTAAAGCTTCAATTTGAATTCGCTCCTTACTTTACTGATATAGTAGATTTGGGTTCAGGAACATATAGTTCAAGAGCTTGGCTTGCTAATACTCATTTTTATTTGGGTTTCTTTTTCTTACAAGGTCATCTTTGGCACGCACTAAGAGCAATGGGATTTGACTTTAAGAAAATTGGTCAAGCTTTTGACAATATTGAAAATACAAAAATCACTCAAAACTAGTCTAATCAAATAAAAAACCTCTCCTCTAACAGGGAGGTTTTTTTTGTAGAATTATTTCAAATATTCGAAAAATTAATGGATAATCTACAAAAAATTAATTGTAAGGAGATTTTTAAAAAAGCTTATGAAAATCGTTATACTTGGAAGAATGATTTTCTTGGTTACCAAGGTAAATGTATTTTTTTTACTAATGATAATATTCACGAAGGTGATTTTGTATTAGGTAAAGATTTTAAACCAAATATTCAAAATATAGAAGATGACAAAGTTGTAAAAAGTATTGCCTCTCAGTTATTTGAAGTGTGTATACATAGGGTAAAGAGAGAATTTGAATCGGTACACTCAGAAAATAATTTTAATTTAGTTAAAAATTCTGAAAGAGGGATTGAAATGAGTGTTTTCGGAAAGAATCAAGGTGATAAATATAGAGTGAAAAATAACTGTATTAATATGGTTTACAGAAAAATTCATGGAACAATAATAGAAATTTTTGTTGAAGAATTTTTAGATACAGGAACAGGTTCTCTTAGTAAAAAATACAGTAGTCAACAAATTAATCCAAATACACTTGAGACAAATTCTCAAAAATTGGAATACGAGGATGAATTTCTAAATATGGGTAAAGAAGATTATTGGATATTAAATTCGAGGACAATAAAGTATTTAAACCCAAATCAAGAAGAAGAAAAACAAAAGTTTGTTTTCGAAGATATACGCTTATTAAATTAGTTTTTTTTATTCAACCAATCTAAACCCTTTATCTAGTAGTTTTTGATATAAGAGTCTTGCTCTAAAAGCTAGAATTTGCTCTTCATTTTCATTACTTATTACATGAAAATAATTATTATCTAATTTATTTTTGCTAAAGCATACATTCGCTTCTCCTAATCTTAAAGTCCAGTTCTCTTCTTTTGCTAAATGTTGATTAGGGCCAAGATCCCAAGGACATTTTTCAGGATATTTTTCTCTTTTAGAACCCATATGATTAATTTTAACTACCCAATATTAGTAAAAATTTAAAAGTATGGCTATGAAAAATAGTTGATAACTTTTTCTTAGAGTTGTTGTTTAGTGCAATGCAATTAGGAAATTACTCTTTGGTCGATATTAAACAATAAAATGGATCTTTATTAAAAAAATTAAAGATATTAAGTGCTGGTTGAGTAAACTTTTTGATAATTTTTGGCTCATTAAATCCGTTTGAGATTAATACTTTTCTTACATATTTAACCCTCTCTTCTTCAGTTGATGAAGTCCATATGTTAGGAGCTTTATGCCAAAAGGCTCTGTTTGAAAAAGCAATAATAATCTTCCCCTCTCTGCTCAATATTCTTGCAATTTCTTTAGTTAAATTCTCTGGATATTGTAAATATTGCCATGCGGCTACCATCAAGCAATAATTAACGCTTTCTTTATCTAGCGGAATTTGTTGACTTAAATTAAAATTTTGTATCCAATAAGAATCAAAAATTTTGTTTTTTTCAAGTTCTTGTTTGTTTAAACCATG
>CACGMX010000068.1 GCA_902574405.1 uncultured Prochlorococcus sp. | reverse complement strand
ATTGGAGACATTATTACCATCGATAGTAACCTTGGGACTACCAAATATTGGACTGGTTCGGTCCTTAACATAGTTATTGCTTCAATTTGTTCTGTGACTTTCATAGTACCCAGTTGTGCAGCATAAGCAGTGGCAACTTTTCCAGTCATTAAAGTAGCAGTTAGAAGAGGAGCCATTTCTCTCGCCATGCCTACTGCTAATAAACCTCCAATTTCACTTGAAACCCCCATACTAGTTAGTTGTGATGCAACTTGAATATTAAAAACTGTACCTGCGGCAATTCCTGTAATTAATACAATTAATAAACTGCCTGGACCTGATTCCATAAGTTGATCAACGAGATCATTTTTGGAAATTTTACCCTTAAAGATAAAATAAATTGCTTGCCCGCCAATGATTAAGCTGCTTAGAAGTCTTTTGAAAAAATTAAAGTAATACATATCTTTATATTAGTTTGTAATAAATTTTTGATCCCATTTTCTCATGATTAAAAGACCAATTATTACTAATATTGAGGGTATGAAACCAATACATAATCTAATAGTTAATTGTGCTGAGTAGCATTGTTCAATAATATTTAGACCGTCTTTATCAATAAAGCATGATTGATAACCTGATAAATACAATAAAAATCCTAATAATTGAACACTAAAAGCGATACCAATCTTCTGAATAAGTACCATCCAGGCAGTATATAATCCTGCAGGTTTCTCTGGGTCTTCGTCTATTGCATCAGGAAGTAGTGACCAAGGGATAAGAAATGCGGTTGAAGCTCCAATGCCAATAAGACAGATTATGAAAATTAAAAGAATGAACAGAAATATGTTTCCGAAATTTAGGAAAAAATTATCTCCAACTCCTGAAATTTTTGATAATGAAGGTAAAAATAAAGTTGCTGTACATGAAATAATCCATATAATCGCTCCATAGTTTAAAGCTGAAATCCTGTTCAATTTATTTGATACTCTGGTCCATATTTGTAAACCCACTAAAGCGCTAATTTGGAAAGGTATCGGTATCCACTTCGCAATATATGTTGGTACATTCAGTACATCCTCGACATAGATTAACGCGACCGTTTGCATCAATTGTAAGGCGCACCATAGAAGAATATAAAGCGTAATAACTTTTAGAAATTTTTTATTTCTGAAAATCCTTTTGAATTGAAGTGTTATGGCTTCAACTTTCCCTGAAGGCCTTCTTGCTTTTTTCGCGAATGGAGCCAATCCCCAACAAGAAATTAATGTTGCAGAAACCGCAATACATCCGCTTATTTTACCCATTAAAAAATATTCATTATTTGCTGATCCTTCGGAACCCAATACAACTCCAGCAATTATTAAACCAGTTAGTCCTGCAATTATTGAGCCAGTAAATCTGGATGCGTTTAGTCTTGTTCTTATTGCTGTTTTTTCAGAAATTTCAGTAGATAGAGCTGCAAAAGGAAGGTTAATACTTGTATAAGCAGTCATTACGATTATAGAAATTATGGCATAGTAAATAGTCTTTGTTACTACGGAACCGGTGGGTGTCCACCATATCGCAGCTAAAGAGAAACCAAGAGGGACAGATGCTGCTACCATCCAAGGGATTCTTGGCCCCCATCTTGATTTAGTACGATCACTTAACCATCCAATTAACGGATCATTTACTGCATCCCATATCTTTATTAACATTAATAATGAACCAGCAATTATTACTGGTAAACCAGCAGAAATGAAGAATTTAAACAGAAAAAAACCAAATTGCGTCGCGACTAAACCTGTGCCTGCATCTCCTAGCCCATAAGAGAACATTAATCTTGTTGTTGATCCAGTAATATTTTTTTTCGAGTGTGAATTTTCCAATCTTTTTACTTTGTTGATTGTTTGATAATGTATTATTGCAATGGTAATTCTATTACTTAATGCGGGCGTGGTTTAGTGGTAAAACCTCAGCCTTCCAAGCTGAAGATGCGGGTTCGATTCCCGCCGCCCGCTTTTAGAATAAATTATTCTCCCCCCAATACTTCTGAAATAATTAATAAAGAACTTCTACTCTTTATTGAAACAAATTTTTCATTTATAGTTGAGGGTTCAGAAATCTCAGACATGCTAGTGTCAATAACTTTTAACCAATTATATTTACATTTTGGCAAAGGGAAATCGATACTTTTTGAATATGCATTTAAACCTATCCAGACCAGAGGATCAGTATTGCCTTTGTTAATGCTAAAAGCTACTGTGTGAGACCAACTACTCCAATCGGGTCTATCTAATTTTGTTCCATGCCATTGATATATTGGAATATTTTCATTGGTTTGATTATTAGGGAAGAATGATGGATTAAAAATGTTTATTAGTTTTTTTCGAATTTTTATAACGTATTTAAAATACTCTAATAATTCCAAATCTTGTTGACCATGTTCCCAATTCATCCAGCCCAATAAATTATTTTGGCACCAAGAATTATTGTTCCCGCCTTGTGATCTACCTATCTCATCACCCATAAGTATCATTGGAACACCTTTAGAGATAAGTAAACTAAGAATAAGATTTTTTTGTTGTCTTTTTCTTAAATCATTAATTAATAAGTTTGTAGTTGGCCCCTCAGTTCCATGATTCCAAGAATTGTTATGATTATCACCATCTCTGTTTTGTTCTCTATTGGCAAAATTATGTTTTCTATTGAAAGTTACTAAATCTTTAAGAGTGAATCCATCATGTGAAGTAATAAAGTTTATTGATTTTGGGAAAATAGTATCTTCTTTATAAATCGATGGACTACCTTTGATTCTATCGCTCATATTCCAGGCTGTATCTTTATCTCCTTTCCAAAATCTCCGCAAATCATCTCTAAAATGACCATTCCAAGTGAAAGTATTCTTAGATGGGAAATCACCTAATTTATATAAGCCGCCACAATCCCATGGCTCACTTATAAACTTTATATCAACAAGTTCTGGTTCACATTCTATATCTTCAAAAATTGGAGGATTATCGAGTGGCGAGAGATTTTCTCCTCTCGATAAGGCAATACCTAAATCAAATCTAAAACCATCTACTCCAAATTCACTCGCCCAACACTTTAATGATTCAATTATTAGTTTTCTAACTAATCCTCTATTTGCTGCAATAGTATTCCCACAACCAGATACGTCCTGAAAATTATTATCTTTCCCAATAAAGTAATAAAGGTTTTCATCTATACCTTTCCAAGATATCGCAGGGCCTTTGTA
>CACGMX010000067.1 GCA_902574405.1 uncultured Prochlorococcus sp. | reverse complement strand
ATAAGGCCAGTTAAATGTATTTCAAGCCAAAGCCTTGGATTATCACTTGTTTTGATTTGATATTCAATATTTCTCAGATTGTTATGCCAATTAATTATTGTCGATTTATTTATTGTTTTTGAGATTTTATTTAATTCATCTCTAAATTCCTCAGACGTATAATAGAGTTCTGAATATTTATTATTTGTAGTTTGTAATAGTAGATCTCTTGTTATATTCAATAGTCCGATAATTATTTGAAGGGGTTCGTTCCCGGCATCATATAATTTGTTGCAGGTGATAATTAATGATTCTGGATTATTTTCAACCAATGATCTAATCAGATTTGTTAATTTACTTTCTGATACTTCTCCTAGGAGGTTTTGGATATTCTTAATAGTTATGCCTTCTGGTAAAAGATTTAATTGTTCAAGGAGGCTTTGTGCATCTCTCATACCTCCATTAGATCGTTGTGCAATCATTTTTAACGCTTGAACTTCGTACTGAATGGATTCTTTTTCCGCGATTTCCGATAAATGTTGAAAAATATCACTAGGGCTTATTCTTCTAAAATCAAACTTTTGGCATCTACTTTTTATTGTATTTAATACTCTCTCAGGATTTGTCGTCGCAAGGATAAATACAACTCTTGAGGGCGGTTCTTCAATAGTTTTTAGTAATGCATTTGAAGCTGCCGTTGAAAGCATATGACATTCATCAATAACATATACTTTCCATCTCGCTTGAGTAGGGGCAAATCTCGCTCTTTCTATAATTTCTCTAATATTTTCCACTCCTGTATTTGATGCTGCATCAATCTCGATAATATCTAGAGCGCCCCCATCTGTAATTTGTCTACATAAATCACATTTACAACAAGGAGTTATCGTGGGTTGTTCAAATGCCTGACAATTTAGAGATTTTGCAAATATTCTTGCACTTGATGTTTTCCCAGTGCCTCTTGGACCATTAAAAAGATATGCAGGAGCAATTTTGTTTGTTAAAAGTGCTTGTTTGAGTGTAATGGATATAAATTTTTGCCCAACCAATTCGTCTAGGTTGTTTGGTCTATATTTTTGATGAAAAGGCTTATGAATATTTGGCATTTATTTTTCATTAATTAGAAAAATTCGAGATTAAATTAAAAAATTAAACTCTAATTTTATGCAGACTCTTTAATGATTCTTTTTGATCCTGAGGGTAGTTTAACAATTTTAGATGAGAATAAATTATCTACCATTTTTTTCGTAATTGTGAATTCTTTTACATTTTCTTCAGAAGGCAAAGTGTACATTATGTCTAGCATTAGCTCTTCAATTATTGATCTTAATGCTCTTGCACCTGTTTTTCTTTTGTATGCTTCATTTGCTATTGCTGCAACAGAATCAGGCTCAAAAGATAATTCAACATTATCCATACTTAGCAAAGTTTTGAATTGCTTTACTAATGCATCTCTTGGTTGAGTCAAAATAGATTCTAAAGTTTCTTTAGTAAGACGATCTAATACAGCACAAACCGGAATTCTTCCAATAAATTCTGGAATTAGGCCATATTTCACTAAGTCATCTAATTCTAAATTTTTCAGGGAATCTCTTGGGTCTACTATTTTTTTTGCATCAACTTTGTTTTGATCTGAATTGGTGGTAAATCCTATAGAGTGTTTACCCATACGCTTTTGAACAATATCCTCTAAACCTATAAAAGCCCCCCCGCAAATAAATAATATTTGACTCGTATCAATTTGGATGCAGTCATGATAAGGATGTTTTCTTCCGCCTTGAGGTGGCACATTAGCAATTGTTCCTTCAAGCATTTTTAATAATGCTTGCTGTACTCCTTCACCAGAGACATCTCTAGTAATTGAGGGATTTTCGCTTTTTCTTGCAATTTTATCTATTTCATCAATATAAATAATTCCTTTTTGAGCTAGTTCCACATTCATTTCTGATTTCTGTAGAAGTCTTAAAAGTATGTTTTCAACATCTTCCCCAACATATCCAGCTTCTGTCAAAGTAGTTGCATCAGCTACTGCAAAAGGAACATCCAGAAACTCTGCTAAAGTTTGCGCCAATAATGTTTTTCCACTTCCAGTAGGGCCGATAAGTAAAATATTTGATTTTTGTAATTTAGTTGCTTGTGAATTTGTTGAATTATTATTTTTACTATCTTCTTTAAATTTCCAAGCTAATCGCTTGTAGTGATTGTATACGGCTACTGATAATATTTTTTTTGCAGATTCTTGTCCAACAACTTGATTATCTAGAAAACTTTTAATTTCTAATGGCTTAGGAATTGAGGTTAATTCTAAAGGAACAGATCTTTTTGAATTATCAGCTGGTAATTTCTTTTTTACTTGCGGAGAGTTGTTTGTATTCGCTTGATTATCAAGTAGTTCTTCATCGAGAATTTCATTACAAAGATCTATGCATTCATCACAGATGTAAACCCCAGGACCAGCTATAAGCTTTCTTACTTGGTCTTGTGATTTCCCGCAAAATGAACATTTAAGATGGGCGTCGAATTTAGCCATCGATTATAAGTTTTTAGAGTGAAAGGTGTTAAATATTCCCTATTCACTAGGATTGCTTATAAATATCAATTCGTCATCATATTCTTAAAAAATCAGTATCCCTTGTCACTTTTTGATAACTTTATCAATTAATCCATATTCGACTGCTTCTGAGGGAGATAAAAAGTAATCTCTTTCTGTATCTTCATTAATTTTTTCTAAAGGTTGACCAGTATGTTCTGCTAAAAGTGAATTTAATGTTTTCTTGAGAAAAAGTATTTCTTTAGCTTGTATTTCAATCTCTACTGCTTGACCTTGTGCACCTCCCAGAGGTTGATGAATCATAATCCTGGAGTTAGGTAAAGCCAATCTTTTCCCCTTTGCTCCACCAGAAAGTAGAAATGCACCCATACTTGCTGCTACTCCAAAGCATATTGTTACTATGTCAGGGGAAATTTGTTGCATGGTATCGTATATGGCCATTCCTGCAGTTACTGAGCCTCCAGGAGAATTGATATATATTTGTATGTCTTTTTCGGGATCTTCGGCTTCAAGAAATAATAACTGTGCAACAAGTGAGTCAGATACTTGATCATTAATTCCAGTACCTAAAAAAATTATTCTCTCCCTCAATAGTCTTGAATATATATCAAAAGCTCTTTCTCCTCTACCCGATTGTTCTATAACAGTAGGAACAGCAGCAATAGTTTTATTATTACTTACGTAAGAACTTATTGAGCTTTG
>CACGMX010000066.1 GCA_902574405.1 uncultured Prochlorococcus sp. | reverse complement strand
AAGTTATATGGGGAACTTCACAGGTTTTTGCCCGTTTTGGCAAATATTGAAGGTGCAAGAATCAAAGAAATTAAAGTAAATCATAGGAGCAGGCAATATGGATCTAGTAAATATGGAATTGATAGAACTTTTAGAGTTTTAATGGATTTACTAACTGTTTGGTTTATGACTAAATTTTTAACAAGACCTATGTATGGATTTGGTTTTGTTGGAATTATAAGTATTTTCTTTAGCCTAGCGATAAGTTCTTATTTGATAGTTTTAAAAATAATGGGTGAGGATATTGGAAATCGTCCTTTGCTGATGTTTGCATTAATATTAGGAATTGCTGGTGTTCAATTATTTAGCTTTGGATTATTGAGCGAACTTTTAATTAGGACATATCATGAAAGCCAAAGCCGTCCAATTTACAGAATTAGATCAATAAACAGTGCTAAGCAAAATTGATTGTTTACTTGAACTGGCTTATTAATAAAGCAGAAATTTCAACGACTTCAGGAGAAATATCTCTTAAACCTTTTCGTAAAATTGGTAATGTTGATTTATCAGCCAATTCTTCCGCAATTTTTAATGCCTTCAATTTATTTACTGTATCACCCTGAAAAAGACTAATCATTTTATTTCTTTGAGAATTTTTATAAAATAGTGAGTACTTTTTTTCTTCGTGATTGTATAAATAATTATTTTTTTTAGATAGAAATTTATTATTACTTTTTTTATTTTTATTTAATTTAATATAATTTAAATTTCTTTGATTTATTAACTTTTTAAAGCTTCTTTTTTTAAAAACTAGAAGTAATATTCCTATAAAAATAATAAGTAAAATTGCGAAAAAATTAAACATGTAAAAAGTTAATAATTTTTATATCATCCAGTAATAAAATTAACATTATTTCGCTTATAAATACTAAAGTGTTTAAAGATGTTTAAAGAACTATGCCATCTGATTTACCAAGTCTTTTACCCTCAATTTTTGTTCCATTAATTGGTATAGCAATGCCTGCTGTTTTTATCGTATTGATTGGAAGATTAATTACAGCAACCGAATAAATTATCAAACACTAAATTATTAAAAAAATGAGCGACTTTCAAAAATCATTCTCTGAATCAACAAGTTCTATTAAGTTTGATGAGAAATACATAGATACTTCTGTACAACCAAATGATATTGGCGTGGCAGAACAATGGGCAGTAAAAACAGTTGCTGATCCTTGTGTTGGTAATTTAGCTACTCCAGTTAATAGTGGTTATTTTACAAAAGCCTTCATAAATAATTTACCTTTTTACAGAGAAGGTATTTCACCTAATTTTAGAGGTTTAGAAACTGGAGCAGCTTTTGGATATCTTCTATACGGACCTTTTACCATGACTGGCCCATTAAGAAATTCTGATTTTGCTCTAACAGCTGGACTTCTCGCTACTATTGGAGCTGTTCATATTTTGACAGCACTTTTTGTTTTATACAATGCACCTGGTAAAGCACCTAATGTTCAACCTCCAGATGCGACTGTTAATAATCCTCCAAAGGACTTATTTACAAGAGCTGGTTGGGCTGATTTTACAAGTGGATTTTGGTTAGGAGGATGTGGAGGAGCTGTTTTTGCTTGGTTACTTGTTGGGACATTACACTTAGATACCATAATGCCAATCATTAAAAATATTTGGACTGCTGGTTAATTTCTAAATAAAAGAATAAGTAATATTTTAATTTAATTTAATTTAAAATTTTAAGGTGAGCTCTATTAATTAACGGATAGTGCGGTCCCATCTATAATTTCTAACAACTCTTCCTGCCGAAATTAGTTTAGATTTATAATGCAACGAGATTTTATCATTAGACTTTTCTAGGGTATCTAATCCTATTCCATTTCTGCCAAAATCCATTCCAGAGCTATGGTAATAGAATCCGTCTCCTTTGTAGATTCCAATATGATCACATTTTTCTTTATTTCCAAAAAATAAAAGATCTCCAGGTCGTAAAGCCCCATATGATTCTTTGTAATAAAAAAGGTGCTTACAAAAACTTTTTATTTGAAAAGAGTCTCGAGGTATATAAATTTGATGCTTTAAAAAAGCAGTCTGAATTAATCCTGAACAATCAAAATTGGGTCCTAATGTACCTCCCCAAAGATATTTATTATTTAACTCAGATTGATCCTTGATCCATTTTAAAATTGAGTTAACTTTATCTTTTATAAAGAAGTGTTCATTTTCTAAACTGTTATTTTTTATGAATTCGTATTTCTCAATAATTAATCCATCTAAATTTATCCAACAGACGTAACCATCTTCATATAGTTGAACTAGTATTCTTGAAAATTTACGGTTGTTTTGATAAAAATTTGGATAAATAACCCTAAAAATTCTATTTTTAAATATTTCAGTAACTAATTTATCTTCTGTTTCATTTTGATATCCCGAAATATTAACTTTTAACTTCCACCAAATAGTTTTTGAAAAATTAGTTTGTTTAAATAGTGAGATAGGATTTTTATAATTTTCCATACAATGTCCTTTTACTATTTAAGTGAAGAGATGGGTCTAGCCTTAAATGATATTTTAGGGAGAGTATGCTCTTATAATAAAGATTTTTCAAGTGAAGATATTGCTATAACCTGGATTAATTATAAAAGTGAGAATGAAAGTGTATTTAAAGGTTTTGGCACTGGCATAAATAATAAAAGAATGATTTACCCTGCCAGCATAGTCAAGTTGGTTTATGGTCTTGCTACATATTATTGGATTAAAAAAGGAAGTTTATTATTATCCGATGAAATTATTGATGCTGTAAGGAAAATGTTATCTTTCTCAAGTAATAATGCAACAAGTTTCTTAATTGATTTACTTACTGGAACAACAAGTGGACCTTGTATTGAGGGTGAATCGTGGGAAAATTGGAAATATCAAAGAAGTATAATAAACGATTGGCTACATAATTTACATTGGGAGGAATTGAGTGGTTTAAATTGCTGCCAGAAGACTTGGGATGATGGACCATTTGGTCGTGAAAAAGAATTTTATGGACATAATAATAAAAATAGAAATGCTATGAATTCTGATTCGGCTGCAAGGGTTTTGGAGGAAATTATGATTCATATTGATTATCAAAAAAATGATTTAAATTTACGAAGTTTTTTAAAAAGAAATTTAGATAAAGTTGTTCTTAAAAACGATTCTCTTAATCAAATAGATGGTTTTTTGGGTGCAGGCTTACCAGAAAGCATTAATCTTTGGAGTAAAGCAG
>CACGMX010000065.1 GCA_902574405.1 uncultured Prochlorococcus sp. | reverse complement strand
AGATTTTCAGTTTCGGGAAGAGGAGAATTACATTTAGGTATCTTGATTGAAACTATGAGAAGAGAAGGGTTTGAGTTTCAAATCTCACAACCTCAAGTAATTTTCAGAGAGATTGATAATGTTGAATGTGAGCCTATTGAGACTTTGGTTTTAGATGTACCTGAAGTATCCGTTGGCTCTTGTATTGAGAAACTTGGATCGAGAAAAGCAGAAATGAAAAATATGCAGACAAGTTCAGATGGTAGAACTCAATTAGAATTTCTTGTGCCATCAAGAGGACTTATTGGGTTTCGCGGTGAATTTGTTCGTATAACTAGAGGTGAAGGTATCATGAGTCATTCATTTTATGAATATAAACCTAAAACAGGAGATTTTGAAACCAGAAGAAATGGCGTCCTTATAGCTTTTGAGGAAGGTGTGGCCACATTTTATGCATTAAAGAATGCTGAAGATAGGGGAGTATATTTTATTAAACCTGGAGTTAAAGTTTATAAGGGAATGATAATTGGAGAAAATAATAGACCTCAAGACCTTGAGTTGAATATATGTAAAACTAAGCAGCTGACTAATATGAGGTCTGCAGGAGCAGAAGAACTAGATACTTTGCAGTCACCTGTAGACATTACTCTTGAAAGAGCACTCGAATACATTGGTCCAGATGAAATGCTAGAGGTCACTCCTGATTCAATAAGGATGAGAAAAATAAATAAGAAAAAAAAATAAGAAGAAATATTAATAATTAATTTTATGAATGAAGTAAGTAAAAGAAGTTTTAAAGATTCGCTACTTATTGCTTTAAATCTTTTTAATAATCATCAATGGTATGAGGCTCATGATGCATTTGAAGAACTTTGGAATTCTGTTGATGGTGATGAAAGACAAGTCATCCAGGGAATTTTACAAGTATCCGTGTCGCAGTTTCACTTAAGTAAAGGTAATTTAAATGGAGCTACTATTTTGCTTGGAGAGGGTTTGGGTAGAATAAAAACAAGAACCAAGATTAATTTAGGTATTGATCTTGATTCCTTCTGCCGATGTTTGGAAGATTTATTGAGGAAATTACAATATAAAGAGAAATTAAATGAGAGCGACAAGCCTTTTTTGAAACCTCTTTGATGAATATGAATATATCTTTCTCATTAATGCAATTATTGTTTTCTATTTCATTTTCTTTTCTAGAAAATTGGATAACTAATCGATCTCAATAAAAATGAATTTGAAAATTCAAAATGTATCTCTTTTAATAAAGGGAAGATTAATCGTAAATGATGTTTCCATAACTGTAAATCCAGGAGAAGTTGTAGGTTTGATGGGACCTAATGGTGCAGGGAAGACCACCACTTTTAATATCGCAGTTGGGAATATAAGGCCTGATAAAGGTGAAATTTTAATGAATAATAAAAATATAACTAATCTTCCACTCCCAACTAGATCAAAACTCGGGTTAGGTTATTTAACGCAGGAGGCCAGTATTTTCAGAGACCTCACAGTCAAAGACAATTTAGATTTGGCTTTGCAGAATACATCTCATAGTCGAGCGGCAATTAGAAATAGGAGAGAACAATTAATTAACGAATTTAATTTGAATAATTTTGTAGATAATTATGGTTATCAACTTTCTGGAGGAGAGAGAAGGAGGTGTGAGATAGCGAGGGCTCTAAGTGTGGGTAGAAAAGGACCTAAATATTTGTTACTAGACGAACCTTTCGCTGGCATCGATCCTCTAGCTGTTAATGATCTAAAGAAACTAATTCTTAAATTAAGTAGTGATGGGGTGGGGATTCTCATTACAGACCATAATGTGAGGGAAACCCTTCTTATTACAAACAAATCATATGTATTAAGTGAAGGAAAAATTTTAGCTAAAGGTTCATCAAGTGAATTGGCTGATAATCCAATAGTCAAGAAGTATTATCTAGGAGATAATTTCAAACTTTGAAAAGCTTTTTAAAAAATAAATATTAACTTTATTATTAAAAATTTACTCATATAAGAATGATTTTAATTATTATTTGTTTGTCATTGAATATTAAAACTTGAGAAATTTCTAGAAATGATACTAGATAATTTTTTTAAAAATTTAATATATGAACCGGTTTCAGTTTTAGGTCTTTTAGTTTTTTATTTTTTATTAATTAACTTACCAATTTCCTTGGGTGCAGTTTTTAAAAAAAAGTCTTCTTCTGCTGTAAGACTTATTACGATTTTAGTGAACTTATTAATAACATTACAATTACTTTTTAGGTGGTCAATTTCTGGTCATTTTCCTATTAGCAATTTGTATGAATCTCTTTATTTTCTTACTTGGGGTATTACATTAGGTCAACTATTGGTTGAAAGAGAATACCAAGCTCCAATAATTCCTTCAATTGCCATACCTATTGAGTTGCTGACTGTGGCTTTTGCTTGTTTTGTTTTACCTGAGGATTTGCAATCATCATCCAACTTGGTTCCAGCTTTAAGGTCTAGTTGGTTAGTAATGCATGTTAGCGTCGTAATGCTTAGTTATGCAGCATTAATAATAGGTTCTTTACTTTCTATGTCTGTTTTGTTTATTAATAAAAATAAGCCGCTTCAAATCAGAAGTAGTTCTACAGGTATAGGAGGATTTAAACTTTCAAATAGCTATCCTATAAATGATTTAGTTGAACCTATTGAATTTTCTCATTCGGAAGAATTAGATACATTGAGTTATCGTTCAATATTAATAGGTTTTGTTCTTTTGACTCTCGGTTTAATTTCAGGTGCAGTTTGGGCTAATGAGGCATGGGGTACATGGTGGAGTTGGGATCCAAAAGAAACATGGGCATTTATCTCTTGGTTGTTTTATGCGGCTTATCTTCATATGAGAATAAGCAAGGGTTGGCAAGGACGGAAACCAGCATTATTAGCCTCTACAGGCTTTTTAGTAGTTTTAGTATGTTATTTAGGAGTTAATTTCTTAGGAATAGGGTTACATAGTTATGGCTGGATATTTGGTTGATTTGTTAATCTCTCAGAATATTTATTGAGGTTCAGAAAGAACATTCCCCTTTTGAGCTTCTTGTGCAACTTTTCTCAAGTCATCACATCCCTCTTTTAATGTTGCGTAAGCAAACATTCCACTTCCTGCAATAAAACAATTGGCTCCAGCATCTGCACATTGTGAAATCGTCCAATTTGCTTTTATTCCCCCATCAACTTCAATGTCCACATTTAAGTTTTTTTCGATAACAAAGTTTCTTATTTCTCTGATTTTATTAAGCATTGTTGGTATATAAGCTTGTCCACCAAAGCCTGGATTAACTGTCATTACTAAAACATGATCAACCATATCCATAATGTTTTTAATCATTTCAAAAGGAGTATGAGGGTTTAATGCAACAGAAGGAGATCCTCCTAAATCTCTTATTCTTCCGAGAACTCTATGCAAATGAATATTTGCTTCTGCATGAGCTATTACTACT
>CACGMX010000064.1 GCA_902574405.1 uncultured Prochlorococcus sp. | reverse complement strand
ATCGAAAGAAATTCTAAAATTTCAACTTTTTTAAAATTTGTAATTTCTATCAAATCAATTGTTATCACTAAGTTATTTGATAAATCTAATTGATAAAATTGTTTACAGTAATTCAGCAATCTTTATAAATTCTTGAGAGAATCGTAATACTAAAACTTAATTTTAATTTAATAGTTGATCAATATGAAAATTTCAATCCTTTTAATTGAAGACGATCGTGATATGCGTGATTTGGTGGCTAGGCATTTAGAACATTCTGGTTTCGATGTACAAAAAGCTGAAGATGGCATTAAAGGACAAGCATTAGCTCTTCAATATTCACCAGATTTAATACTCCTAGATTTAATGCTGCCAAGTGTTGATGGATTAACCTTATGCCAAAGACTTAGAAGAGATGAAAGAACATCAAATATCCCAATTTTGATGATAACTGCTTTAGGAGGCATTAAAGATAAGGTTACTGGGTTTAATTCTGGAGCAGATGATTACATTACTAAACCATTTGATTTAGAAGAATTACATGTACGCATTAAAGCATTACTAAGAAGAACAAATAGAGCACAATTGAATTCTAGTAATCAGCAAGAAATATTAAACTATGGCCCTTTAACTCTTGTTCCGGAAAGATTTGAAGCTATCTGGTTTGAATCTCCTGTTAGGTTAACGCATCTTGAATTTGAATTACTTCATTGTCTTTTGCAGAGACATGGTCAAACTGTATCTCCAGCACTAATTCTTAAAGAAGTATGGGGATATGAACCAGATGATGATATTGAAACAATAAGAGTTCATATCAGACACTTACGCACTAAACTAGAACCTGACCCACGTAAGCCTATATATATAAAAACTGTATACGGTGCGGGATATTGTCTTGAGTTACCTGTTGGTTCTCAAGTTGAAGCTGCTAGGCAAGAGTTTATTCAAGCAAGAAATCCTGATCTGATAAATTCTGCCTCAGATTAATCTCATATATCTTCCATTGAAATTTTTAAAAAAGTAATTTCCCATGCCAACTTTGGTTGAATATTTTTTCTTATTAGATTTTTTAAATTTTCAATTTTTTTAACTAACTTAATATTTTTTGTTTTTCTCCACCAAATAGTTTGTATTAAATTGGCTAAAAAAATCTGTTGATAAATTTCCAATGTCTCAGATATTAATTTAGATATTTCTAATATTTCCAAACTATTTTTTATTGGAGAATCTAATTTACCTATAAAATTATTCGAACAATCACTCCAAATGTCAATATTTTTCAATAATTTATTTGGAGATCCATTTGCAGAGTTTATTAAGTCTTCAAATTTTAATTTTGTATTAATTTTTAATTTAGAAGTTTCTAAATAATCTTCAAAAATAGACTTTATTTGTTTACTAGAAAGGGATCGAAATCTGATTATTTGACATCTTGAGATGATCGTATCTAAGAGTAGGTTTAGTTGAGATGTTAGTAAAATAAAAATGCCATTACTAGGTTCTTCTAAAGTTTTTAAAAGGCAATTTGAGGCTGCTTCGTTGAGGAGGTGTGAATCAATAATTAAGATAATTTTCTTTTCTGAGTTTATTGATTTCTGACCAAGAAAAGTTTTGATATTACGTATCTGTGCAATCTTAATAATCTCAGATCCACTTTTTATTGTTTTTTCAAGATTTGAACTTATTGAATTTTTAGTTCCCATAAAAGAATCAGGTTCGATAATTAGAAAGTCAGGATGGTTATTGTTGGTAATTTTCTCTTCAATATTCTCGCTTGGTGAAGATTGTTTGAAAATCTCTTTAATGAATTGAAAAGCAGTTTGCTTTTTCCCTACTCCTTCTGCACCATAAAATATGTAACCATTAGCAAATGATTTGTTTTTAATTATGTTATCAAGGTAGGTATTGACTTCTTTATTGAATAAAAAATTATTTTTTTTAATCTCAATCATTTGTTAGTAGAAAAATTGTTTAGTACGGTCTCTTTAATTTGATCAGCAATAGTTTTAATATTTTTTGAGGCAGATATTACTGTCCATTTTTTTTCTTTGGCAATTATTTTGAAGCCTTCATTTACTTTTTCTAAAAATTTAATACCTTCTGATTCTATTCTATCTGGGATTTCATTTTTTCTTCGGAATATACTTTCTTCTGGAGAAATTTCTAAGAAGAAAGTGAGATCAGGAGATTCTCCTTGACAGACAATAGATTCAATATTTTTAATTATTTCTAAATTTATATTTCTTCCATAACCTTGATAAGCAAGAGTGGAATCGGAAAATCTATCACTTATTACCCAATCATTATTATTTAGAGCAGGAGAAATAATTTTCGAAACGTGTTCAGCTCTATCCGCTGAATAGAGCAATAATTCCGCAAGCGACGAAGGCTTGTTATTTTCATTATTATCAAGAATCAGTCTTCTAAGTCTTTTTCCTAGATGACTGCCCCCAGGCTCTCTTGTTGTAATTAATTTAGACCCTTTCTTTATTAGACCACTATTTGGTAGCCATTTAGATAGTTCATCTATCTGGGTAGTCTTACCACATCCATCAATACCCTCAATAACAATAAATTTTCCTTTCATTTATTCCAAAGATAAAGCATTAACTACAACTGTAATAGAGCTTGTAGCCATAAATAATGCTGCTATTGAGGGAGTAAGGAGAATACCGTATTTAGGGAATAGAATGCCGGCGGCTATAGGAATAGCTAATAGATTGTAACCAAAAGCCCATGTTAGATTTTGCTTTATTTTTCTTATAGTTTTTTTTGAAAGAGTTAAGGCGTAAGGCAATCCATTTAGTTGATCTCCCATCAATACTACATCTGCATTTGCCTTGGCTATTTGAGTCCCTGATCCAACCGCAATTCCTAAGTCTGCGGATGCCAAGGCTGGGACATCATTGATACCATCACCAATCATTGCTACTTTATTATTGATTTTTAAACTTTCTATAATTTTTAGTTTCATTTGAGGAAGAAGTTCCCATTGTACTTCTGTTTCTTTACAACCAATTTTTTTTGCTAAAGCTAAAACTGTTTGTTTTCTATCTCCACTTAAAATATTAATTTGCAATTTATTTTCTCTCAAATTTTGAATTGTTTTGATTGAATCATCTCTGAGTAAATCTCCTAACAAGATAAAGCCCAATAAATTATCTTTGATACTTACTCCAATTAAAGTGTTTGTTATTGTCTCTTCATTTTCAATTATTTTTTTTGCGTCACTATCAATAATTATTCCTTTGCTTTTTAGCCATTCAATATTGCCGATATTAATAAGTCCGTCAATTGAATCAAGTTCTCCTGAAATACCTCTTCCCGAATAGGTGAAAATTTTTTTTATTGGAAACAAACTTAAATTTTGTTTTTTTGCCTCTTGAGTTAAGGCATTCGCGATTGGATGTCTGCTTTCCTTTTCTAGACTGGCAGCTATTCTTAATAAAAAAGAATGATCATTAGTATTTTTATAATCAACAATGAATGGCTTACCTTTTGTCAAAGTACCTGTTTTATCAAAAATAATATGATTAATTTTTGAAGCCATTTCTATTTTGTC
>CACGMX010000063.1 GCA_902574405.1 uncultured Prochlorococcus sp. | reverse complement strand
ATTCTCCTTCAGAATTATCTACATTTGAGCAGATCATGAAAACTCCCTTACCATATTCTGAGACAGGGCAAGAATCCCTTTCCTCATAAAAATAATATGGCTCTGTATCATTATTAAATTTGTAGAGCCATAATTTGGCTTCACCTTTTCCTTCATCATATGCTTGCATTGCGAGAGTTGATAGTAGCCAGAAATGATGTGGTATATTTAAATTATTAGGTGAAGATGAATTATATTTTTCCCAGAATTCCTTACCTTTTGTATCGAATTCATTCAAAGCTTTTTTAATTTCATCGCTTGAGTTGGCATATAACATTGAAGAAGAAGTAGAAACTAATTCTTCAATTAAGGAAGGATTCAAATTGTAAAGAGCCTCACAAAAAGAAACTAATTCATCCTTGACATCGTCTCTTACATAAAACAAGTCTTTACATAATGCATATTTTACAGACTTATAATCTGAGTTTTGACATCCAAGAAGAGTAAATTTTTCATCGTCAATTGTTACATCAGCTATTGTTATTGAAATGCCAGCTTGGTTTTCTATAAAATCATTATCCTCGTTATCAGGCGTATCTTGATCAACAACTCCAAATCTAATTAAACTCCAATCTCCTATCTTTATATATTTATTAGGAAACATTATGTTATAAGAATCCTTTAATGGAAGAAAATCATCCTCCAGTGAGAATAATTTTAGTTTCTCAAATTGTTCCCCCTCATTTTCGGAATCACTAGTATCTTCATTATCTTCTTCTTTTGAACTGGAAATGTATTCTGTTACTTCTTTAAGAAAATCTTCATTAAGATCAAATTCATTAGGGTCAAGATAATCTTTATATTTTACCCACTCTTCTTCATCTATTATCTTAGTGAAAGTTTTACAACTGCCATAATCAGCATCAAGGTAATTACTGCCTAGAGTGATAGATAGTTTTATTGGAGATTCCCCAAATGCTCCTCTTAGTTCTAATAATTCTTCACCATTATTTTTATCAAATGGAGCTTTAATGTTTGTTATTGCAACTACGTCCTCATCTTCCTCTCCAGTAAGATTAATATAACCAATTCTCTCAGCAGTTAATTTGATATCTTGACTTTGAAATTCCTCTACATAATCTTCGAAATGCCTATCTGCACTAAAATATGCATTGACTATAGATATCCTTATTTGGTCAGCCTTTAAATTATAATTTTCATCAATTTCTAATTTCCACTTTGAAGGTAATTGGTTGTTAAGGTCGCTTAATTCATAATCATAGAAAAATGGAGCCGCAACAGATTCCTCCATGTGCTTAATTAATAATTCTTTTATCATAGTTTCTAAATTATCCGTGGTTTTATCAATATCTTTATAAACAAAAGAAATATCGTTTTGAAACATCGGTCCAGCAGAATAATAATTCTCTTCCTCATTATCTACTTCACTAGATTTTTTTTTAACTTCCCCAGTATCACTAGTGTTTAGTTGAAGTGAATCTATCCATGTTTCAGTTCCGTTGTAGTTTGAATACAACACTGTTTCCTTGCCTTCTTTTATTCTCACAATTATAAAAAGGTCATCATATCCACGATCTGCTAAATCTCCATCGTATTCATCTAATTCTTTACCTCTGTATTTAAAGCCTATTGTTATATTAAAGTTCTGACTTATATCATTTCCGTAGAGTTCATGGGCTTTGGTAAATGAACTTGGTAAATTCACGGGAACAGATATTTCATTCAATTCAGAACTATCATATTCAAGGTTATCGGGAGTGTTAAATTCGAAATTTATAGAAGCTTTAGAAAGTCTCATTTGACAAAAATAAACTCCATCTTTTAGAGCTCCTTGATCATTTAAGGGAATCTCAATTTTTGAATCAAAATCATTTTTAAATTCTATTATCCCCTCATTTCCCTCATCCCCATCATCTCCATAAGAGAAAACTCCCTCATATTCAACATAATCTCCAGAACTGTTATATTTAAGTTCCTCGATTTCATCACTCAATTCTTGTTGATCAATATCAATATTCAAAATTTCAATTTGATTACTATTTAATTCTCCAAATAAAATTTTTCCAGCTGGCTCAGTTTTTATATATATTTCCTGCGGTCCACTTTGTTTTGAGGGAGTAAATGTTCCCTTTTTCTTAAGTCCTTTTTTAGCAGCTTCTCTTACATCATCATCATCATCAAAACTTAAAACTTTCAAAATTTCAGTTGATGTATCTTTACAACTTGCAACTGCAACCTTTAAGTTCCAATCTTCAGTTTTTGAGAGAATTTCAATAACTGAAGATGCAATAGGACTTTTATCATTTTCGAGTTTTTCGATCATATCTCTAGATTCAAGGTAACGCCATGCGTTTGGTAATGACCGAAAAAGGACCGCATCCCTTACATAACTATCTTCATCAAAGTCTAATTTTCTAAATATTTCGCTGTTTGAATCTATGAGTGGATGAACTGCTAATGCCATTTTTATCTCACTATCCTCAGCCATGCTTAAAATTTCTAAAGTCTCCTTATCAATAACTGAGAATACATAATTACCTTCATATTTTCTTAATTTCTCAGCTTTTTCAGAATTAGAAATTTTTCTCCATTCCTTTGGAAGCTTTCTAAATAAAGTTGCATCTCTTACTTCGCTTCTTTCGTCAAATTCCAAAACATCCAAATCTTCCAAAGAAGTATTAGGGTGTATTGCTATAGCTGCTCTTAAAGATGAATCCTGAGATTTAGCTAGGATAGTTAAGACATTTTGATCGACATTATCTTCAACTTCAAGTTTTTCAATTTTTTCATAATTCTCTATCGTTTTCCATTCCTTAGGAAGTGACCTAAATAAAAGAGAATCTTTTATGTCAGCATCATTATCATTTGATAATTTTTCGAGATATCTTATTGGGGTTTTATGATGAAGCGCGAGTATTTTTTTTATTTCCCAGTTATATGATTCGGAGAGGATATCGTATATTTCTTCTGAGATATTTTCATCATTCAATTTCGATATTATTTTTTCATTTTCAAGATTTGAAAAAAGGATCACCCATTCTTCAGGAAGTAATCTATTTTGAGCAGCTTCACAAATATCATAATCTTCATCCTTTGAGAGGATCTTTAAGACTTCATTACTTGTATTTTCATAATTAGCTACAAATTTTTTAATTTCATCTTTAGGCGATCCAGCAAGGATTTCTAATATTTCAATGGATATTTCTTTTTTTATAAGAGTTTCAAATTTTGCATTGTCTTCATGAATATTTTTCCATTCCTCGGGTAAAAATTTATTTTGAGCTTTCGAACTCACATCAGAATCCTTATCATAAATTAGAATTTTAAGTAAGGATAAATCTAATTTATGATTGTCAATTAAAGCCTCTCTTATTCTCCAATTATTTGATTTAATGAAAATATCTATAATTTCCAAAGGTAGTTCCTCAGAACTTTTTATTTTTTGCAATTTCTCATCATCATCTAGAGATTTCCATTCTTCTGGTAATTCGCGATAGGCAACTGCATCTTTTACGTCATCAGAATCATCTTTTTTTAATATGTCCAAAATAGATCCTGTTGCATTAGGGTGCAATGCCACAGCTACCCTTATTTCGTCATAAGTTGAGGTAGATAGAATT
>CACGMX010000062.1 GCA_902574405.1 uncultured Prochlorococcus sp. | reverse complement strand
ATTTTTAGAACCTAAGGAATTTAATCAAATGAGAATTGATACCTCTGGCGAATTAACTGGAGTTGGTATCCAAATAGTTAAAGATAAAGAATCTGATGATTTAATAATTATTTCTCCCATAGAGGGCACCCCTGCATTTGATGCTGGAATTAAAGCTAGAGATAAAATATTATCCATAGATGATATTTCTACTGAAGGTATGAATATTGAGGATGCCGTGAAATTAATAAGAGGACAAAGAGGTACTAAAGTAAAGCTTGAAATTCTTAGAGGTTCTCAATCCTTTTTTAAGACTTTATCAAGAGAAAAAATTGAAATAAAATCTGTATCAAGTAAAGTCAATCAAACCAAAAATGGCTTATCAATTGGCTATGTAAGAATTAAACAATTTAATGCAAATGCATCCAAAGAAACTAGAGATGCTATTAAGGATTTAGAAACAAAAAAAGTCGCAGGATATGTTCTTGACTTGAGAAGTAATCCTGGAGGTTTATTAGAATCAAGCATTGATATCTCAAGGCATTTCATTAACAAAGGAGTAATAGTAAGTACAGTAAGTAAAGATGGTTTAAAAGAAACAAAAAAAGGAAACGGTCAAGCTCTAACAAAAAAGCCCTTAGTTGTCTTAGTTAATGAGGGTTCTGCTAGTGCTAGTGAAATAGTTTCTGGTGCAATAAAAGATAACAAAAGAGGAAAATTAGTTGGGAAGAAAACATTTGGTAAAGGTCTAGTTCAATCTATGAGAACATTAGTTGATGGTTCAGGTCTAACTGTTACAGTCGCTAAGTATTTAACTCCGAACGGCACTGATATAAACAAATCTGGAATTATTCCAGACATAGAAGTAAGAATGAATATAAACCCTATACTTCAAAGAGAGATAGGAACTAGAAAAGATAAACAATATAGAGCTGGTGAAAAAGAGCTAATAAATATAATTAATAGAAAGAATCAGATAAGCGAATTTAAGCCCGACACCACAAACCTTAGTGCATTCCTAAAAATTAATAAGGAAGATAAAGTATTTTCATTAAATTAATTACTCATATCCAGCATTCTCTTTATTGGCACATAGGCTCTTCTTATTATTTCTGGGTCTAGTTCGATAGACGGGGAATTATTTTTCAAACAATCAAGAATTTTTTCTAAAGTATTTAATTTCATATATGGACACTCGTTACATTTACAACCTTCTACATCTGGGACTTCAATAAAAATTTTATTAGGTTCTTTCTTTTTCATTTGATGAATTATTCCAGGTTCAGTTAGTACCATGTAAGTTTTAGATGGATCTTTACTTACGAAATCAAGCAGCTTACTTGTTGATCCAATAAAGTCTGAGAGAATTAGTAAATTTTGACTACATTCAGGATGAGCAATTACTTTTGATCCTGGATTTTGATATTTTAATTTTAGAAGTGCTTCTTCACTAAATGATTCATGAACAATGCAGCTGCCAGGCCATAATTTAAGATCTCTTCCTGAATTTTTCTGTACCCATCTCCCAAGGTTCTGATCTGGCGCAAATATTATCTTTTTATCTTCAGGTATCTTTTTAATTAATGAGACTGCATTACTGCTTGTACATATCAGATCACTTTGAGCTTTTACTTCTGCAGTGCAATTTATATAACTTACGACATAGTGATCTGGATTTTCTTCCCTGAATTTTTGAAATTTATCTGAAGGACAATCGTCTGCTAATGAGCATCCTGCGTCAATATCTGGTAATAGGACTGTTTTATTAGGGCTAAGTATTTTTGCGGTTTCGGCCATAAAGTGCACACCGCAAAAAATTATTATATCTGCGTCATTATTTGCAGCTTTCCTAGATAGATCTAATGAATCTCCAATAAAATCTGCAATTTCCTGAATCTCTGGTGCTTGATAATAGTGCGCAAGAATAATTGCATTAGCTTTTTTGCAACGCTCCTTTATTTCAGAAATCAAATCCTCTTCGTTTTGAACTGATTTCTGTTTTGCAGTAGAAGTTATACTGGTCAGGATTTAGAATATCTCTAAATAGATTATATGCCTTTAAACAGAAAAAATTCTGACAAATTTAAAAATTGCTATTGTTGGTGACTGTCATGGTCAATGGTCTGAATTAGACTTGAACGTTTTATCGATTATCAAACCAAATATTGTTTTATTTGTTGGTGATATTTCTGATGGAAGTGTCAAAATAATTAAAAAAATCAATGAGATCAAAATTCCTACTTTTGTGATTTTAGGAAATCATGATAGAGGGAAAGACTCTACAGGTGAAACTCTCTCAAAGCAGATACGTGTTCTTGGTGAAAAATATTGTGCATGGGATTTGAAAGTTTTTAATAATCAAATAAATTTATTGTCTGCTAGACCATGTAGTTCTGGCGGAGGCTATTATCTTTCAAAAGAAGTTAAAGGTGTTTATGGACCTATAACCGAAAAAGATTCAATAAATAAAATTATCAAATGTTCAGAAGAGACTGTTGAAGAAATACCTCTAATAATTATGTCTCATGCTGGTCCTTCAGGTTTAGGTTCAGAACCTAAAAGCATTTGTGGGAAAGACTGGAAATTACCCTCTTTAGATTGGGGAGATAGAGATTTGTCTGCTGCTATTTCTCAAATACAAAAGAGAAGAAAAGTTGATCTTGTAATTTTTGGTCATATGCACAACCGGCTTAAAAGAAATCTTGGTTTAAGAGAGATGTTTAAAATTGATAGCAAAGGAACGATTTATTTCAACACTGCTGTGGTACCAAGATATAAAACTGATGAAGATGGAAAATTGCTAATTAACTTTTCATGGATCGAGTTTGAAAATAAGGAATTAAGGCATGTTTCTCATCGATGGTATTCAGAGTCTGGTGTAATTCGTGAAGAAGATAAATTTTTTTAGGATTAAATATCTCTGATCATATTTTAAGTATTTTTGGGCTTTTCATATCTTGAAAATAATGTTTGAGATAAGATATAACCCGCAATTCCTGCGGCTGTAAAAGCTAAACCATTTTTAAATAAAGGTAATAAATCATTTGTTCTGGATATTATCGGTGCCAAACCAAAAATTCCAAATAACATTCCCCATAAAGGAGAAAGAAGAGCTAAAAATCCAATTGATATGACTTGACCTTCTTTTCTTGGGGCAGATGCGAAACCTGCTACTAAACCTCCAAGAATCGATGTACATAAAGTCCATATATATTGCTCTTTGGGTAGGCCAGGGACAACTTGGCATCCTCCTCTTTCGAGGCAAATCTTTACTGAATCAATTGCATCTAATACTGCACCATCCTCACCATGATCTTTAACATAGTATTGGTTGCCAAATCTTGTTTGAAGTTCAACCCAAAATAACCTTGGCATAAAATTAAAATAAGCCTCTCCTACGTTAAAGTTCAGCAAATTTCCCCCTCTAGGATCCGCAACTATCAACAAACTTGTCTCATCTAAATCCCAATAGTCCTTTATTGCAATACCAGGAGAACTTTCAAACTGAGATAAATATTTAATTTTCCACCCACTTTCAATTTCTAGATTGTTGAGCTTTTCCTCTAAAGATTTTTTCTGATTAGGGCTTAATGTTTTAGCTAAATCAATTACTGGTGTTTTTTCTTCTGGTAAGAGATTTGGATTATTTATAGCGAAAACGGGTTTATGTGAAATTAAAA
>CACGMX010000061.1 GCA_902574405.1 uncultured Prochlorococcus sp. | reverse complement strand
GAATCGAAACTGAAGATATTTGAAAAAGAACTTATAAATTTATGGGAACTAAGAAATAAAATAAGTACCGTAAATAATGAAATAAAAAAAAGAATAAATCCAAATTTAAAAGTTTTTGATTTAATTTTAAGTGGACTATATGGAAGATATTGTTACGTACAAAATAAATCTGAAAGAGATACTTATAAGGTGGAAAAAATCATGGAAAAAATGAATATTTCTGGTTTATCTAAAAAGAATTTTTCCTATTTATCAGATGGAGAAAAACAAATTTCTCTTATTGCAAGGGCATTAATCAAAGAACCGAAAATCTTAATATTAGATGAACCAATTGCAAATCTAGATTATAAATCAAGGTTTCTTGTAATTGATAAGGTTAATGAATTATCAAAATTAAATACTAAAATTTTATGCGTCACTCATGATATTTCAACGATTACAAAAATTTATGATCGGGTCATAATGCTAAAAATGGCAAAATAATCGCTGATGGAGATCAAAATAAGGTTATAAATAGTGAAAATCTTAATAAGTTATTTGGTATTCAAGTAGAGGTGAATAATAATAATGGACTTTGGAATATAAACAGATTATCTAAATAATAATTATAAAAATAGCTATCACAATAGCAAGAAATAAAAATTTTTTATTTTTTAAAAATGAAGAGGATGTATTTTTAAATGAAGAAGATCCACATTTAGAACATACAATCTTACCTCCTAAAGATCGGTCTGAGACGAATGAAGAATTTCCACAATTAAAACAAACTCTATTTACGTTCATCTAAAATAAAATATTTAGCAACTCTTTCTAAATTATATTCCTAAATACTATGTAAAGAAAAACTTCAGAAATAAGATGATAATGAGAATCTATTGCAATAAGTTAACTTATAGTGCATAATTGATAATAATTCTCATTATCAAATTTTTATTAATGAATTTCCATGTTTATGGAGAATCTCCGTCAAAATCAATAAGGATAATAACTGGGCAGTCCGTTTTAATAGACCCTTCATCAAGGCCAAAAGGCACATGCCTCCAAGTTGAAAGTGGAATTGCAAGAGTTTATTGCCCATGTGAAGAAACTGAAGGCATGACACTCGCATTTTTACAATCAGGAGATCAATTAAGAACAGATCTTTTATGTAGCGAAGGTGTCTGTGTTGAAGCACTAACAGATTTGTCTTTTCACAGCAATGTAAATATTGATGAGAATATTGGTTTCGATGCAGTAAATGAATGGACTTTGCAGCTCCTTAGGATTAGACACTTAGGTAATGCAGAACAGCGATTACAAGCGTTATTATCATTACTAGTAAATCGTCTGGGTAGAAGATGTGGTCAATGGTGTGAGTTGCCTTTTAGGTTAACTCATGAAAGGATTGGTGAATTAATCGGTTCTACACGTGTAACATCAACAAGATTAATTTCTAAATTAAGATCATCCGAATTGTTAATAGCTCCTATTGGGACCCAAACAGTCAGTGTTGCTCCTGCTTTTATTGAAACATTGCCGCTATAAAAATATGAAGGAATCACAATCACTTACTAACAACTTGTTAATGGAAGTTGAAGTTTTATCGAATAGACTCAGATATATCAAGCAATCCTACAAAACTACAGAAAATAAATCATTGAAGGGAAGGTTATTTTCTGAAAACAAAAATATTTTCAAAAGAGTTAATGAGATTTATAGAATAGCTGATCTCTTAAATAAAAATAATACTGAGAAAGTTAACTTTTCCAATTTACTTGTTGAAATAACGAAAAGAATATTGAATGAAAATAAATTTGAAAGTAATCTATTTCTTTAAATCACTATCTATCAATAAGATTGCAGAAGGTTGATTAGAAGCAAACTTTACTTTACCAAGTATGTTTGCGAATTCATCTTCTGATTTTGTTTGAGCCTCAATAATTGGATCTAAAAATACGTTAGTTCGTGTATCTGAAATTCTTTCTGAAATAGAATAAAGTTGTTGCAGAGATGAAGTTAAGTCAGCCTCCATGTTGAAAGAATAAGAAATAATATCCTCTATTGAATCCCATGCTTGAACTGGTGCAGGAATTTCATCTAATTTTACACTTTGTCCTCTTGCGATTAAGTAATCTGCAAATTTCTGAGCATGTTCCATTTCACCTTTTGATTCATTTAGAAAATGAGAAGCAAATCCATTTAAATCACGTTCTTGAAACCAGAGGTATATAGAAAAATATTGAACGTTGGCATATCTTTCCATTGTTAGATGTTCAAAAATGTTATCCAACAAACTTTCGCCTATCGGTTGAGCAACAGCTCTTCCAGATGGACCAAAATTAACTAATTTTTTTGTTTTTAAGTTATTTTCACTCATTTTCGGAAAAGTATCTAAGAAAATAATACAACATTTTGTATAAATTAGTAATTGATAAATCCTTTAAATTAAATTAAATAATATGATAATGAAAATCACTCGCAATACTATAAATGAATTTAGATTACAGTTTTTCTGAACTGCTTTTAACTAATAAAATATATAAAAATAAAAAAAAGAAATGTAAAAAGAAAAAATGCTCTAATTGGAAGGGAGGGAGGTGTAATTGCCTATAAATAAATTCTATATATATACCTTATGTGCTCCAGGATATAAAAAATAATAACTATTTTTATTTATAGAAAGAGAACATTTATCACCATTATTTAGGAGATTATTAATATCAGTTCTAACCCGCAATATGTTTCCATTAATAGTTACTTTATATATAAGAAATTCTCCAAGAAATTCTTTAGATATTACATTTGCATTTCCAGATTCTGATCTTTTAATTGAAATAAATTTAGGCGAAATTGACATACTTTTAATATTTGCATTTTGGAAAACCCCTGAACTATTTATTTCACCTAAACAAGAAATATATGAATTACCATTTTTTTGAAGATTAATAATATTATTACCCAAAATAAAACTACTAACAAATAGGCTCTTGGGATTGTTTAGAAGGTTAATTGGTGTATCAATTTGGTGTATTTTCCCATTATTCATAACTGCGACTTTATCGCAAATTGACATGGCCTCTTCCGGATCATGAGTAACCATCAATCCACTTGCATTGCAACTTTTTAGGATATTTGGGAGTTCACTTCTCAATTTTAGTTTGACATGCATATCAAGACTACAAAATGGTTCATCTAATAAAATAAAATTAGTACCTGGAGCAAGAGCTCTCGCAATTGCTAGTCTTTGTTTTTGGCCTCCAGATAATTCATGTGGGTATCTTCCAATAAAACTATCAAGACCTACAATATTTAATAAATAGTCAACTCTAGATCTATCTTTTTTGTTTTTTAAACCAAAAATTACATTTTCCAAAACAGTTAAGTGAGGGAAAAGTGCATAGTCTTGAAAAACCATACCAATATTTCTTTTCTCAGGACTAAGATTATTTTTTCGACTTGAAATTTCCTTATCATTTAGAGAAATCCTACCTCTCGAGGGATATTCGAACCCCGCAATTAATCTTAAAAGAGTAGTTTTTCCGCAACCAGAAGGACCAAGCAACCCTAACAATTCACCATTTTCAATTTTTAGGTTAATTGCGTTTAATATCCAATTTGAACATTCTCGCTTATCGTATTTATGATGCAAATCATCAATTATTAACGCATCATTTTTCACTAATTTC
>CACGMX010000060.1 GCA_902574405.1 uncultured Prochlorococcus sp. | reverse complement strand
TTTAACTTTTATATCTCTAGCCTTTTGAATATCCTCAAAAGCAGCACCTTCTTTTACACCTAAAATTTGATACGGTGATTGTTCGTTATTGTTTTGACTACTGTTTGAATCCAAAATTTTTTTACCAATACTAACAGATTAACTAATTTTATAATCCATTAAGGCTTTATAAAACAATTGGTTCGACTCCACTAACAACGGGAGCAACTTTCTTTAAATTTAATTGATTATTGTCTTCAAGAAATTGATTTAGATTCCACTCATTTTTGAAAAGAATAACTGGCCTATTCCAACAATCTTTAACTATTTTACAGTTGAATATTCTGCCTAGTTTTTCAATAGCTGGCCATCCATCAGAAATCCATCTAGCCAATTGATATGGCATTGCTTCAAGATTTGCATCTACACCATATTCACTTTGTAATCTGTGAGTTACCACCTCCAACTGCAATTGACCAACAGCTGCAAGTATAGGGTCTCTTTTACTCTCATCAAAGTCATAAAGAATTTGAACAGCACCTTCTTCTCGAAGCTCATTAACACCCTTTCTAAAGTTTTTAAATGCTGAGGGATTAGGATTTCTTAGCCAGCTGAATATTTCAGGACTAAAGGATGGTATGCCCTCGTATTCCAGATGAGCACCTGTATAAAGAGTATCTCCAATAGAAAACATACCTGGATTATTTAAACCAATAACATCTCCAGGATAAGCATCATCAACTACTTCTCTATCTTGCCCAAATATTTTTTGTGGTCTTGACAATCTGATTGTTTTCCCAGTTCTGGAATGTTTAACTGACATATCCTTTTCAAATTTACCACTACAAATTCTTATAAAAGCAACCCTATCTCTGTGCTTTGGATCCATATTTGCCTGAAGCTTAAAAACAAACCCACTAAATTCATCGCTTGAAGGTTCAATATCCCCTTTATTACTATTTCTTGAAGTTGGTTTTTGTGCCATTTTTAAAAAACTATCTAAAAATGGTCTTACACCAAAATTAGTCATGGCAGATCCAAAGAAAACTGGCGTTAAAGAGCCATTAAATACTTTTTCTTTTTCAAATTTCGATCCTGCCTCATCAAGAACCTCCAATTCTTCAAGTGAGTTTTCAAGTAAATCTCTCTCTACATATTTTGATAGCTCTTTATCTTCAAGACTTAATCTTTTCTCATTCGATTGTTTCCCTCTCACAGCTTTATCAAATAAAATCACTTCTCTCGAAAATCTATCAATAACCCCTCTAAATTCCTCGCCACTACCAATTGGCCAGTTAATAGGCAAGGTATTTAATCCCAGTTCTGATTCAATTTCATCAAGTAAAGAAAATGGCTCTCTTCCAGGTCTATCCATTTTATTTATGAAAGTAAATATTGGTATTTTTCGCATCTTGCAAACTTCAAACAATTTTCTAGTTTGAGGTTCTAATCCTTTAGCAGCATCTTCCAACATAACTGCATTATCAGCAGCAGCTAATGTTCTATAAGTATCTTCGGAGAAATCTTGGTGTCCTGGTGTATCTAATAGATTGATTACTGATCTTTCATATTCAAATTGCAATACAGTTGAAGTAATAGAAATACCTCTTTGTTTCTCAAGTTCCATCCAGTCTGAGGTAGCTTTTCTCTGATTACCCCTAGCTTTTACTGCTCCTGCCTGTTGAATGGCACCTCCATACAAAAGAAGCTTCTCAGTAAGAGTCGTTTTCCCAGCATCTGGATGTGAAATAATAGCAAAATTTCTTCTTTTATTTACCGCATCAAGGATTTCTCTATTATTTATAATTTTAGTACCTAATTTCATTTATATAATATAAGCACCTTTCACTTAGTTATTAAACATTACCATAGACTATTAAATAATTATCACCTTCTTCAAACACATCTAAAGAGGATAAATTATTCTCTAAAGTGAAACTTTTTAATTCTTTTAAAGTATAAGAGGCTCTTAAAGATGCATAATAATCTTTTGTTAAAATCTCATTATATTTTTTTGAACATTGTGCTCTGAGTTCTAGAGCTTTCTTTTCATCTAATGGCCTTTTCAAGTCCTTATGAAAATTTACAGTAATTTGACTAGACAAACTTCTTATGGTGTTGAAGAAATCTTCAAGATTGGTAATGTGGTGGATCAAACTATTACTTACAAGTAAACTAATTTTTTTTTTAATTAAAAAATTATTAGATTCAATGTTTTTAATATCAGAACAAACATAGCGTAAATTTTTTAATTTTTTTTCATTACTAGAGATCTTTTTATTATATTCTGCTCTCAAAATCATCTCCTTAGAACCATCTATCCCAACTACTTCAGTATTAGGCCATTTTATTGCTAACTTCTCAGAAATATTTCCCGGACCACAGCCTAAATCAACTATTAAATCTTTTTCACTTAAAAAAATATTTTTTCTTAAAAGATAATGATTTATTTGATTAATTAGATTAACTTCCCCTTCTGAAAAATCAGCTTCGTCATAAGAAATAACCTGCTCTTTTTCTTCCATTAGTTCAGGTTCGGGAACTCTTTCCATATTCTTTCTTGAAACAAAGATTTCATATTAAACATAATTCTACACAAACCGTTAAATAGTGGTAAGAATGGTTGCAGACGCCACAGGTAGAGTTATTCTTCCAGTACGGGTTATTTACATACATTTTTTATCGTGACTGTTGCACCAAATAAAGCTTCTTCAGAAAGCAATTCCAATAATCTTAAAAAAGATGACTTCCCAAAGACTGCGCCAGCTGCTTATCCTGTTTTTTTCAGGTCTTACAGTAGGAAAACCACCTCTGGGAAAAGGGAGAACTGGAGTGAAGTAGGTGAAAGAAATTTATTAGGCTTAAAAGAATTAGGAAGACTTTCTGATGAAGAATTGATCCTAATGAGAGAGATGCAAAGCAACCAAAAAGCCCAACCTTCAGGGAGATGGTTATGGATTGGAGGAACTCCTTGGATTAATAAAAACCAAAATTTCTCTGGGGCATACAACTGTACTTCAACAAACTTAATTGATTGGGAAGCCTTTGCTTTAATGATGGACTTAGCAATGATGGGATGTGGTACAGGTGCAATAATTGAGCCTCATTTCATAAACAAATTACCTACGGTAATAAACAAAATAAATATTAAATCAGTTAGTGAAGTTGGAATCACTCCTAAAGATCAAAGGGAAGAAAAATCATCATTAGAAATCAAAGGAAAAGACCTTCATATCAAAGTTGGAGATAGCAGAAGAGGATGGGTAGATAGCTATAAATATCTTCTTGAGGCCTCAAGTAACGAGAGTCTTGAAAGAGAAATAGATGTTTATATTGATTTGGAAGATATTAGGCCTGCTGGAGAATCATTAAAAGGTTTTGGTGGTATGGCAAATCCTATCAAATTGAAAGATCTTTACTCTAGAGTCGCATCACTTCTTGGTAAGGCAATTGGCAGAAAATTAAGTACAGTAGAATGTTGTTTATTAATTGACGAAGCTGCAGTAACCATAGTTGCTGGGAATATAAGAAGAAGTGCTGGAATGAGACAATTTGCTTCGGATGATAAAGAAGCAGCATCAGCAAAAGAAAATTTATGGAGTCAAGATGAGAATGGTAATTGGAGAATAGATCCTGAAAAAGATGCCCTCAGAATGGCCAATCATACTAGGGTTTACCATACAAAACCCACTTACCAAACTGTTTTGGATGCAGTAACAAAACAATTCCATTCAGGTGAGGGAGCTATT
>CACGMX010000059.1 GCA_902574405.1 uncultured Prochlorococcus sp. | reverse complement strand
CTCCATCTAAATAGACAAATCCTCCCACAGAATGAATTAAATCACATATCTTTCTGATTTGTAATTCAAAAACTCCATGAGTAGAGGGATAAGTTAACATAAGAGCCCCTATTTGGTTATCAAATTTCTTGACCTTGATTGACAAATCTTGATAATCAATATTTCCTTCGCCATCACATTCAACAGTTAACACGTCAAAACCTGCCATAACTGCACTAGCAGGATTTGTTCCATGAGCACTTTTTGGAATTAAACATTTTTTTCTTAACAGTTCACCTTTTGATTCAAAATAAGAATTAATTGCCAATAAACCTGCAAACTCTCCTTGAGAGCCTGCATTTGGTTGAAAAGAAACTGATTTTAAACCAACAATCTCACTTATCCATTTCTCTAGGTCAGATATAATTTTTGAATAGCCTTTAGTTTGATCTGGGGGGGAAAAAGGATGCATGGAAGATAAATTAGCCCAAGAGACTGGATTTAACTCTGCTGCAGAATTTAACTTCATAGTACAGCTTCCCAATGGCATCATCCCATCTACCAAAGAAAAATCTTTTTCTGCAAGTCGGAATATATATCTCATTAATTCAGTTTCACTTTGGTAATTTGTGAATATATCTTGCTGCATCCATGCACTGGATCGCAAAGCTAAACTTTCAAGATGAAATTCTTTATCAAATTTTATATGCTCTAAATCTTCTCCCTTTTCTATAAGGTTTGCTATGAAAGTCAAAATATCTTTTATTTCTTTTTCATTACTAAGCTCATCTAAAGAGATCCCAAAGCCAGTTGAATTTTCAATGGATGATCCCAAAGGCAAAATTCTTAAGTTATAGCCATTTTTTAAAGCTTCATTATGGATCCTCTGGGAGTGCACAGAATAAACATCAACACTATCAAATCTAATCCCATCAGGAATATCAAAACCTAAAGCAGCTAAACTTGATTCTAAATTTATTCTCAACTCAACTAATCTCTTAGCAATTTGCGTTAATCCAAAGGGTCCATGATGAATAGCATAAAAAGAAGAAATTATGGCTAATAAAGATTGAGCAGTACAAATATTACTGGTGGCTTTTTCCCTTCTAATATGTTGCTCTCTTGTTTGCAATGCTAGTCTTAGAGACTTTTCTCCATTTTTAGAGAGAGTTTGCCCAACAATTCTTCCGGGTATCAGCCTTTTATATTTTTCGCTACAAGCAAAATATGCTGCATGAGGGCCACCAAAACCCATTGGTACACCAAATCTTTGCATACTACCCACTGCGACATCAACACCAAATTCAGAAATTGGTTTAATCAAAACTTGTGCTAGTGGATCAATACATGCCGAAACAATAATTTCTGATCGATGTGCTTGGGATATTAAGAATGTGGGATCATATAATTGTCCATTTTTACCAGGTAATTGCAACAACATTCCAAAAACATCATCATGATTAGGAAGGTTGCTTTGAGTAAAGCGTTTTAAGGATATTCCCAAAGGTTTTGCTCTGGTTTGTAGAACATTAAAAGTATGATCAAAAACATTTGACTCCACTAAGTACACTTTTGAAGATTTATTTTTTCTTGAGGAAAAACTCATGGCCATGGCTTCTGCTGCAGCAGTTCCCTCATCCAACAAAGATGCATTAGCGACAGGGAATCCTGTTAGTTCACAAACAATAGTCTGAAAATTAAATAGAGCTTCTAATCTTCCTTGTGCAATTTCTGCTTGATATGGAGTATAAGACGTGTACCACCTTGGATTTTCAAGAACATGTCTTTGGATTACTTTCGGCATATGATTGTCATAATAACCAAGGCCTATAAGTGATCTCATTTTAGTGTTTTTATTCGCAATCTCTTCTAATTCGTTTAAAGCCTCAATTTCAGAACAACCTTGGGGCAATATTTCTGAAGATTTATCTTTAAGCTGAATATCTTCAGGAATAACTTGATTTATAAATTGATCAATATTATTAAAACCAAGCTTGTTCAGCATAATTCTTTCATCATTATCTCCTAACCCAAGATGCCTATCTATAAACAAATCAGACCCCAATTTAGATGTCATATTAAAATATTTTTCTTTAAAATAGCTCTTTTTAAAAAGTTTGCCTTATTTTGGTACAACCTTTGATTTATATTCCTCAGAGGTCATCAAATCAGCAATTGATGCTTTTGATTCTGGTTTCAAAATGACTAACCAACCATCTCCAATCGGATCATTCTGTAAAAGCTCAGGGTTCTCAATAACACTTTCATTTACAGATACTATTTTCCCTGAAAAAGGAAGATAGACTTCCTCTACGGCCTTAACTGATTCTATAGTTCCAAAAGTCTCACCTTTCTCTAAAGTCGCACCTTCATCAGCTAATTCAATAAAAACAATATCTCCTAATTGATCTATAGCGAATTCACTAACTCCAATTTTTAATAATCCATTTTCTTCCAAGACATATTCATGAGTATCAGCATAGTTGAGGTTGTCTGGAAACTTGTAAGACATGATTAAGTAGATAAAGGAAGTAGAGAATCCTTTGAAATTAATTTTTCCTCTAATAGTTCAGATAATAATCGAATTAATGCAATTTTGATGTGAGCTATGTGAGAACCACCTTGAACAAAAATATTATAAGGATCTCTTAGAGGGGCATCAGCAGAAAATTCACTTGTACTACCTTCAATAAAGGTACCTCCTGCCATTAATAATTTTGAATCATATCCACCCATTGATGATGGAACAACATTCAGAAAAGAATCTACTGGTGAAGAATTTTGAAAAGATTGACAAACTTTTTGTACCAAATCAGGATTATTCAATCTTACTGACTGAATAAGATCAGATCTATAAGTTGCTGGCTCTGGTAAAACCTTAAATCCCAAATTTTTAAAGACTGCTGCAACCATATCAGCACCTTTTAGTGATTCGTTAACAATTTGTGGTGCTAAAAACAAACCCTGCAAAATTAATCTTCCTAGTCCAAAATTTATTCCTGCAGAAGAACCAATGCCTGGTGAGGTTAATCTAGAACATGCCATCTCAACCAACTCTACATCTCCCGCAACGTACCCACCAGTAGGAACTATTGTTCCTCCCAAATTTTTAATCAATGATCCAGCAATTATATTTGCCCCTTTAGAAATTGGTTCACTATCTTCAACAAGCTCCCCATAACAGTTATCAACAAAACATATACAGTTAGGATCAAGAGAATGAATAAGACTACAAATTTTCTCTATCTGATGATTCGTAAGAGACTTTCTCCAACTATATCCACAACTTTTTTGTATAAATACTAATTTGCATGAATTTTCTTTAAAAAAATGAACAATTTTTTCTTCAAAAGAATCAAAATTCTCGCAGATATTTACTTGCTTATATTCAATGTCAAAATCTTTAAGTGATCCTTTTCCTCCTCCCCTGATTCCTATGACTTCTTCTAACGTGTCATATGGTTGTCCTGTAAGAGATAACATTACATCTCCAGGTCGAAGAATTCCAAACAAGACAGAACTTATTGCATGGGTTCCACTTACAAATTGCATCCTCACAGCAGCCTTTTCAGCAAGAAACAATCTTGCAAAAACCGCATCAATTTTTTCTCTAGATATATCATCATGACCACTACCAGAAGATTGATTGAAATGACTAGTAGAAACTTTTTCTTCCTTAAAAATTGTCAAAATATTTTCTAATTTCTGGAAAACCTGATTGGACCTTTCTTGGAAAACTTTACTTAAACTCTCTTCGACAGAAAGAACAGTGTTTTCAGCCAGTTTTAAGTTATTGTCAAGAGTCATTTATTATAAAAATTCATGTTATTTTTCAGAAGCTAAATTTCTTAATTCTGCGAGGAAAGCATTAGGTCCCCTGCCCTGAAAATAAGAAAGTTTTTTTGAAGCCTCATATAAATCAAGAAGTTCTTGATTTAGGTAAAGTTCATAATTCGCAAATTTCTAATCTTAGGAATGGTAAGTTATCTTCGCCAGGACCTGAAGTTTTTCTTGCTTTAGCTCAAGTTAATACGATTCTTGATCAAGGCATTGAAAAAATCAGGGATCGTTTTGAAAGTGATTACCCAGAGTTATGGAAATCTTTGGAAGAGTCTGCATTACCCCTAAAAAATGATTCTGGTAATCCATTATCGGCAGGGGAGTTATTCGAGATATTTTCA
>CACGMX010000058.1 GCA_902574405.1 uncultured Prochlorococcus sp. | reverse complement strand
TAATAAATTTATTAGATACATTTTAAATCTTTTTTAAGAAGGTGGATTACCTTTTTTTAAAGGCATATTTCTTTTGCAAATAGAAATCAACTCTTTATCATTCGTCAATTCATTTAATATTTTATTCAAACACTTTAAGGCAAATTTCCTATTGAAAATATTTATAAAAGTGAGAAAAATAAGGATAATGTCTAGCTTAAAATTAAAGTTTTCGTAATATAAAATAGCCAATCTACTTTTCCAAGGCCTTATTAATTGGTTGTAAGCTTGATCAGGATTCACTTGATTAAATAATATGGAGCCTTCATCACTAAATACTATTGATGCCAAATCTGTTACTCCAGGGCTTATCAATAGTTGATTCATTTCTTTTTTTGTATAAAGTTCAACACCATATTTAAAAGTATTTGGTCTTGGCCCTACAAAAGACATTTGCCCAAATAAGATATTTATAATTTGCGGTATTTCATCAATTTTGAGCTTTCTGATTAGTGATCCTATCTTGGTTATTCTTATATCATCCTTTTTTGTTGAGATAACGTTTGATTTATCTGCATTTTTAATCATCGATCTTATCTTTATTAAAAAAAAGTTTTTCCCATTTTTACCAACTCTTTTAGCAAGATAAAAAGGAGATGAAAAGTCACCCAAGAAGACAATAATACTAAATGGAAATATTACTAAAAGTAATGGAATACCAATTAATAAAGATAATAATAAATCAAATAATCTTTTTCCATATAACTTGTAAAATTGTTTATTTTTCATCTAACTTTTGTCAAATAAAATATTCTCAATTTGAGATGCAATTGATTCTGAATTTAAATTATAAATATTTCTTAAATATTTCTGATCGCCTACCACGCTTGGAAATTCATCATTAATACCAAATCTTTTAAATCTTTTTATTTTTAAATTACTTTCAGAGATTATTTCAGAAATAATTGATCCTAATCCTCCCATTAGTGTATGTTCTTCAAGTGTAAAAATATTTTCAACATTTTTAATTTGATCTAAAATATTTTTAGGTTTGATTGGTTTTAAAGTATGAACAGAAAAAACTCTTAATGAAATATTTTTCTTTTTAAGGATTGTTGCAGCTTCAATTGCCTCACCAACAATCCCTCCAGTTGCGAATAACACAGCATCAAATCCATCCAAACATAATCTTGGCAATCCAATTACTACATTATTAGTATTGTCCGTATTTGCATTAGATTTATCAATCCTAATATACTTTGGTCCGTCAATTTTCTTTATATTTTTTAAAATCATTTGAAGTTCCCAAGGATCACATGGGGAAAAAATATTCATATTTGGTAGAGTCCTTAAAATAGAGATATCTTCGGTAGCAAAGTGAGAAATACCTAATTGACCGTATGAAAATCCAGCTCCAACTGTTATTACTGTTACATCTACATTGTGGTAGCAAATATCATTTCTAATTTGTTCTAAACATCTTAAAGTGGAGAAATTACCTATCGAATAAGTAAAAACTTTGTTATTTTCTAAAGCTAAACCACAAGCAATTGTCGTCATATTTTGCTCAGCAATTCCTACATTTATAAACTGACTTGGAAATTCCTTAGAAAAATCATCGAAAACTCCGAAGCCAAGATCTCCAGTTAGCAAATATAAATCTTTATTTAACCTCGCTTCTTCTGTAATATATTTAATTAAGGAATTTCTCATTTTTCTTTATTCAATTCATTCTTTGCTTTTATATATTCTTCATCCTTAGGCGATCTGTAATGCCATAAAACTGAATTCTCCATGAAACTGACTCCCTTGCCTTTGACAGTGTGACATAAAATAACAGTAGGGGATAAATTAGATTTTGCTGATTCAAAAGATTTTATTAGACTTTCATGATTATGCCCATCAGTCTCTACAACGTCCCATCCAAAAGATTTGAACTTAGAAACTAAAGGCTCTAATTCTAAGGTATTACTCGTTGAAGAAATTGATTGGAGTTTGTTGTAATCAATAATTGCCACTATATTTGATAATTTGTGATGAGAGGCAAACAAAAAAGATTCCCAATTTGAACCTTCATCTAATTCTCCATCTGAAAGTAGGACATATACATTATGATTTTCTCCACGCCTTTTAGCTGATAATGCCATTCCTATTCCTACTCCTAGACCATGACCAAGGGAACCTGTAGAAAGTTCTACTCCAGGGATATCTTTGTGTGATATGTGTCCAGAAAATTTTGAACCGTTTTTATAATGATTTTTTAGGAGATTTTTATCAAAAAAACCTGCCTCTGATAGTGTTGCATATGCAGCAACTCCTGCGTGACCTTTGGAAAGTATAAATCTATCTCTATTTTTTAGAAGAGGGTTATTACAATCATAGTGCATTATTTCACAATATAGGACAGTAAGTATATCGGCTATAGATAGCGCAGAACCTACATGAGAACTACCCCCTCTACTAGTCATGTCTACCACATGATTTCTAATTTTATTTGCAAAAAGTTTTAAGTCTTTCATCAATGCAAAATAGCATATCCAATATATGGATCAAATGGAAATCTTCTTATTTCAAAATTATATTTAGAATGAGACTCTAACATAGCTAATGTTTCCCCTGGCCACAAAGGGTTATCTAATTCATCGAAGGCGATTATAGAACCCTTAGGCATTCTTGGGATAAAGTTTTCAATAGCCACTTTAGTTGGTTCATAAAGATCAAAATCTAAAAAAAGCAGTGAAACCAAAAGATGCGGATTTTTTTTAATAAATTCTGGAATTGTTTGAATTGCGTTACCTTTGATGAGTTCAATTTTATTTATATGGCCAAGGAAACGAGTACTATCATATATTTCAATTAGATTTTGAAGCTCTTCAAATACTTCTGCCTTTAAATCTCCTTTTTTAACATGATTAGAGTTTTGAGATTTGTCTTTAATATCTATATCTGGAAATCCTTCAAAAGTATCAAATCCGTATATTCTTCTTGTTAAATTAACAGGCTCAATAATAGAAGAAAACTTAGCCCATGACATCAACCCAAATCCCTGATTTACTCCACATTCAATTATCGACCCCTTAACCTCAACCACTAATTTAAATATTTCATATAAAGATAAAAGTCTAGTTAAATTCTGTCTTTTAATAAATTTAGGGAAATTCTCCATTTTTATTCCCCAATCAGTGCAACTTTCTTCAAAAACCTTTTGCATTTTAAAAGACTCTTGAGATTCTTCGGTAGTTCTTAACCCACCTTTTACTTTAATATTTTTATCCTTCATTAGTATTTGCTAGACAGAATTAAATTACAAATATATTCTACTTCTTCATCTTTGAGCATATGATTCATAGGTATTAGGAGCATTCTTTTAGACATTTTCTCTGCACATGGAGCATTTGATTTTAAAGAAAGTTTTTTAAATTGATGTAACATCCAACCTCCCCATTGAACTATAGTGCCAACTCCATTAATTTTTAAGTAATTTTTTAGCTCATCTCTTCTTTCTAACTGAATTTCATAATTTTGGAAAGTATCAAAATGTTTTGAGTTTTCATTAGGTGCTGGTGGAAGAATAATATCTTTCTGATCTTTTAGCATTTCATTATAAATGGTGGCTATTTCTCTTCTCCTTTTTATTCTCTCTGGGAGACTAGCTAGTTTAAATTTCAAAAAGGCAGCCTGAATATTATCTAATCTTGCATTATGACCCCATCTTACTACCTCTCCATTATCACCTCTTCCATGATCTCTTAATTCTTTAATTTGTTTAGCAACCTCATCATCATTTGTTACGATAGCTCCTCCATCACCAAAGCAACCCAAAGTCTTTGCTGGATAAAAACTAAACGATCCAGATAATCCAAATAAACCAGCAAATTTATTATCAAATTTAGATCCTAAAGCTTGGCAGCTATCCTCAATAATTTTTAATTTATAAGAATTTGCCAGATCTATTATCCTATCCATATCAGAAACACGGCCATTAAGTTGAGTAGGCATTAAAGCCTTTGTTTTTTTTGTGATTAATTTTTCTGCACTCAAATAGTCAAAACTACTATCTTTTTTACAATCACAAACAACGGGAATAGCTCCTACATGATGAATCGCTGCAGCGGTGGCTATAAAAGTATGGCTTGAAACAATAACTTCATCTCCAGGACTAATTCCTGAACTCTTTAATGAAAATATTAAAGCTGCTGTACCATCAGCAACTCCAAAGGCATATTTACATCCTAGAAATTTTGCTAGAGAAGTTTCAAAAGAAATCAATTCTTCTTGCATTATAAAAGAACCTTTTGAACAAGTTGAACTAAAAATGCGATTATATTCATCAGAATTCTCTTTATATATTTCTGGATAATT
>CACGMX010000057.1 GCA_902574405.1 uncultured Prochlorococcus sp. | reverse complement strand
ATAGACATTTTTGTTACTCAGTTTTTAAAAGCATTTTTGCTCTGCAGGCTGCACTAAATAGTCCAAACTCTTCATCTAAAATTACTTTAATAGGTATTGTTTTAAGAATATCTTTTAATCTTCCCTTGTCGAAAAATTGTTTCATAAATAAATCTGATTTAAAGTTTTTGAAATGTTTAGATGCGGTCCCTCCAGAAATCCATAACCCGCCAAAGCATAATTCTTGAAGAGCAATATCTCCTAGGAAAGAGGCATAAGCGCCTACCCAAATCCTCTCAACTTCAATCATTAGCTGATCGCCTTCTTTAGAAAGATTACAGATTTTTTCAGGAAGTTCTTTTCTTAAATTATCAAAGATTTTAATTTCTTTTAAATATTTTTGTAGTGGATGGTTTTTGGCATCAGGTTTGCTCAGTCTCCATTCGGCAATTCTTGATAAACCAGTGCCGCTAATAATTCTTTCACAAGATATCCTCTCAACTTTTAGGTAATTCTTAAGCCAAATTTTTAATTCCAATTCTAATTCTGACTTTGGAGAGTATTCAACGTGTCCCCCTTCGCTGGCTAAAACTTTTACTTTATTTTTTGATATTAGACCTCTTGCAATGCCCAAACCAGTTCCGGCTCCAACAATAGCATGCAAATAATTGTTAGTACCTTCAGTTTGTGTTCCATTCTGGATAATTGAATATTGATTATTTTTTAAGAAAGGAATTCCATAAATTTGTACTGCAAAATCATTTATTAGCTCGCATTGTTCAAATTTAAATTTATTTTTTAATTTATTTCCTGAAATATTCCATGACAAGTTCATGATTTTCGCGTTGTTGTCAGATAAAGGACCAGCTACAGCGAAACATGCAGAAGAAGGATAAGTAATATTTTTGCATTCATTTTTGAGAAAATCTTCTAGGATCAGTTCAAAAGAATTCCAATCAGAAGACATATATTTCTTCTTGAATAACAATTTAGGCGAATCATCATTTATTACTCTTTCGAAGATTCCCAAAAGAACCTTGGTACCTCCTAAATCACAAGCCAGAAAATTCATCTATTAGAAATTATTCTGTTCTCCCTTTTTTTTCTATTAATTTATCCATTAATTTGTATAGATGAGTTAGGTCGAAAATTCCTAAATTTGTTCCATCCAAAGCTCTTAAAGCGACTGAATCAATTTCCTCTTCTTTATCTCCAATAACTGCAATTAAAGGAACTCTCTCTAGAGTTGCCTCTCTTATTTTATATCCTATTTTTTCATTCCTAACATCAACTTTTGATCGGTAACCATTATTATTTATTAATTCATTAAACTTTAAACATTTTTCAATATTTCTATCAGTAATGCTCAATAAAATTATTTGATGAGGTGCAAGCCAAATTGGGAATTTTGCCTCATATTGTTCAATTAAGATTCCGATAAATCTCTCAAAGGATCCTAAAATCGCTCTATGAAGCATAACTGGATTTCTTTTCTCATTATCAATATCTACATAAGTTGCATCCAATCTAATAGGCATTGAGAAATCAACCTGAATAGTACCGCATTGCCAAACTCTATTAAGACAATCTTTTAATGAGAATTCTATTTTGGGACCATAAAAAGCCCCCTCTCCTAGTTGAAGTTCCCATTTTAGATTCTTTTTATCGAGAGCTTTGGTAAGAGCCTCCTCTGATTTATCCCAAATCTCTTCACTACCTACCCTTTTTTCAGGACGGGTTGATAATTTGATAATTATTTCATCAAAACCAAAAGTTTTATAAACCTCGAAAACAAGATCTATAAAAGTTGATACCTCTTCTTGAATTTGCTCTTCTGTGCAGAATATGTGTGCATCATCTTGAGTAAAGTTTCTTACTCTCATTAAGCCGTGTAGTGCACCTGAGGGCTCATTTCTGTGACAAGAACCAAATTCAGCAAGACGAATAGGTAAATCCTTATAACTTTTTAAACCTTGATTAAATACTTGAATATGGCATGGACAATTCATTGGTTTAATTGCATAAGTTCGATTTTCTGATGCAGTAGTGAACATATCGTCTCTAAATTTTTCCCAATGACCGGATTTTTCCCAAAGAGATTTATCAACAGCTTGTGGAGTTTTAATTTCTAAATAATCATTTTTTCTGAGTATTTCTCTTATGTACTTTTCTAGTACTTGGTATATTGTCCATCCATTTGGATGCCAAAAAATCATTCCTGGAGATTCTTCTTGTATATGAAATAGTGAATGTTTTTTACCAAGTTTTCTATGATCCCTTTTTTCCGCTTCTTCAATTCTTGTCAAGTAGTCATTAAGTTCTTTCTCTTTTGCCCATGCAGTTCCATATATTCTCTGTAATGATTCATTCTCACTATTCCCTCTCCAGTATGAACCTGACAATTTAAGTAATTTAAAGTGTCTCAAATGTCTAGTATTGGGCACGTGAGGCCCTCTGCACATATCGATATATTCTTGGTGTTTGTATAAATTGATGAGACCTTTCTCAGGAATTTCTTCAATTATTCGTAATTTAAAAGTCTCATCTCTTTCTTTAAAAGTTTTAATTGCCTCTTCTTTAGAAACTTGTAAAATTTCAACGTCATAGTTTGTTTTTATAAGTTTATTAATTCTATTTTCGATTTTTATTAAATCTTCAGGAGTAAATCTATATTCAGAAAAAATATCGTAATAAAAACCATCTTCAATTATAGGCCCAATTGCCATTTTAATTTCAGGGTAAATTTGTTTAACGGCATGACCAATAAGGTGGGCAAAGGAATGTCTAATTATTTCAATTCCCTCTTTATCTTTCGATGTAATGATTACAATTTCGGAATCTTCATTTATAGGAATAGTTGCATCAAGAAGAACATCATTTACTTTCCCAGCAATTGTTGCTTTAGCTAATCCAGCGCCTATACTCTGGGCAATTTCTAAAATAGTTACAGATTTTTGGAAAACCTTTTTTGAACCATCAGGTAAGGTAATTATTGGCATAATTTATTTCTCCATTTCAAAGAATCCCAATTTCGATTTAACTCTTTTTAAAGTCTGATTTGCTAGATCTTCAGCTTTTTCCTTCCCTTCATGAAGGATTTTATTTAATTGATAGGGATCGTCAATTAATAATTTATATTTTTTCTGAATAGGTTCAAGTGATTCAATAAGTTGTTCTGTAATTAATTTTTTAAATGTCCCCCATCCAGTCTCCGAGAAATCGTTTTCACATTGAGAAATTTCTCTGCCAGATAATATTGAATAAATCATCAAAAGATTTTTAGATTCTGGTCTCTCAGGGTTGTTAAATTCAATTCCAATAGAGCTGTCACTTTTTGCTCTTTTTATTTTTTTCGTAATTATTTCAGGAGCATCTAATAAGTTAATACGACTACCCTCATTAGGATCACTTTTGCTCATCTTTTTTGAACCATCAATTAAACTCATTATTTTTGATCCATTCTTCATTATTATTGGTTGAGGGATTTTTAAAATATTTTTATCCTTACTAAATCTGGCATTAATTCTCTGTTGTGCAATATCTCTGGCAAGTTCAAGATGTTGTTTTTGATCCTCACCTACTGGTACAAAGTCAGCGTCATATAGAAGTATGTCTGCAGCCATTAGGATCGGATAGTCAAATAATCCAATGGATACATTATTTCCCTGTTGTATGGATTTTTCTTTGAATTGAATCATTCTTTCCATCCAATTTATTGGGGTCATGCAATTTAATATCCAGCAAAGTTCTGAATGGGCAGAAATCTGACTTTGGACAAAAATTGAGCATATATTGGGATCTATCCCACAAGCGACGTACAAAGCTGCAGTAGAGATAGTGTTTTGAGATAATTCTTTAGGATTATATGAAGCTGTGATTGCATGCAAATCAACTACACATAAAAATGTTTCATATTGCTCTTGAAGTGTTACCCAATTATTAATTGCCCCAAGCCAATTCCCAATATGTAAATCACCAGTTGGCTGAACTCCTGAAAGAATTCTTTTTTTATTTGACATCCTCTTCTACTTCTCTAGATTGGATCTCTTCAGTTGATGTACTTTTTACTGGTCTTGCAAAGGGGTCAGGAGCTGTGCTTGTCTTTTCTTCATAAGGATTTTGTGATTGTCTATTCGGAGAGGAGTTTTTATTGTTTTTTGCATATTCTTTTATTGATTCAAACAATTTCTCGTCTTTGATCATTTCGCTAAGTGTTCTAACAGAGAAACCCAAAACTGCAACGGTAGACCTTAATTGAAAGGTCTCTTGTATTAATTTAACAGCTTTCATTTCGTTATCACTTAATCTTATGCGGAATCCTCCTCCATCTCTCCTACCCCCTGATCTATCTCTGAAATTAGATCTTTCATTGTTAGAAGGACCTCTATAATTTTCTTGTCCATTATTATTGCTGAAATTTGAATTAGAC
>CACGMX010000056.1 GCA_902574405.1 uncultured Prochlorococcus sp. | reverse complement strand
GAAAATAATAAATGGGCTATTGGTATGGCTCACGATAGAGCTACTAGTAATCCTGAAATCTGGAGAAAAGCATCTGCTTTTGGTATGCACGGCGAGGAAGTTGATGGAATGGATGTATTAGCAGTAAGAGGAGCAGCACAAAGAGCAATTGAACGCGCTAGAGCGGGAGAGGGTCCTACACTTTTAGAATGTTTGACTTATAGATTTAGAGGACATTCTCTTGCGGATCCAGATGAATTAAGGTCTGAGAAAGAGAAGGAGTTTTGGGGGAAAAGAGATCCTATTAAGAAATTAGCCAAAGAAATTATTGACGGTAAATTCGCAACGGAAGAAGAATTAAAAATTATTGAAAAGAAAATTGACTCAGAGATATCGGAGTCAGTTAAAAATGCTATTGAAGCTCCCGAACCCCCTTCAGAAGAATTAACCAAATATATTTGGGCAGAAGATTAGATTAAATACCGCTAGGTAATTTTCTAGTTAAATTCCTTAGTTTTCTTAGTGCCTTAAGTTCAACTTGTCTTACTCTTTCTCTAGAAACTTCTAATAATCTTCCTATTTCTGCAAGCGTATGTCTTTCATTTGCATCAAGTCCAAACCTTAGTTTAAGAACATGTTGTTCTTGCTCGCTTAAATGACTTAACCACTTACCAAGTTGTTCTTGATGCATTTTCTGTTCAACTTGATCTAAAGGCTCTTCATTATTACTATCTGCAATTAAATCACCTAAAAAGCTCCTGCCATCATCACCATTTACTGGAGCATCTAAACTACTTGTAGATAAAGCTTGTCTTAAAACAGAATCCAATTCTTCAACATCAATTTCCATTGCCTCTGCAATTTCAATTCTGCTTGGCATAGCACCAAGCTTATGAGCCAAATCTCTACTAACTTTTCTAATAGAAGCTAATTTTTCACTTAGATGAACAGGTAAACGGATTGTTCTTGATTGACATGCAATTGCTCTTGTCATACTCTGTCTAATCCACCAAAAGGCATAAGTAGAAAACTTATATCCTCTTGTCGGATCAAATTTTTCAACAGCCCTCTCTAAGCCGAGAGAACCTTCTTGTACTAAATCAAGTAATTCTAATCCTTTACCTTGATATTTTTTTGCAACACTTACAACTAATCTTAAATTAGCTTTCATCATTCTTTCTTTAGCTCTGCGACCAATCTTTATTGTTCTTTTTTGCTGATTTGTAAAATCATTAATCTTTTCATTTAATTGTCCATCTTCTGTAAGAATCATCATCTTCTGAACTTGATTACCCAATTCAATTTCTTCGGCTGGTGTTAATAAGGGAACTCTACCGATGTTCTGCAAATACCAACTTATTGGATCATTGCTCCTCCTTTTAGGTTGTTCTGATTGGGTTGGTATTGATGAGACCATTTTTTTGACCTAATTAGGTAGTAAAACTCTCCTACACATTTTGGGAATTAGCAAAATATTTAATGCGCGCTTCAGATTTCAACTAATATTTGTAAACTTATGTGTTTAAAACTATAAATAACTCTCTTAAATTGTTTCTTTCAAGATATTTGTCTCGTTTTTATATTTCTCATTAATTTTGTCAGTTCATCTCCAATAGCAGAAGCATTTGACCCACATTTACACTTAGATGCAGCAAATGAATGCAAAAGTACATATTTAACAAAAACATCAGTTGATATATTTCTACACAAGGTTAAATCAATCGCAGAACTACCAGCTATAAAACCAGACAGAAGATCACCCAATCCAGCTCGAGCTGTCTGAGAATCCGTTCCAAAAAGTTGCCATACTTTTTTGTTATCAGCAACTATGCTGTTAGCTCCTTTTAACAAAATACTGATATTGAATTCTTTTGCCGCATCACGAGCAAGCTCAACATTGTTCTTTGCTTTCATATTAGGAAATAATCTTCCAAATTCTTTGCTATGTGGTGTAATCCATGTCTTAAATTTTCTCTCTAAAAAGAAATTCGACCCCAACTTAGATTCCGAAATTCTATTAAGTGCATCTGCATCCAAGATCAATAATCCCCCAAAAGCCATAAGATAGTCTTTTGATTTTTGCCAATCATCATTATCAGTTCCTATTCCTGGACCGACAGCTAATGAATCAAACGCACTTAAATCAATATTCTTTAGTGCACTAAATAAAGATGCGTTTCCATTTTGGTTAGATTGCATAGTTTCTTTTAAAACTATTTCTGGGGCAACTTGCCAAATAGATTCAGCAACTATCCTTGGAAGGACAGCAGAGATAAAGCCCGCTCCACTTGATATAGCTCCTTTTAATGCTAAGTATGCAGCACCGGGATATTTTTCACTTCCGGCTATTATTAATGTTCTACCTCTTTGATATTTGTTGGAATTTTTTGGTAAAAAAGGTAAATCAATATTTTTTATATCTTTGTAAGTAACCTTAAAAATCTTTTCATCAACTTTGGAAAGTTTACTAGTAGGCATCCCAACATCTATATGGTGCAATTCTCCAATAAAAGGTAAAGCAGAATCTTGGGTCAACCCAATCTTATAAAGACCAATGGCTAAGGTATAGTTTGCTTTTACTGCATTACCTAAAAAAGGCTCTCCTTTATCAGGACATAATCCTGTTGGAATATCGATACTTATAACCTTTCCATATTTTTTATGAAATTTTTGGTTAAACAGTTTAATTAACTTATCATCAACTTTTCTTGTTTGATTATTACCAAAAACTGCATCAATCCAAAGCTCTTTCCCATTTACATTAGGAGGCTCTACTAATTTTGTGACACCAATAGATGTAAGATAATTAAGGTGGTTATTTGTTAATGTTTTTTTTATCGGGAATGGACACCATACCTGAACATAAAAACCTTTCAAAAAAAGCTCTCTAGCAATTACTGCACCATCCCCACCGTTATGCCCCGGACCTATAAAAACAGTAATTCCATGCTTAAGAAGAGGTTTCTTTTTTAAGAGCCATCTACTAATTTGGATACCAGCTTTTTCCATCAATGCTTCTTGAGGCATTCCATCAGAAAACATTTCTTTCTCTAATTTCAACATTTGCTTTGAATCAACAATTAGATGTTCAGAGTCGATTGTTGGCCATACAATTTCGTTCATAATGAGTACAAAGCAATTGAAGTACCGTTCAAAAATTTAAACTTCCATGTTACAAACACAAAAGGATAAAAAATTAGAGAACTTTTATTCTTCTAATAATAAAACTAAAAAGCAGAGAAATATTGTTGTAGGTCTTTCTGGTGGCGTAGATAGTTCCCTTTCAGCTGCTCTTCTTGTAGAAAGAGGCTGGAATGTTGAGGGACTAACTCTTTGGCTAATGAAAGGACAAGGCTCCTGTTGTTCTGAAGGATTAGTTGATGCTGCTGGCCTTTGTGAAGATTTAGGAATTAATCATAAAATAATAGACTCAAGAGAAATTTTCGAAAGAGAGGTAATTAAAAAAACTACTGAAAGCTATGAGAAAGGATTCACTCCACTTCCATGTTCGATGTGCAACAAGAATGTGAAGTTTGAAGAGATGCTTAATTACGCAATAAACAAAAAAGACTTTACTCATATTGCGACTGGACATTACGCAAGGATAAAAAAATCATCTTATGCTGAAACAATTGATTGCAAGAGCATTGTATTTAAGGACTTTCTTCTTCTCAGAGGGGCTGACGAAAACAAAGACCAAAGTTATTTTCTTTATTCTCTTTCACAAGAAGTACTAAGCAGATTAGAATTTCCTCTTGGTGAAATGAAAAAAGAAGAAACAAGAAAGGAAGCCCTGAGATTAGGCCTTAGAACTGCTCAAAAACCAGAAAGTCAAGATTTATGTTTAGTAGAGCATTATGGATCAATGCAGAGATTTATCGACAAACACATTGAGCCCAAAAAAGGAGAAATTGTGCATGTAAATGGGAAAGTTCTTGGAACGCACAATGGTATTCAGCACTTTACACTAGGTCAAAGAAGAGGTTTGGGCATCGCTTGGCCGGAACCACTATATGTAAAAAGTTTAGACAGGGTAAAAAATATAGTTTATGTAGCAGATAAAAGTGATCTTTTTAATAAAGAAGCAATAATTAGTAAGGTTAACTGGGTTTCAATCGTAGAACCTAAACAAGAGATAGAAGTAGAAGCACAAATCAGATATAGAAGTCATCCAGTAAAAGGAACTTTAATACCTTTAAAAAATTTAGATAATCCAACTACAACATTTAAATTAATTTTTGAAGAAAGTCAAAGTTCGGTAACGCCCGGCCAAGCTGCAGTTTTTTATAAAGGAGAAATTTTATTAGGTGGCGGTTTAATTAATTAATTTTCCAAAAGAAATTTAATCCCATAAAAAATATAAACAATAACAAAATAGGTTTATCTCCAAATTTTGTATAGAAGGTCTTGTCAGATGAAAAATTAGGGAAAACTACTTTATTTTGCTCCACATTTAAATCTAGAAGTTGAATTATTTTTCCATCATCTTTAACTAAACCTGAAGGACCAGTGTTCGATACAAGTAGATTATCTT
>CACGMX010000055.1 GCA_902574405.1 uncultured Prochlorococcus sp. | reverse complement strand
CTTTTTTATTGGATAATTATGACGGAAAGCGATTCCGTCAAAAATCCGTCAAAACTTAATTAATTAAAAAATGATTGATATATTTTAAACATAACTCTCGGAAATATTGTGACCGACCGATTAGAGGCTTTTAAACTTACAAGAGAGGGGTCAGTTGCATAATGGAATTTTTAATCGATAGAAAATTTTGGAATCAGGTAATCAAAAAAGCTCCTCCATCTATGGCCTTGGAAATTAAAAATGGTTTAAAGAAAGATCCTGGAAAATACAATCAATCTCAATTAAAAAAGGAGTGTGTTTTAAAATTGCCGAATAAAATTATTTACTATGGTTTTTGCGAAAGTGTTATAGAGGGATACGATTGGATGAGAAGTTTAAAAGAATCATTTTGGAAAAATAGAAAACCATTTCAAAAGTTTATTGATTTCGAAAAAATATTATTAGAAGTTTTAATTGAATCAAACGGATTACCTCCAGATGTTCAATATGATGTAAAAGGGAAAATTGAATACATCGTTGAACAAGATCAGAACATTGAATTAGTTGAGAAAGGCTTTGTCTATCTAATTAGAAATGATGATATTTATAAAATTGGAATTACTGATAATTTACTCAGAAGGTTTAACCAACTTAAACCAGATGAAGTTTTAAATGTTGTTAGATGCTCCAATTTTGAAAGTTTAGAAAAGGAATTACATAAGAAATTTAAAGAATATAGAATCCCTCAAACTGAATATTTCAGACTAAATAAAAACCAGATTGAACAGGTAAATATTGAGATGACCAAAGGAGCAGATTTTTAATTGACAGTCGATCTAAAATTAGAGGGCAATTAGTTATTTTTTGTGGAAATATCTGACGAATCTTTTAAGAAATTTGATGACCCCTCTTATTTATATGAATGGGCAAAATTGTATAACGAATTTTACATCTACAAAAATAATGAATTGAATATGGTTTTTGCGAAAGTATTAAAGTCAAACAAGGAAGATGCAATTGAATTAATTTTTACAAATAATCAAAAATATTCAGACGCTGAGAGTAATAGTAGAGATAGTTATGGAGAGTGGTGGAGTGCCGACTGCGAAAGTGCCTATCTAATGGATGGTACAAAACCAGTTGATTGGATGAAAAAAAGGATTCTTAAATGTAAAGTTATTGGCAAAAAAAATTCTACTTTTTACGGAGAGGATTTCTTTCAAAAGAAAGAAGATGAGAGATTAAAAGACGAAGCGCAAAAGATACCATCAGGCAAAATGGTAAAGGCCGGAATTATTAATGATACAGCTGGTTATGTTTATGTAATAAGAGATATGGAAACAGGTTTATATAAAATTGGTGAAACCACTAATTGGAGGAGAAGATTCAAAGAATTAAAAGTTGATGATGAAAAGATAGTTGCCATTCAACTTAAATGGGTTTCTAATCGACTTGAAATTGAGAAATATCATCATGATTTATATAGTGCATACAGATTGCCTCAATCAGAATGGTTTAAATTATCAAAATCTCCAAACTTATAATGAAACGCTTACTACTTGCACCGCTGATAGTTAGTAATGTCTATTAAATATTCGACAGAAGATGTAATTAAACAATTTAAAGAGGTACATGGAGATAAGTATGATTATTCAAAATTTAAATATGAAAAGAACTTAGTTCCAGGAATAATAATTTGCCCAATACACGGAGAATTTAAGCAATTACCTAAAGTTCATAAAAGAGGCAATGGTTGCGAAAGGTGTGGAACAGAAAGAATGAGGTTGAATTGTACTAATGATTTAACGAATCAGAAATTTGGCAAATTAAAAGTAATTAGAAGAATATCAATTGAAGAGAGAAAAGCTTTAGGTATTAAACATCCAAGTGTTCATTGGGAAGTGCAGTGTGCTTGTGGAAGAGATGCTTTTATTACTTCTGGGAATGATTTAAGAAATAAGAAAAGAAAGGGTAGAAATAAACCAGCACCACAAAGATGGGCTTGCAAGGTATGTACTGACAGAGCTTCAAGACTAAAACAAAGAAAAGAATCTTTTGCAAAAATCGAAAATAAAAGATTTAACCTTCTTACTGTTTTAAGAGAATGGGGTTGTGATAATGCAAGTAGGATGAGGGTTTTATGTCTTTGTGATTGTGGAAGGACAACAATAACTCAGACTGATCATGTCATCTCAGGTCATGCGAAATCATGTGGATGCCTAGAAAGTGGTGAAGACTCATATCCATATTTCAAAGAACATCCTGAATATGCTGATAGCGATTGTTTTTTCTACATCGCAAAACTAGATGAAGATTATTTAAAAGTTGGCATTACAAATGATTTAAAAGAACGCAAAAGGAAAAGTGCAGGTAATTATGAAAAATATCTATTTAAAAAGAAACTGAACCGATCTGAATGTTGGACAATAGAGCAAATAATTCTTTATGAGACATTAGATGCCAAGCCATTGACTACACCAACAAAGTTTAAAGATATGAAAGGAGGTCAGAAGGAAATAAGAATTAAGAATCAATATAGTTTGAATTTTTATAGAAATAGATATTTTGAACTACTGGAAAAAATGACTGAGTCTGGAGGTTGGGAAGAATTATATTTGAGCAGATTTAATTATTAAAAAAAGAGCTAGGGCTGCACTCCCAACTCTCTAAAAAAATACTGAGAGCATTTAAGGTCTTTCTTAATAAATTTAATGAGAAAACTTATAACTTTTGGAAATTCCGTCAAAATTCCGTCAAAACTTGCTTATTTTGTCCGGACAAATCACGCATGAATAAGCAAAAAGACAGTCATAGCTTGAAAACCTAGTGCTTGCAATGGGCTGTCGAGTGCTTTGGGAGCACTAGGTCGCAGGTTCGAATCCTGTCGCCCCGACTCTTAAAAACCAAGTCATCCTAGAGAGTTTCCCAGACTCTCTTTTTTATTGTTTTCATTCTCAGATGAGAAAGGAGCGCTAGAAGGAGCGCTAGCATCTTCGAAGATCTTGAAAAGGTGCTTAATTTATTCCTTACTTATAAAGAGATTCTTCGTTCAACTGCTCCACTCGATGATTTATTTCACTTCAGTTAATAAACAAGGGAATCCTTTTTTATCTTTTTTAAAAATGTAAATGAGTCTATTGTCTCCAAAATACCCTCCTTCAAAATCCCCTCCATAATTTCCATATTCACTGAATGCCCATTTCCCCGGCTCAATCAAGGTAAACTCTTTCCCTTGAAACAGGATCTGGCTATTAGGTTTATCAAAGCTTAATTTTCTAGTGTAAAAGTCGCCCTCAATTTCTATCTTAAATTGAGCAGGAGTATGATATGTGCCATGTAAAATTGAAAAATCATGTTTGTTGATTTCATTCCAGTATGGATGAACTTGCCAATAATCTGAAACCATACCAGAGTGGTATTCCTGCAAATCTTTTCTACTGGTGCTCCATTTATCTCCAAGCTTTACTCTATATTCTGAGCTCATAGATTGCTTTTGTTTTGTTTCATTCATAATATCTTCGTCTTCATAGACCTTTTCTAAATAATTTTTTAATGCATTACGGTCTATTTTTTTTGTTTTGAAAGGAAGTATTTCTGGTACAAAAATATTTACTTCTGTATAGAAATCACTCTCCAAAATTACAGAATTCATTTTTATTTAATTATTTTTATTTGTAAGATTATATATTTTTCAAATTATTAATTTAAGTACACTTAAAAGTTCTTGATATATCAAATCAAAATGTAGAAATCTCTAAATAAATACTCTTATCGCTTCAACCCAATCTTCTGTTTGCGATCGCTTTGGCATGAGCACTAGGTCGTATAGGGGAGCGCTAGGGGGAGCGCTAAGTTCTATAAACATCTTGTATGATCTTCGAAGATTTAGCAATAAGCTGTCTCAAACTCGTTCCACCATCTATAGTTAGTCTAGGCTATAACTAAAGTCTCAAGGTTTTCTTAAAAATAACGCCCAGTGCTTTGGGAGCACTAGGTCGCAGGTTCGAATCCTGTCGCCCCGACTCTTAAAAACCAAGTTATACTAGCGAGTTTCCCAGACTCGCTTTTTTATTGGATGTTGTCTCATACCCCCAAAGGGTAGCTAGAATCTTCGAAGATACCCCCTAGGTGCTTTTATTTGTAGTACTCACTAAGTGCTACCAACATTTCTCTTATATAAGAATTATCGCAACCTAACTCTTCTTTTAATTCATCAGCAGTACATCTTATTTCTTCCCAGGCAGGATAAATTAAATTATTTCTTTGATCTTCAGTTGGTTCAAATTCCATCTTTAATTACTCCTTATATAGAGTAATTATTTTCTATTTAAATATCTATATGCAAAAAGATAACAAGTAGTGCAAGATAAATTTTTTGATTTAAGATGTTTTTAAATTATTTACTGAGATGGATTCCCTTGAACTAACTGATGAACAATTAAGTCTTGCAAAAGTAATGGTCGATGATTATGCACCTGATGATGATGAAGAAGAAGAACTAAAAGATTCAATCGCTGAAAAATTAAAAAGTAATTTCTTAGAACTTTCTGATGAACAATTAAGATTCTTCCATATTATGGTGGATGATTACACGCCTGCTTGGGAAGATGAAGATGAAGATGAACTTAAAGATTCAATCGCAGAAAAACTGCCTTTTATTTGAAATGACTAATTATCTTTTTATCTTTATCTAAATAGGATAGTTGGTCGTACAGGGGGTAGCTGTAGGGGTAGCTAGAGTCTATAAACACCTTATATAATCTTCGAAGATATCCCTGTATTGAGTTTCAAAAATGTTCCATTT
>CACGMX010000054.1 GCA_902574405.1 uncultured Prochlorococcus sp. | reverse complement strand
ATTCTTCGAAGAAAATGTAGAAAAAGATTCTTCTGAAGATAAAAAAAATGAAGACCCAAAATTTTATGATTCAATTAACCAAATAAGTGATGAGTTTTTTTCTAGGATTCCAAAAGAACTAAGATATCTTGATAAAGAAGACAAATTTAATGAGCCAAATGATCCATTAACGGAAAAAGGACCTTTTGGTATTACTTGGAAATCACAAAGGGTACTTTCACAATTATTAAGATTCCACTCTAAAGAAGCAAAAAATTTATGGTGGAGATATTTTGATAGGCAAAAAGCTGACATTTTTGAATTAGAAAAAGATTCAGAATGTATACATGAGGCTATTTTTATAAATAAGGAAAAAGACAACGATAAAAAAGTGCCACCTTTATAATTTTAAATTTGAACCTTTTCCTAATTCGAAACTTCGATCTGATTTCTTAGATGGAAATTTAGAAATGGAAATCCAACAAACTGGTTTGAGTCTTAGAGTACAAAAACTAGAAGAAGATTTAGGAATAATAAGCTTTAAATTTCAAGAAAAAAAATGTGAAAACTGGGAAAATGATAATAAGAAAAAACTCAATAACTACGATCAAAATTCTTTTGTGGAATTGCCTGCTTCTGATAATGGTGAAATAAAAAAATTCCTAGGTCTTCCAAAATATTGCTCTTTATTCAAAAAAGAATCGGATCTTGGTAGAACTTTAATAGAAAGATTATTACCTCAAGCAAAAAATTGGGTTGAAACAAATAACAGTATTTCGGAATCACTTAAAAAACTTTTAGAGCGAAAAGGACAAGAAAAACTCATCAAGTTAAACCAGAATTTAAAGATCAACAATTCTGATTATGCTAAACAGATAACTGATTATATTCATAGTCAGGATTCAACTATATTAGCTATTCAGGGACCACCCGGAACTGGGAAATCTTCTTTGATTTCTGAGGTAATTATTGGATTAGCATTAAAAGGTAAAAGAATTGCTATTTCTGCCAATAGTCATCCAGCAATAGATAACTTACTAATTAAAACGCAAGAAATTTCCAATGATAGATCTTTAAATATTAGGATTGTAAAAAGTGATGGCAGCACATCAAACTCAAGAACTAAAAAACTTAGAGAAAAATCAATTTCCACGATCAATTCTAAAAAGATTACACAAGAAATGCTAATTGTGGGAGGAACCGCTTGGGCTCATTCAGTTGATGAAGCAACAAATAAATATGATGTATTAGTAATAGAAGAGGCAGGACAAATGTCTCTGGCAAATACAGCAATAATTTCAAGGTGTGCCAAATCAATTATTCTAGTTGGAGATCAACAACAACTTTCCCAGCCTATTAAAGCTATTCACGAATTTGGTGGAGGATTATCAGCATTAGAATATTGGATGAGAAATGAGAAAGTAGTACCTAATGATCTTGGCATTTTCTTAGACAAAAGTTGGAGGATGGAGCCTTCAATTACTTCTATTGTCTCTGATCTTTTTTATGAAGGTAAATTAAAAAGTCAGCCAGAAAATAAGAATAATAAAATAATTTGGAAAAATCCAGTTCTATCTATAAATGGTAGTTTTATTCCCAATCAAGGATTTCACTTTGAAAATGTTCCTCATCTTAATAACAGTCAAACATCAATTGAAGAGGCTTCCAAAATTAAAGAAATTGTAGATGAACTTCATGATGGAAAATATGAATATTTCTCTAAGGGTAAATTGCTTTCAGGGACAATTGAAAAAAAAGATATTTTGGTTATTGCACCATATAATGCTCAAGTTAACTTATTGAAAAAATTATTTGAATGATAAGGCAAGAGTCAGCACTGTTGATAAATTTCAAGGTCAAGAAGCTCCAATAGCAATTTTTTCATTAACTGCAAGTACGGGGGATGACGCTCCAAGAGGATTGGATTTTCTACTGCAACCAAACAGGTTGAATGTTGCCATCAGCAGGGCAAAATGTTTGTTATTAATAGTTGGTTCAAGTAACCTATCAACAACATTAGTAAAATCTATAAAAGACGCCGAATTACTTAACACATTCTGTAAGCTAAGTAATTACTAATTGGAAAGCATAAAAATTGTTCAATTTTTTATCCGCGAGAGATGTTTATATATCAGCACAAATACAATCAAATTTCTCTTAATGAAGATATTAAATCTTCCTAAACTTAAGAATTGTAAAGCGGGCATTAAGAAAATTAAAATTATTTTTTAAGATGTTAATCTCCAAAGGAAAAATTGATTATTTCGTTAAAATCGCTAAGTATTTAATTTTACTTAATTAAATAATTATGAGGAAAGTTGTAAAACCTAAAGCAAGTGCATTGATAATGAGTATGAGAAGTATTGGTTATTCATTGAATAATGCTGTTGCCGACATTATAGATAATTCAATTTCTGCCAAAGCATCTAAAATTGACATAATTTGCAACTGGGACGGTAATGAACCATTCATAGAAATTAGAGATGATGGTGTTGGGATGAATGCAGACCAACTGGAAGAAGCAATGCGACTTGGAAGCGACCCTAATGATACTAGGGATCCTGATGATTTAGGTAGATTTGGTTTAGGATTAAAAACGGCCTCTTTTTCTCAGGCAAAGAAATTAATTGTTAGATCAAGCAATAATGTGAGCGATTCCATAGCAATGTGGGATTTAGATGTAGTAGCAGAAGAAAATGAATGGCTTTTGGATATTGACACTTCTAATGAAGGAAATTTTCTTGAAAAACAAGGTACTGTCGTGAGGTGGGAAAAAATAGATACTTTAGAAAAGAAAGATAAAAAAGATGCAAATCATTTTCTAGAGGAATTAACTTCACAACTCATTAAACATGTAAGCTTGATATTTCACAGATATATAAGCGGGGAAGATGAGAGGAAAATCTTGTTTACAGTTAACGGCAATTTATGTCAGTCATCTGACCCTTTTTTTATAGAAAAATCTACAAAACAGCCTGTAGAGAAAATAGACAATTGCAAAGTTACATCTTACACATTACCCCACCATACGCTTTGCACTGAGAAAGAATATGAAGATCACGCTGATCTCGCAGGGGATGAGGGCTATTTGGAAAATCAAGGATTCTATTTGTACCGAAGAGGAAGATTAATTTGCAAGTCAACTTGGTTTAATCTTGGTAAGAAATTAGAAATGAGAAAGTTATGCAGAATTTCTATTGATATTGAAAACAATACTGACTCAGAGTGGCAACTTGATGTCAAAAAAAGTCGAGCTACTCCACCCCCAAGAATTAGAGGCAGATTGAGAGATTTAATAGATAAATTTTCACGTCCATCAGCCATGAAATATACATCTAGAATAATAAACAAGAAATTAGCTAATAAAGAGAAGAAGCCAATATGGGAAAGGGTTGTTTCAAATAAAAGCAAAGACATTATTTACAAAATCTGTAAAGAGAACCCTTCAATAACGAGCATTTACAATGCCCTAGATGATGATTTATCTCGACAACTTGAAAATGTATTTTCTTTAATCGAAAAATGCATGCCTTATCCCGAAATTGCACATGATTACACTGAAAATCCAAAAAATTTAAAAAATGAAAAATTCTCAATTAAAGAACTCATAGATTTAGCAAAAACAACCAAAGACTTTTATATGAAAAGCGGAAAATCTTTTGAAGAGACCTATAATCTGTTAAAAAATCTAAGTTACCTTAATGAAAACTGGAGCGAAATAGAGGAGCATCTAAATTATGAATAACGAAAAAGGATTAACAACTGAAAAAAGGCGTAAACTTATTGATGCTTTAATTGAACTTTCTCGAAATTTAGTACATACAACAAATGATACTTCGGAGGAATCAATCCGCTCAGCTGTTGAATTTAATTCCAAAAATCCGTTTTTTAGTGAATTAGTTCAAGAAGATCTTGCAAGAGCAGAACTTGAGATTCAAGATTTAGAGGGAATTGATATGGATATATGTACAGGTTTAAATGCTATGGACGATCAATTTGAAGAATGGTTAACCACAGAGAGAAAACAAAAATTAGAGCGCGGCTATTGGTTTAACTATAAAAATTTATTGTCAAAAAAAGAATTTATCGTTAGATGTGATAACCAAGATTGGATTAGATACCGAAGATGTTATTAGCAGATGCGGAGATCCTCTAAAAAGTAGTAATTGGGAAAGAAAAGGTCTAGTTATTGGAGATGTACAAAGTGGGAAGACTGCTAATTACATCGGTTTAATAACTAAAGCAGCTGACTTGGGATATAAAGTAATTATAGTTATTGCAGGTAGAGATAATACTCTTAGAAGACAAACCCAGCAGAGAATTGACGATGGATTTGTAAATCCAAAATATGATGCTCTTCAAGATATCCCTAGACCTTTCTCAGTAACAAATTTAGAATTCGATTTTGACACTCCTGCTCTTCAAAGAATTGCCTTTAAGCTTGAAAAAAACTTAAATCCCGTTGTTGCAGTAATAAAAAAAAATACATATGTTTTAAATAATTTAAAAAAAATATTTTCAAAATTCAAGAATTTTTAAAAACGGCAAAATAGATCTTCCCCTGATTTTGATTGATGATGAAGCAGATAATGCATCAATAAATACTAGATATGGCTCTGCAGAAGATGATCCAACAACAATAAATAAAGATATTAGAGAGATCCTAAATATTTTTACTAAAAGTTCTTACGTAGGTTACACAGCGACACCTTTTGCAAATATTTTCATTGACCCAGATACAAATAATGAAATGATAGGATCAGATCTTTTCCCAAAACACTTTATTTTTAAATTATCCCCTCCTTCAAATTATTTTGGACCCAAAAAAATATTTATTGATAACGATCCAAATAACTCATCCATAATTAAAACAGTATTGGATAATGAAG
>CACGMX010000053.1 GCA_902574405.1 uncultured Prochlorococcus sp. | reverse complement strand
GATTTTCAGTAGGAAGTGGCCTGGAAGGTCATAGTTTTGGAAATCTATTCTTGTCAGCTTTAACAACAATTACAGGCAGTTTAGAAAAAGCAGTTCAAGCCTCTAGTAAGGTTTTGGCGGTACAAGGTCAAGTATTACCTGCAACAAATATTGATGTTATGTTATGGGCCGAATTAGAAGATGGTGAAAAAATTTTTGGTGAAAGTAATATCAGCAAATCTAAAAAATTAATTTCGCGAATTGGTTACTTACCAGAAAATCCTTCAGCTCTTCCTAGTGCTCTTGAATCTATAAAAGAAGCTGATTTAATTGTTCTTGGCCCAGGGAGTTTATACACTTCTTTATTGCCTAATCTACTAGTACCAGAGATAGTAGATGCCTTAATGCAAAGTGATTCTCCCAAAATTTATATAAGTAATTTGATGACTCAGCCAGGAGAAACAGATGGACTTGATGTTTATAAACATATCAAAGCAATAGAAAAACAATTATCGAGTTTTGGAGTGAATACTCGGATTTTTAATTCAATCCTATCTCAGATTCAATTTGAAAAGTCTCCATTAGTAGACTACTACGAAAGTAGAGGGGCAGCTCCAGTCTTTTGTAATAAAGGAAAATTATTATCTGAAGGTTATTATGTTTTGCAAGCACCATTATATTCAAAAAAAATAACTCCAACTCTTAGACATGATCCGAGGAGACTCGCAAGAGCAGTTATGTTTGTATACCGCAAATTAAAAAAATTAAATTAATAAGCATCTTGAAGTTCATAGAAATCTGGCTGAATATAATCTTTTCGTAATGGCCATCCTCTCCAATCCTCAGGCATTAATAGTCTTTTAGGATTTGGATGATCAATGAAATTTATACCATACATGTCATAAGTTTCTCTTTCTTGCCAATCGCTCCCTTTAAAAATTTTATACAAACTAGGGATTGATAAATCAGAATCTCTTTTTAAGAAAACTTTTAACCTGACTTCTTTAATTTTTTCGATTTTTTGTAAATCATCAACAGTTATAAAATGGTAGAAACTTACAAGATTTTTGCCAAGTCCCTCATCATATCCTCCTTGACATTGGAGATAGTTGAAACCGTAATTTCTTAAAGCCGCTACTGCTTCATATAATTTATTAGGTTCCACAGAGATGTTTTCAATTCCTATGTGATCATCAGGTAAAGATTGATTTGGAATGCCATCTTTAGACAAAGATTGACTTATCAAGCCTTCTTTTTCTATTGAAGTATCTGAGGATTTAGCTAAACCTTCTTTTGCCATTAATTTTCTAAAGTATCAATAATTTCAGCTTTTTCAGTATTTTCAGGTAATTCAGTTATTTTTTCTTTTTGTGAGGAGGGAATAACGTTAGCTGAAGTTTTGTTTAAATATTCACCTGTATTTTCTGAGAAAACAAGATTCATTTCGTGATCAGATGTTATGTACCTGTGGGTTTGCTCTGTTTTTGTACGCTCTAAAATTGATTCATTCCCAACTTTTTTTCTTAATTTTATTACTGCATCAAAAATTGCTTCTGGCCTTGGTGGACATCCTGGAAGGTATAAATCAACAGGTATTAGTTTATCAACTCCTCTTACAGCAGTGGTAGAGTCTGCGCTAAACATGCCTCCTGTAATTGTGCAAGCACCCATAGCGATAACATACTTTGGTTCAGGCATCTGCTCATAAAGTCTTACTAAAGCCGGAGCCATCTTCATCGTTACTGTTCCTGCAACTATTATCAAATCTGCTTGCCTCGGCGAGCTTCTAGGTACTAATCCAAATCTATCAAAGTCAAATCTAGATCCAATTAAAGCAGCAAATTCTATAAAACAACAAGCTGTTCCATACAAGAGAGGCCAAAGACTACTTAACCTAGCCCAATTATGAAGATCATCTAAGCTTGTCAAAATAATGTTTTCGCTTAAATCTGTAGTAACTTGGGGTGCACCAAGAGGATTGCAAGTTCCTTCTCGAACTTCTCTTATTGCTTTTGGGGATAATTGTGGATTCAATTTTTTAACTCCATTCTAAAGCACCTTTTCTCCATGCGTATGCTAAGGCAATAACAAGTATTGCAATGAAGATTAAAGCCTCAATAAAAGCTAATAAGCCTAATCTATTGAAGGCAACAGCCCAAGGATAAAGGAATACTGTCTCAACATCAAATATAACGAAAACCAAAGCAAACATGTAATAACGAATATTAAATTGAATCCATGCTCCTCCTATTGGCTCCATTCCTGATTCATATGTAAGTTTTCTTTCCCCTGTTCTGCCTTTTGGGGCAACGATGAGATTAGTAACTAGAGCTAATACTGGAACAGCTGCGGCAATCAGAAGGAAACCTAAAAAGTATTCATAGCCAGTTAATAAAAACATCTTGAAAAATTAATTTTGAATAAAAGTCGCTTAATTAAGCAAAATCTTTTAAAGTTCTTAAAGAACAATAATAAACCGTGAGTGAAAACATTCAACCAGCCTCTGAGGAAAACAAAATAGTTGAAGACTTTGAGAAAGAAAAACTTTCTGAAAAATCCTCTGGAACAAATGTTGAACAATCTATATTTAATCTAGAACAAAATAGATTCGAATGTAGAAGTTGTGGATATATTTATGATCCATCTGAAGGAAATAAAAAATTAAACATACCAAAAAATACTCCCTTTTCAGAGTTGGATGGGAATACCTTTGCTTGCCCTGTTTGTCGAGCTGGTAAAAATTTTTATAAGGATATAGGTCCTAAATCTAAACCTAGTGGTTTTGAAGAAAATTTAGTTTATGGATTTGGTTTTAATAGTTTACCCCCTGGACAAAAAAATATATTGATTTTTGGAGGTCTTGCCTTTGCTGCCGCCATATTCCTTTCTTTGTACTCTTTGCACTAATATATACAAATGAAAAAAATTATTTCTAGTATTCCCAATCTTCTTTTATCAGTTCTCCTTTGTTTTGTATTGAGCAGTTGTTCATCTACAGGAGTAAAAATGAGTGATAGCAGCCCTTGGAAAACAATTCAGTTTGAGGATCAGGCTAATGCCTTAGATGTTGATTTTGTAGATGATAAAAATGGATTCTTAGTAGGTTCTAATAGGCTTATTATGGAATCTAATGATGGAGGAGAAACTTGGGAAAAAAGGAATTTAGATTTACCAAGTGAAGAGAACTTTCGTCTCCTAGATATTGATTTTAAAGGTGAAGAGGGATGGTTAATAGGTCAACCTTCCTTAGTTATGCATACACTTGATGCAGGAAAGAATTGGACACGTTTATCTCTAGGTAATAAATTACCAGGCCAACCATTTCTAATAACAACTGTAGATGCTGGTGTTGCAGAATTGGCAACCACTGCAGGTGCTATTTATGAAACATTCGATAGTGGTGAATCATGGAATGCAAAAGTTGTAGATGCATCTGGGTCTGGAGGGGTAAGAGATTTAAGAAGAACTAATAAAGGAGATTATGTGAGTGTAAGCAGTCTAGGTAATTTCTTTTCTACTTTAGAAAAGGATAGTAATGTATGGATGGCTCATCAAAGAGCCAGTAGTAAAAGAGTTCAAAGTATTGGTTTTAATCCAAGAGGGACTTTATGGATGCTTTCTAGAGGAGCAGAAATTAGATTTAATGAAGATACTAATGATCTAGAAAATTGGTCAAAGCCTATTATACCAATTCTCAATGGATACAATTATTTAGACATGGGATGGGATCCAAATGGTGATATATGGGCTGGCGGAGGTAATGGAACTTTAATAGTAAGTAAAGATCAAGGTAAAACTTGGAATAAAGATCCTATTGCCTCTGTATTGCCAACAAACTTCATTAAAATAGTTTTTCTTGATAAGGAGGCTTTAGGCAATCAAAAAGGATTTGTACTTGGCGAGCGTGGTTATATCCTTAAATGGAATAGCTAATTTTGAATAACTTGAGTTAATAGTAAAAAAAAAATTAATTTTTGAAAGATTTAACAACTGTCTGTAACCAACCTGTTAATTTCTTCGCGAACTTATGATTTTACACTGTAAGATCATAGGGTAAACATTTGTGATTATGGCCGCAGGTTCAACGGGTGAACGCCCATTTTTTGAAATAATCACCAGTATTAGATACTGGATTATTCATGCAGTAACATTACCAGCTATCTTTATAGCAGGCTTCTTATTTGTATATACAGGCTTAGCCTACGATGCTTTTGGAACTCCTCGTCCAGATAGTTATTTCCAATCATCTGAATCTAAAGCACCTGTCGTAACACAAAGATATGAAGCTAAATCTCAACTAGATTTAAGAACAAAATAACAATGACTAATTCTCAAGCTCCAATGCAGGCTGCGGAAGTCCGCGTCTATCCTATATTTACTGTCCGTTGGCTAGCTGTCCACGCTCTAGCTATCCCATCAGTATTCTTTTTAGGTTCTATTGCTGCTATGCAATTCGTAGCCCGATAAATTTAACTATCATGCAAGTAAACGAAAATCCTAACAAAGTTCCAGTTGAACTTAATCGTACAAGCCTTTATTTAGGCTTATTATCAGTCTTTGTATTGGGAATTTTATTTTCCAGTTACTTTTTCAATTAAATTAAAATTATGAGTAAATTAAAAGGACCAGATGGAAGAATTCCAGATAGACTTCCCGACGGTAGACCAGCAGTTGCATGGGAAAGAAGATGGACTGAAGGAACCCTTCCTCTTTGGCTTGTTGCTACAGCAGGTGGAATTGCAGTTATCTTCGTTTTAGGAATATTCTTCTATGGTTCATACCAAGGCGTTGGAGCTGGAGGTTAACAAATCCGTATCTTGAGCTGAATAATCACCTGTATCAAATAAGCCTAATAAGAATCAGTAAATATCCTTAGTTTCTCTTTAGTAGAGCTTGGGATATTTTCTTTTTGGGTTATCAATCCATCTTTTAATGAAAAATGAGACTTACTTTTTGGCCTTTCTTTTTCAATTAATTTAGCTACTTCAAATATTATTTTATTAGCCACTTCAGTATTTGATCTAAGATTATCCAAAACCATCTCTACAGAAACTTCTTGATG
>CACGMX010000052.1 GCA_902574405.1 uncultured Prochlorococcus sp. | reverse complement strand
CAATGACACTTAATTTATGGATTCAAGGAGAATTAGAAATCTTAGAAATAGTTTTGATAAAAATATTGTTGATAAACAAGTTGATAAAATTTTTGAAACTGGAAGACAATTTGTTGATGGAGTATCTGGTGCTAGGCCAGGAAAAAGAAGGAACTCAGATTTTCAAGGAATAACAAGTAAGAGTGTTAAAAAAGTAGGAAGATGGGTATCTGAAAAAGTGGATTTATTTTTTGATGAAGATAATGATGATTGGAATGATGAGACTTTTTACGATGATACTAGTGATATTAAGACATTTTCCAGAGATTCAAATTCTTATGAATATGTCGAACAGCACTCAAAAAGACCTTTAGAAGCAATATCTTTAAGGCAACCAAAAAATTTACAGACAACTGAGCAAAAAAAATTACCTTTTGTGAAAGAGAGTAATGAGGAAGATTGGCCAGATGAAATGGATTTCAAAGTTGAAAGATGGCAAAGAGCTCCTGTATCAAAAGGACTTGGTGGTTCTCAAACAAACCAACAAGTTCAATCACAATCAAGAAATCTTCCTAGATCAAGAAGAAGAAGAGTATAGTTTCTTAAATTCTTTAATTCCTGAATAGCCTAATAAACTTTCTAAATGTGGATTGAATACTTCTCTAATAATTGTTAGGGGCTTTTTGTCTCGAAAAAATCTATAATTTCTTGACCAGAATGGACCTTTAAAACAAAATTGATCCTCTAACCAATTTGAATTAACAAGTGAAATTCGATCAACTTCTCTAAACAATTCTGATCTGTCTTGTGTCAAATTCTTCCAAATTGGTTCTTCTTTGGCTTTTAAATTTTCATTCACTTGTTCTGCATTCCACCAACTTTCAGCCCATGCTAGGTTTTTATTATTGTTTTTAATCCATACTTGTCTTCTAATTAAAGGTCCATTTAACTGATTTAATTCTTTAGGTCCCTCTGCCATGAATAGAGGATCTTCTTGCATTGAAATTAATTTAATTTTCGTCTCTTGATTAGTTAAAAGCTGTAAATGTCTAGTTGGACTTCCGTCCCCAAGTAGCATTAATTTCCATGGACCAGATATTTTTGGTAATGAATTTTTCACTAAAAAAGTAGAGGCTTTTTCTTCCCATAAAATTTTTGGTGATTTAAAAAGTTTATTACTCAGTGCTCAGACGGAATCCTTTTAAGATGATAACTTTTTTTCGACAAAAATATTTGCCTTTTCTTTTTTTATTTCTCTTATTTTTAGCCAAACAAGTAAAGCAGTTAAATCAGCTTTGCTTACACCAGGAATTTTTGAAGCATCACCAAAATTTTTTGGCTTTATCTTATTCAAATTTTCTCTAGCTTCTAAAGATAATGTCTCTATCTTTTCATAATTTATTTCTTGAGGCAGAGATTTACAGCTTTGACGATTTATTTGTTCTATGTTGTTTTTTTGTCTTTTAAGGTAACCCTCGTATTTAATATCTATTTCAACACCTTCCTGTATTGAAGAACCTAGATTTCTCTCATTCAGATTATATTTAATTAGATCTGAATAATGAAAGTTTGGTCTTTTTAATAGTTCTTTCAAAGTTGTTGAGCCTTTGATTTTTGATCCCGTTTCTAATTCTATTTTTTTTGATATTTCATCGGTATTTTTTAAACGAGTGTTATTTAATCTAAATTTCTCTTCTTCGAGAAGGTTCATTTTTTCTTGATAGGCCGACCATCTTTTCTCATTAATTAGCCCTATTTGATAACCTAATGGTGTTAATCTTCTATCTGCATTATCTCCTCTGAGAGTTAACCTATATTCACTCCTACTAGTGAGAACTCTATATGGTTCTTTGAGATCTTTTGAAATTAAATCATTGATCATTGTTCCTATATAACTGCTTTCTCTAGTGAAGATGATTGGGTCTTTTTTGTTTAGTTTTCTTGTCGCATTGACTCCAGCAACTAATCCTTGTGCTGCTGCTTCTTCATAACCAGTAGTGCCATTAATTTGTCCGGCGCTAAATAAATATTCAATTTCTTTCGTTTCGAGTGATGTTTGGAGCTGTGTTGCAGGTATATAGTCATACTCCACAGCATATGCTGGTCGCAACATTTTGCATTCACCTAATCCAGGTAAGGTCCTTAAAAGTTCTAATTGAATATTTTCGGGTAAACCTGTAGAAAATCCTTGTACATATATTTCAGGGGTCTTAATTCCTTCTGGTTCTAAGAAAATTTGATGTGATTCTTTATCAGCAAATTTGACGATTTTATCTTCAATTGATGGACAATATCTTGGCCCCTTACTATCAATAAAACCGCCGTAAATGGGAGTTAAATGTAAATTGTCTCTAATAAGTTGATGTGTTTTGGGAGTTGTTCTTGTTATGTGACAACTAACTTGGGGCATATTATTTTTTATTTCTGGGTCAAATGAAAAATATTTATCTGCTGCAGTACTTGGTTGAATATCTAATTCATCAAAAATGATACTTCTTTTATCAACTCTTGCTGGAGTACCTGTTTTTAAACGTTCTGTTTTGATACCAATTTCGTGCAAATTCTGAGTAAGACCTTGTGCTGCTTGTTCGCCCGATCTACCAGCTGACATTGATTTATTTCCTATCCATATTCTTCCTTCTAAGAACGTACCAGCTGTGATGATAACTGATCTTGCTGAATAATAACTACCAAAGAATGTTTTTACACCCTTTATTCTTTTTTTTAAGATCTTTTTTGAGTTAAATCCAATTTGTTCAGTTTTCGCAATATCCAGTTCAGTAATCATTGCTTCTTTTAAAGATAAATTATCTGTATTTTGTAGTATTTCGATCATTCTTTTTGAGTATTCTCTTTTATCTGTCTGAGCTCTTAACGCCCATACAGCTGGGCCTCTACTTGCATTTAATATTCTTTTTTGAATAGCTGTCTCATCGGCTAATTTACCAATAATTCCACCTAATGCATCAACTTCATGAACCAACTGACTTTTTGCTGGTCCCCCAACTGCAGGGTTACACGGTTGCCAGGCAATTCTATCTAGATTGATTGTAAATAAGGCAGTAGAGAAACCTAATTTTGCTGTTGTTATGGCAGCTTCGCATCCTGCATGTCCTCCTCCAATAACGATGACGTCAAAAGATTCATTTGTTGAGTGATGATCTTGCATTTTAGGAGAGATTTAATTAGCTAAATTCCTAAATCTCGTAAATTGAGGTTCAAATAATAATTTAACAGTTCCTACGGGTCCATTTCTATGTTTAGTGACAATGATTTCTGTAATACCTCTATCTTCAGTCTCCGGATTATAGTATTCATCTCTATAAATCATTAATACTAAATCTGCGTCTTGTTCAATAGATCCTGATTCTCTTAGATCGCTTAACATTGGTCTTTTATTTGTTCTAGACTCAACCCCTCTACTAAGCTGAGATAAAGCTACTACTGGTACTTTTAATTCTCTGGCCATGCTTTTAAGACCTCTTGTGATTCGTGAAAGTTCTTGCACTCTATTATCAGGGGTTGATCCTTCCATCAACTGCAGATAATCAATCACAATTAATCCAAGTTCTTTTTTTTGTTCAGCTATTAATCTTCTGCACAGAGATCTCATCTCTAGAACACTTAAGTTAGGCTTGTCATCTATAAATATTGGTAATTGACCTAGGGAATTGATACCTTCTCCGAGTAATGGCCATTCATCTTGCTGTAATCTTCCTGTTCTTAGCCTGCCACTTTCGATTCCCACTTCCATAGAGAGTAGTCTATATGTCAACTGTTCTTTACTCATTTCAAGGCTAAATACACACACAGGTAAATCTTGAGATTGTGCAACATTTTTAGCAAGATTAAGAACTATTGAAGTTTTCCCCATTGAAGGTCTTCCAGCAACAATTATTAAATCACTCCTTTGAAAACCTTGAGTCATCGCATCAAGATCGTAGAAATTAACAGGAATTCCAGCTACTGAAGTACCTAATGATCTTGACTCTATTTCATTGAAAGTACTTGTAAGGATTTCAGCTGCTTGAGTCAGACCTTTTGAAGGTTTTTCTTGACTGATTTCAAATATTTTTTGCTCTGCTTTATCTAGAACTTCATTAGTATCTTGAGTTTGATCAAAACCTAGTTGAACTACTTCATTTCCAGATCTAATGAGTTGCCTTCTCATGAATTTGTCGTTAATTAAATTGGCAACTTGTTCTATGGAAGCTGTAGAGGAAACATTTTCAACGAGTTCTACCAGTTTGCTGTTTCCTCCAATTTTTTCTAGTGATCCATTATCTGCTAACCAAGCACTCATTGATGTTAAATCAGTTGGTTTACCCTGGGTATGCAGCATTAATGCTGTTCTATAAATTTCTTGATGAGCATTTATATAAAAAGCTTCAGGTTTAATTAAGTCTGCAATTCTTCCGATCGCATCTGGATCAAGAAGTATGCCACCAAGAACAGCTTCCTCTGCTTGAACGTTTTGAGGAGGAACTAATCCACCATTTTCACTATTAAAATCCTTTTTAAAATTTTTATTTTGCCCATTATTTGGAAAAGGTACGGAAACCATATATTTAATTGCTTAGATATATACTCTGGCTACTTTTCAAAATAATGCAACAAATTGATTAACTTGTTACTTCAATATTTACTTCTGCATTTACTTCTGGATGTAATTTTATTTTTGCAGTAAAGGAACCTAAATTATGAATATCAGGAACGGTAATGTTTCTTCTGTCAATTTCTTTTTTAGTAGCCGCTTCTATCACTTCGGCAACATCACCATTGGTAACGGTTCCAAAAAGGACACCATCTTCTCCAACCTGTTTTTTGATGGTGAACCTACCTATTGTAGATAATGCAGTTTGGAAATCTAAAGCTTCTTGCTTTAATTTATCAGCAGCGATTTTTTCTTTTTCTTTCTTCCTCTCAATTTGTTTAAGGACTGCTGGTGTTACATTCACTGCCTTGCCATAAGGTAATAGAAAATTTCTTGCGTATCCTGGTGCTACATCAACTAGATCTCCTTCTTTACCTAGTGATGCGATTGATTCAGTTAATGCGACTTGTA
>CACGMX010000051.1 GCA_902574405.1 uncultured Prochlorococcus sp. | reverse complement strand
CAGATCTTACCTCATTCCTGTAAGCTCTACTAAGTCGATGACTGGTCATCTCTTAGGAGGTTCAGGAGGTATAGAAGCTGTAGCTTGTATACTTTCTTTGACACATAATTTTATCCCTCCTACAATTAACTACGTCAATCCAGATCCTGAATGTGATCTAGATTATGTACCAAATAATGCGAGAGAAGCTCGAGTAGGAGTTGCTCTTTCTAATTCTTTCGGCTTTGGTGGTCACAATGTTTGCCTTGCTTTCAGCAAATTGAATTGAAGACAACCAAGTCTGTATTTCCAACTTAACTTATTTTAAAACAATGGTCGCTGCATCTATCTCATTAGAATCACTTTGTGTAAATAGTATAAGAATGCTTGCTGTAGATGCAGTAAATAAATCTAATAGTGGACATCCTGGATTGCCAATGGGGTGTGCTCCTATGGGTTATGCATTATGGCAAAACATTCTCAATCACAACCCAAATAATCCAAAATGGTTCAATAGAGATCGTTTTGTATTATCAGCTGGTCATGGCTGTATGCTGTTATATTCTCTGCTTCATTTGACAGGATACAAATCAGTTTCTATAGAAGACATTAAAGAATTTAGACAATGGGGATCAAAAACTCCTGGACATCCAGAAACATTCGAAACTGAAGGGGTTGAGGTTACTGCTGGACCTCTTGGAGCTGGAATTTCAAATGCAGTTGGTTTAGCCATAGCTGAAACTCATTTAGCAGCTAAATTCAATAAGCCTGATTGCAATATCGTTGATCACTACACTTACGTAATAATGGGTGACGGCTGTAATCAAGAAGGTATAGCATCAGAAGCTTGCTCATTAGCTGGTCACCTTAAGCTTGGAAAATTAATTGCACTCTATGACGATAATCAAATTACAATTGATGGGCGAACCGACGTTTCTTTCACCGAAGATGTTTTAAAAAGATACGAAGCTTATGGATGGCATGTACAACATGTTGAAGATGGGAATCATGATGTTAAAGGAATAACTGAAGCTATCGAAAAAGCAAAATTAGTTACAGACAAACCTTCAATTATAAAAATTTCTACAACCATAGGTTATGGTTCGCCCAATAAATCAGATACTGCGGGAATTCATGGAGCAGCTGTTGGAGAAGAAGAAGCTGCACTAACTAGAAAGTTTCTAAATTGGGAATATCCTCCATTTGAAATACCAGATGAAGTATATGCACATTTTAGAAAATCAATAAACAAAGGAGAAAACTTAGAGAAAGAATGGGATTCTAAATTTGAAGAATATCAAAAAAAATATCCCTCTGAAGGAGCTGAGTTAAATAGAATGTTAAAAGGCCAATTACCTGATAATTGGGACTCAGATCTCCCTTCTTATACACCTGTTGATAAAGGGTTAGCCACCAGAAAGCATTCACAAATATGTTTAGGTGCTCTAGGACCTAATCTGCCTGAATTAATTGGTGGATCGGCAGATTTAACTCACTCTAACTACACAGATATAAAGGGAGAAATCGGGTCATTCCAGCCTCATAGTCCAGAAAAAAGATATTTACACTTTGGTGTACGAGAGCATGCAATGGCAGCTGTACTAAATGGAATCGCCTATCACAATAGTGGACTTATTCCTTATGGTGGAACCTTCCTTGTTTTCGCCGATTATATGAGAGGTTCAATGAGGCTTTCAGCACTCAGCGAACTAGGAGTGATCTATGTATTAACCCATGATTCAATTGGTGTAGGAGAAGACGGTCCTACACATCAACCTATTGAAACTATCCCTTCTCTTCGTGCCATGCCTAACATGCTAGTTTTCAGACCAGGAGATGGAAATGAGACGAGTGGGGCTTATAAGCTTGCTATTCAAAATCGAAAAAGACCTTCTGCCCTTTGTCTAAGTAGACAAGGTATGCCAAATCAAGAAAATACTTCGATCGACAAAGTTGCCCTAGGAGGATATATTGTTTCTGACTGCGAAGGAACACCAGATCTAATATTTATTGGAACTGGAAGCGAACTGAATCTTTGCATTGAAGCAAGTAAGGAAATTTCAAGCTTAGGTAAAAAAATTAGAGTTGTTTCTATGCCTTGTGTAGAACTTTTCGAAGAACAAGAAGAATCTTACAAAGAAAGTATCTTACCTAGTAGCGTGAAAAAGAGAGTTGTAGTAGAGGCTGCCCATTCATTTGGTTGGCATAAATATACAGGTTTTGATGGGATATGTATCACTATGGATAGGTTTGGTGCATCAGCACCTGGTGGCGAATGTATGAAAAATTTCGGATTTACTGTAGAAAACGTAGTTAAAAAGACGAAGGAAATTTTATAACTATTAATTAATAACTACGCTGAGGTATTACATTCTTCAAGTTTATCTTTTAACTGATCGAGAGATTCATCTGAAATCTTTGAATTCATTGGACAATGTTTTGGGCCACACATTGAACAAAACTCTGCCTTTTTAAAGATTTCTTCAGGTAGTGTCTCATCATGGTACTGTTTTGCCTTTTCTGGATCTAAGGAAAGTTCGAATTGTTTATTCCAATCAAAATTATACCTTGCATGACTAAGTTCATCATCTCTATCACGTGCCCCAGCTCTATGTCTTGCTATGTCAGCAGCGTGAGCAGCAATTTTATAAGCAATTAGTCCTTCCCGTACATCTTCTGCATTTGGAAGACCTAGATGTTCTTTTGGGGTTACATAACATAACATAGAAGTTCCATACCACCCTGCCATTGCCGCCCCAATAGCACTTGATATATGGTCATAACCAGGAGATATATCTGTTACTAATGGACCAAGTACATAGAAAGGAGCTTCTGAACATTCTTCCATTTGCTTTCTCACATTAAACTCAATTTGGTCCATAGGTACATGACCAGGGCCCTCAACCATTACTTGAACATTATGTCCCCATGCTCTTCGAGTAAGCTCCCCTAAAGTTTTCAATTCAGCTAGCTGAGCATCATCAGAAGCATCATGCAAACATCCTGGCCTTAGTGAATCTCCTAGAGAAAAAGTACAATCATATTTTTTAAAAATCTCACAGATATCATCAAACCTTGTATAGAGAGGATTTTGCTTAAAATGATGTAACATCCATTGCGCTAAAATACCTCCCCCTCTACTGACAATTCCAGTGATTCTTCCTTTAACTTTTGGCAAATGCTCTATTAATAGGCCAGCATGAATAGTTTGATAATCTACTCCCTGCTTACAATGTTTTTCAATAATATGAAGAAAATCGTCTTCAGTTAGTCTATCTATTGAACCATGCACACTTTCTAAAGCTTGATAAACAGGAACAGTTCCTATTGGAACAGGAGATTCTTGAATAATTGCCTGCCGCACTTCATCTAAATTTACTCCCCCCGTAGAGAGATCCATAACCGTATCAGCACCATATTTAACAGCTAGTTTGAGCTTTTCTACTTCTTCATTGATATCGCTTGCATTAGGAGAAGCACCAATATTGGCATTAACTTTGCATCTAGAAGCAATACCTATAGACATAGGCTCAAGATTCAGATGATTAATATTAGCTGGAATAATTAATCTTCCTCTTGCCACTTCCTCCATTATTAAAGAAGAAGGTAGATTTTCTTTTTTAGCGACAAAATCCATTTCTTCAGTGATATGTCCGTTTCTCGCAAAGTTCATCTGAGTTACATTGTCTTTCCCAAGGCGAGGCTTAATCCAAGAACTTCTCATAATTTCCTAATTTTAAAAAAGTGTTATTACTAAAGTTTGATCAAATCTTCACTTCCCTGCATCAAAATTAATGATTCAGGTTCAAAGGGTATGATCTCAGCTAAGTTAAATTTCTTAGCACCCCTAGTATTAATATTATTAATAGCTCTTTTCTAAAAAATAGTCATCTCATATGACGTGAAAATAAATAAAATAATTTTATTTTAGTTTTTGATAAGACTTCACCTTCTTTAATATATTTTTTCTATTCAATTGTCTGCTAATACCCCTCTCTAAAATGATTACAATCCCCATTAAGCCAATAGGTAAATAAAAAATCTTCTTTGAATAGTCCCTAAATATCAATCCTGTAGCAGATATGAGGATCATGAAAGGAGCCACAAAAGATAATATTAACCTTTTATTTATTTTCATTGTTTAATTTTACTATGGATTCTGTTATAACTTTAATTCCAACAGCGATAGCTCTTTCATCCGGATCAAATTTAGAACTATGAAGAGGAGCACATCCATTTTCACTAGAAACGCCAAGCCTAAACATTGCTCCAGGAATTTCGTTTAAAAATTCGGCGAAATCCTCAGCTCCTAATGATGGCTTTTGTAGTTCGATAACATTTTTTTGACCCAAAACCTTAATTCCCGAATCTCTAAGGACCCTATTAATTTCAGAATTATTATTAACTGCCGTAGTGATTTCTCTAAATATTACTTTTGCTTCAGCTCCACAACTATTAGCTAAAGAAGTGATATTTTCATTGAGCCAATTACCAATATTCGTAAATACTTTACGATTAGTGCATCTCACAGTACCAATTAAATTAACTTTTTCTGCAAGCACATTGAATGCATTACCACCATCTATTTTCCCAAAAGTTATTACTACAGGATCTAAAGGGTCTAACTTCCGCGTTATTGATTCTTGAATGCCCGAGATAACTTTAGAGGCCGCCCATATAGCATCAACTCCTTCATGAGGTCGAGCACCATGTCCTGATTTTCCTTTAATCTCAACCTTAAGTTCTCCAGCAGCAGCAGTTAAACTTCCCTCTTTAATGCCAATAGTCCCTACGGATAAATCGGGGTAGACATGAACTCCCAAAATATGAGTTAAACCATTAGTTGCGCCATCCTTAATCATCCATCTAGCACCACAGGCAATTTCTTCAGCGGGCTGAAAAATTATCCGAGTCCCAAAATTTAATTTTAAATCCTTAATAATTTTTGCCACACCCAATCCAATCGAGATATGTAAATCGTGACCACAGGCATGCATAACACCATCTACTTTTGAAGAAAAACTTAATTTTGTTTCCTCAAATATTGGCAAAGCATCCATATCTACTCTTAAACCTA
>CACGMX010000050.1 GCA_902574405.1 uncultured Prochlorococcus sp. | reverse complement strand
CCCCTAAAAAATAAAAAGTAATTTTTTTTATTTTTACGCCCTGATTAAGTGAAACAAACGTATGAAAAACCTCATGAAAAATAATTGAAGATAATAAGAAAAAAGAAGTTAAAAACCCAATAATCCAAGCTTCTTTATTACTGTAGATATCGCTAGAAGATAAATTAACCTGATTACTTATACTCCATGAGAATAAAAAGAGAATAACAAACCAATAGGGATGAACTTTAAAGGGAATTCCCCATATTTTAAAAATTTGCCAACTTGTCAAAAATAATCTCCGCTATATTTAGCAATAATATTAATCTTACATGCATGATAATGATATGCCCAAGACTAATCCTTTAGTTAAAATTTGTGGACTAACTTCTGAAGAACAAGCTCTTCAAGTCGCTAAATTTGGAGCGAATGCTATTGGCATTATTTCGGTTGAAGAGTCTCCAAGGTATGTATCAGCTGAAATTAAGAAAAAAATATTTAAAACCCTAGAAAATTTTTATCCAAAAATCGAGAGGGTATCAGTCGTACAAAATTGTCCAATAGACTTAATTATTAAAAATTTCTTAGGAAACCCCACTGAAACTATCATTCAATTACATGGAGATGAAGATATTGATTATTGCAAAAAAATAAGGGAAAAAATTCCCAATATTGGCCTATGGAAAGCTTTCAGAATAAAAACAGATAGTGACATAGATAAAATAAAACCTTTTGAGGATTTTGTAGATGCGATACTACTTGATTCTTGGAATAAAGAAACTTATGGAGGTTCAGGGAAAAAAATAAATTCTATACATCTAAAGAACTTGCAATTTAGCAAACCTTGGTGGTTAGCAGGTGGAATATCAATTGAATGGATTGATGAAATCCTCACTAATTACAAACCTGATGGATTAGATATTTCAAGTAGTATTGAAATATCACCAGGTTTAAAAGATATTAAAAAAACAGAGGATCTTTTTAAGTCTTTGAAAAGAAATTAGTAATTATTAGTAGCAGACTGCTGTTTTACAAGCTCAAAAAATTCTTGTTTTAAACTTAAATCATGTCTAAAATCGCCTCTCACCACAGAATTAATCATACTTGTATTTGGTTCTTTAACTCCCCTCCACTTCATACAATAATGTTGGGCTTTTACAATAATTCCTAAGCCTTTAGGTTCGCATAGTTTTTCAATTTCATCTGCAAGAATCATTACAGCTTCTTCCTGAATATGGGGTCTTGAAAAAACCCAATCAGCAACTCTCGCAAATTTTGAAAGCCCTATGACTTTATTCCCAGGTTTAATACCTATCCAACACTCCCCTAGAATTGGAACTAAATGATGTGAACATGCAGATCTGACAGAAATTGGGCCAACCGTATAAATTTCATCAAGATTCTTGTCATTTGGGAAACTTGTAACTTTAGGTTGTTCATGATATCTGCCTTTAAAAACTTCATTTAAATACATTTTTGAAACTCTTTCAGCAGTTTCTTGAGTATTATGATCATTTTCAACATCTATTACGAGGGACTTTAGTAAGTCTTTAACCCTTGAGGCTACTTCTTTTTCTAAAATTTCTAATTCACCAGGATTTATAAAATTAGAAATATTATCGTTGGCACTAAATCTTGTCCCAGAATTCTTAATTCTGTCTCTAATAATTTCAGAAATTAGTTTATTAGTAATCTGGTCGTCAAAGTTTCTAATATTATCGTTGGGTAATGTAGAGGTCATAAAATTTTAAACAGAAAATTGTATGCAACTTAATTAACTGTATCTTCAAAAGCTTAATTGCTTATTTACTATATCACATTCTCTTGTTCAATCGGGTTCAAATAGCACTAAAAAAAATCACTGTTTTAGGATTAATCAGATAAACAGAATGTTTAAAAGGCACCACCAGAAGGCATCAACGTCAAGTCTTCGATCAATTGTGATTGAGGTTTTTGAGCAATGTAGAGAATAGTTTCTGATACCTCTTTTGAGGAGAGCATAGAAGTTCTATCAAAATCAGAATTGATTGATTCGGAGTCCCAAAGAGGAGTATTTACTGATCCAAGAGTTATTGTGCACGCTCTTATTGAATTAGATCTCTCCTCCTCCCTCAAGCATTTAGTAAACATAGCTAGTGCAGATTTTGAGACACAATAAGCTCCCCATTGGGGGAATGCATTATATGAGGCATGACTACTAACGTTAATAACTAAACCGCCATTTTTTCTCATTTGAGGGATTATTGAGCTGCAAATTTGAAAAACACTTGTGAGGTTTATTTGAATAGTTTGTTCCCATTTACCTAAATCCATTTCAACTAAAGGGCCATTAAATGCGCAACCGGCGTTGTTTATTAAGACTGAAGGGCACCCATACTTCTCAATTGCATCTTGAACACAATGCTTTATTTCTAGAGGATTAGATAAATCACATTTAACTAGGCTAATTTTTGATTTAGTATTCAACAGTTCGCTCTTTAGTTTCACCATTAAATCCATATTCCTAGAGAGTAAGATTAAATCCCAGCCTGCATTGGCAAAAGTAATTGCGGTAGATCTACCAATACCTTTCGTAGCACCTGTTATAAAAGCTAGTTTCAAATTATTCAGTTTTTTGGGGGATTTCACTATAAATCTCTTCAATATTATTTGCTTCGATAAATTTACCCAAAACCCTAAACTTTTTGTATCTTTCCTCAATTAATTCGTCTTCAGGCATTTGCAGTAAAGCATTAAGGTGTTTCTCAATAGCCTCTTTTAGAGTGTTACCAGCATCTAAAGGAGCCCAATTATTCCCACCTGAAGGTTCTGGTAATACTTCGTCTATTATACCTAATTTAAGTAAATCTTTTCCTGTAATTTTAAGTGCTGATGCAGCTTCTGGTGCCTTCGCAGCATCTCTCCACAAAATTGATGCACATGCTTCCGGACTAGCAACTGTGTAAACACTGTGTTCAAACATTAGTAACCTATCAGCAACACCTATTCCAAGTGCGCCTCCTGAACCTCCTTCTCCAATGACAGTAGCCACAATTGGAACTTTCAAGCCAAACATCTCTCTAAGATTTCTTGCAATCGCTTCACCTTGACCTTGTTCTTCAGCTTTTAAACCAGCATAAGCTCCAGGAGTATCAATAAATGTAAGAATTGGCAAAGAGAATCTATTTGCATGCTGCATTAATCTAAGAGCTTTTCTGTATCCTCCTGGCTTTGCCATCCCAAAGTTTCTTACTACATTTTCTTTTGTATCTCTCCCTTTCTGATGCCCTAACATTAACACTGGTCTATTATTTATCGAACCTATCCCCCCAATTAGTGCCATATCATCGCCACCATTTCTGTCTCCATGTAATTCGATCCAATCATCACAAAACATTTGAACAAAGTCCAAGGTGCTTGGTCTTTGAGGATGCCTAGCTACCTGAATCTTTTGCGAAGGTGTGAGAGATTTAAATATTTCTTCTCTTCTCCTAGCAGCTAGGGTTTCAAGTTGCAGCAGCTGTTGACTAACATCAACTTCAGAATCTCGAGCTAATTCTTTAATTTGCTCTATCTGTTTCTCAAGTTCAACAAGAGGCTTTTCAAAATCAAGGAGGTAACGTTTAGCCATAATTTAGACAGTTAATATTTTAGATTGCTTATCAAGTCCAATCGCAGAAAAACCATGCTTTAGAGAAGCTGCTCCAATAAATTCCATCTTTTCAAGGGAAATATTATTTCTTCCCCAACTAAAATTAGTATGACACTTTTCAAATTCTAAAATCATAGCTTCTGCAAAGCAAGCAAACATCTCTCTCTGAGGATTTTGCATTTCTGCTAGTTCCATCATATTCCAACCAATATCATTAAAAAACTCTACTATACCTCCTTTTAAAACATGAATATTTTTACCTTGAAATTTCTCATCAAGATTTTTGGGGTATCCACCATCAATCATTAAACATGGTTTTTTTAAGTTATCAGTATCAATTTCAATAGTTTTAGGCATACTTGCAACCCATACAACAATATCGGCTTGAGGTAATGCTTCATCTAAAGTAGTTATAGTTCCACCATCTAATTCTTTTTGTAGTAGAGCAAGTGGTTCTTGTTGTCTTGCTACCATAAGAAGTTCTGAAATCCCAGTTTTATTGATAAGCCATCTACAAACAGCACTACCAATATCACCAGTGGCACCAATTACAGCAACAGTTGCTTTTTTAAGGTCTATCCCAATTCGAGGCGCATTTATTTCTAGTTGCTTACAAATAACCCAGGCGGTATGAGTATTGCCAGTGGTAAACCTTTCCCACTCTAATGAAGTATTTCTTATCTGTTTATGCTGCAGAAGATTAAAATTCTCGAAAATAATAGAAGTAAATCCTCCTAGAGCAGTAATGTTAATTCCTTTTTTCTGAGCTAGTTCCATAGCATTTAGTACTTTTCTTCTGGCGGTTTTAAACCTAGAAAGCATTTCAGGAACAAAGCAAGAATCTATGTATGAACCTTCAATAGATATTCCAGTAGCGCTTTTAACTTCAACATTTTCAACCAATTGAGGAGGAGCCGTACACCAAACATCTAGGTCGCCATCTGCAATATGATCAAAGCCTAGTAACGAAGCTTTTCTTTTTGCATCTTCAAAACTAGTTGAGTGGCCTATTAACCCAAACATTTAAAATTTATTAATGGTTCCTAAACAATGTTATGAACAATAGCACATACGTTACTACTTAAAAAGAAAGATTAATGATAAAAAAGCTTAATTAAATAGAAATATAATTAGACAATAGCCGCCATAGCCATTCTTGCAATTTCTCTATTATCTAATCCTATTTCCATCAATGTATCTTGGTAGGCAATCATAAATTCTTCCATTAATTCTTCTCTGTCCATAGCAAGAATAGATGCGTCGTCTGCTACTTCATCTAACATTCTTTTTATTAAGGGGAGGTTGGCCTTATTAGCTTCCATTAATTCCTCTTTACATGTAGATAAATTCTCTTTAAGCCACTCTTGACCATAATTCAAATGAAGATATTCATCTTTAACCACCCCTTCTGTTATTTTTTTTGCAAAAGGATCTGCAACCCTTATATAAACGTTATAAGCAGAGATTGCGAAAGCTTCAATTAAGATAGCTTGTATTAAAAGACATGTTGTTAAATTTCCTTTTTCAAGAGCAATTTGAAAATTACCATGAAGCTTGGAAAAGAATTTTTTAGCAAATTCCATATCAGCTTTCACGCCTAAATTTCTTCCACATGCAGTAAAGCCTTTTTTATGTTTCATTTCCATTCTCGCCAATTTAGTTAGTTCCTCTAACTCATTTGGTATTAAAGTTGCTATTGAAATGTAGTTATCATGAGCCTCTTGCTCTCCCTCAATAACAATTGCATTTATTCTGCTGTATGCATCTTTATAAGAATCCGTAGTGAAGTCGGGCAAATCCAAACAAATCGGGTTAGCAGATTCTTCAATAGTTTTTTTATTTGATTCTAGAGTTTGCATGACAGTAATCTTTAGTTCATTATGCAGGATATTACACGATTATAGTGAGTTTATTTAAATATCATGAAAATAGTTTCAATTATTAAGTCACATTTTTTACTTCAAGTAATTTAATAATTATTTGGCCAGTCTGATTGCATCAGATTCATAATCAATTTGAACCAATGATTAATCAATAATTCCTTTAAATTTTTTCCCAAGGTCTCATTTGCCTCTCTACTATCCCCTATAACACCTGATTTACTTAAGTCTTCAGTAAGCCAAGCAGTAGGCGCATTGCCCTCTAGACTCCAACCTTCTGGGATCTGTCTATTAATTCCTTCATGTGGGCGTTCATCACCTACTAATTCTGGTTTTAAAGCGAGCATCAAACTTGTTTCAGCTAAAGAAGCATGAAGCCCATTCTCGATCTCAGTCTTTGATAACAGTTCACTTAATCCACTAACACCACTCCACAAGAAACAAGGGAAAACTGCCATTTTAGGTGCGACACTCCTTAGCTCTCTTGCCGCTGTATTTAGTAGTGAGATTTGACCTCCATGTCCATTAATCAATATCAATCTTTTAAAACCCATTTCAGATAATTGAACTCCGACTTCCTTAATCATTGAGGTTATTAAACTTGAGGAAAGTGAAATTGTACCGGCAAACCCCTTATGCTCGGGAGAAAACCCAATATATTGGGTTGGGAGTTTTTTTAATGGAATATCGGGAGAGAATAATTTAAAAACTTCGCTAACAATTTCATTAACAAAAATACTATCTGTAGCGAGAGGCAAATGCGGCCCATGTTGTTCAACAGCGCCGAATGGCCAAATAACTGTTGATCTTTTATCTTTTGCAATACTCTCAATTTCTTGCCAATTTAAATATTCAAATTTATTAGGTATTGATTCAAAGTTCATTAATTTTAATTTTGAGTACTAACATTTAGAGTATGTTAATAATTAATTATTCTTATTTTACCTACGATGGGAGTTAGTAATAAAAATGCCCAAGATAATATCCAACCAAAGGGCAATAAAAAAGATTTAAAAAAACCTCTTCAGGTACTTCACATAAGCAAGAAAGATACTCAAGAAGTACCGAATGAGCAAGCTAATTCTCAAGAAGAAATTAAAAAAGAAACTATAGCAATCAAACCTCAACTAATAAAAAATGAATCAGAAAAAGAAATTGAGGGAAGTCATGATAA
>CACGMX010000049.1 GCA_902574405.1 uncultured Prochlorococcus sp. | reverse complement strand
TAAATCAAATACAGAATTTTCTAATAAAAATTCTGAGATTTATCAAGGGTTATCTAATAAGAGAAATTTTGATGATTGGATATGGGGTAAACATTCTGTTTATGAGACTCTTAGAGGCGAAAGGCCGATTAATAGGATTTGGTGTACTTCGGAAATCTTTTCTTCAGAAAAATTCTATATTTTGCTTAAGGACCTTAAATCAAAGGGAGTCCTCATTGAAGAGGTTTCTTGGAACAGGCTTTCGCAATTAACTTGTGGTGCTTCACATCAAGGTGTTGCATTGCAGTTAGCCTGTTCTAAAACTATACCTCTAGAACAATTAATAGATTTTTCTAAACAAAACTGTACAAATCCAATAATACTTGCATTAGACGGCATAACTGATCCACATAATGTTGGTGCGATTATAAGATCTGCGGAAGCATTTAATTGCAAGGGTATCATTATTCCTCAGAGAAGATCTGCTGGATTGACTGGAACTGTCTCCAAAGTAGCTGCAGGAGCCTTAGAACACCTTCATGTGAGTAGAGTTGTTAACTTAAATAGAGCAATTGATGAGCTTAAGAAAAATGGTTTTCTTATTGTTGGCTTATCTGGAGATGGTCAATTATCTATCTCAAATTTTATAGAAAAAGCACCCTTGGTAGTTATTGTCGGCTCTGAAGATAAAGGAATTTCTTTGCTTACTCAAAAAAAATGCGATTTTCTATTAAGTATTCCTCTTAAAGGTAAGACTTCAAGTTTAAATGCCTCTGTGGCTGCCGCAATATCATTGTTCCACTTGACAATTAAATAATCTTAATTGAAAGTAATTTCTGCTTTTAGAGACATATAAAATGTTGTTGTTTCAATATATTTATATGATTAATAAAAATTTATTGAATTTTCACTACAAAATTGTATAGAATTTAACAAGAATTAATGGTCTAACAGACCAAACATATTGATTAGAAATTTTGGAAACAAACTCGGTTTAGCTTGGTGGGCTAAAATTGAAACAGATCAACCCAGTTGTACATACTGGTTCGGTCCATTCATTACTAAACGTAGTTTAAAAGAAAATATGCCTTCTTTTATTAAAGATCTTACAAATGAAGGATCTAAAAATATAAAACATAGTTTAGTTCGCTGCAAAAAAGAAGAACCGCTAACCGTTTGATATCTTCAATTTCAAAAAATGAATTTTAATTCTTTAAGAAAGGAAATTACTAGTAATAATGCTTCTGTTAAAGAATTAGTTAAAGATATTTTCGCCAAAATTGATCATAAGGATCCTGAAATTAATTCATATATTTGTACTACAAAAGATAATGCCATAGCACAAGCTGAGAATATAGATAAATTAATTCAAAACAATGAACACCTTCCTCCCCTTGCTGGTATTCCAATAGCGATTAAGGATAATATTTGCACAAAGGATGTGACAACCACTTGTGCAAGTAAAATGCTCAAAAACTTTGTTGCACCATATGAAGCCACAGTATCTGATAAATTATGGTCTTCTGGTGGAATTTGTATAGGAAAAACAAATTTAGATGAGTTCGCGATGGGTAGTTCTACGGAAACTTCTATATTTGGTGTTACATCAAATCCTTGGGATATTAATAGAGTCCCTGGAGGGAGTTCAGGCGGTAGTGCTGCTTCCGTTGCCGCTGGATTTTGTGCTGCGGCCATAGGCTCCGATACAGGAGGATCCATAAGACAACCAGCTTCTTTTTGTGGCGTTGTAGGTCTTAAACCTACTTATGGCAGAGTTAGCAGATGGGGACTGGTAGCATTCGCTAGCTCTCTTGATCAAATTGGCCCAATTACAAATACTGTCTCAGATGCTGCTGAAATTCTTTTTTCAATATCTGGTAAAGATCCATTTGATTCAACGTGTCTTGATAAACCAGTCCCAAATTATTTAACTGATTTAAATAAATCTATTAAAGGTTTAAAAATTGGAATAATTAGAGAATGTTTTGAACACCCCGGCCTTAATTCAGAAGTTAAGCAATCTGTTCTCTCTGGAGTTGATAGATTCAGAACTTTAGGAGCTGAAATTATCGAAGTTGAATGTCCTAGATTTAACGACGGAATTGCAACATATTATGTCATTGCACCATCTGAAGCCTCAGCAAATTTAGCTAGATATGATGGAGTCAAATATGGTTATAGATCGAAAGAGGGTTCAAATCTTATTGAAATGACATCAAAAAGTAGAGCTGAAGGATTTGGAGATGAAGTTCAAAGAAGAATTTTGATAGGAACTTATGCTTTGTCAGCTGGATACAGTGATGCTTATTACAAGAAGGCACAAAAAGTTAGGACACTAATAAGAAAAGATTTTGATAATGCTTTTAAGAAAGTAGATCTTTTATTAACCCCAACTTGTCCAACCACTGCTTTTTTGAAAGGTGATTTCATCAATGACCCACTTTCGATGTATTTATCTGATCTATTAACTGTTCCTGCTAATTTAGCAGGACTCCCAGCAATTAGTATTCCTTGTGGTTTTGATACTAAAGGACTACCAATAGGATTGCAATTAATAGGAAATGTATTAGAAGAAGATAGAATTTTGAATGCCGCAAATATTTTTGAAATTGATGCTCAGGTAATTAAGAACAGACCTTTGTTCTAAATTTGTATTAATAATTAATTTGTAATTAAAAAGTATAGATCTTTTAGAAATTTTCTATATCTTATATATATAAAACATTTAAATATGGGTTTTGTTCCGCTTCATAATCATAGTGACTACAGTTTGCTTGATGGAGCCAGTCAAATTTCAAAAATTGTTGATAGAGCTTCCGATCTTGGGATGGAATCTATAGCTCTTACTGATCATGGAGTTATGTATGGTGTTCTTGATTTGGTCAAGAAGTGTAAGGAGAAAGGTATAAAACCAATTATTGGAAATGAAATGTACGTGATTAATGGTTCTATTGATGATCCTCAACCTAAAAAAGAAAAAAGATATCATTTAGTTGTTCTTGCAAAAAATTATACTGGCTATAGGAATCTAGTTAAGTTAACAACAATTAGTCACCTAAATGGTATGAGAGGTCGAGGCATTTTTTCTAGACCATGTATTGATAAATCTCTTTTAAGTAAATATAGTGATGGTTTAATTGTTTCTACAGCTTGTCTTGGAGGAGAAATACCTCAAGCCATATTAAAAGGTAGATTAGACGTAGCAGAGGATATAGCTATTTGGTATAAAAAATTATTTGCGAATGATTTTTATCTAGAAATACAAGATCACGGCTCTATTGAGGATAGAATTGTCAACGTTGAATTAATAAAAATTGGGAAGAAGCACCAAATAAAAGTCATAGCTACCAACGACGCGCACTACTTAACAAATATGGATGTTGAAGCACATGATGCTTTGCTTTGTGTATTAACAGGAAAACTAATAACTGATGAAAAAAGATTGAGATATACCGGTACAGAATATATTAAAAGTGAAAATGAAATGCTTGAACTTTTTAAAGACCATATTGATGATGACTCAATTAATGAGGCTGTGAACAATACAGTAGAAATTTCTCAAAAAGTTGAAGTTTTTGATTTGTTTGGCAATTATAGAATGCCAAAATTCCCTCTTAACAAAGATACAGATTCATTTTCTTTCTTAACACAATTATCTAACAACGGTCTTCTAAAAAGACTTAAAAAAAATGATTTTACAGAGGTTAATGAAAACTACAAAAAAAGACTATCTTCTGAGTTGAAAATTATAAAAGATATGGGGTTCCCAGATTATTTTTTGGTTGTTTGGGACTATATCAAATTTGCTAGAGATAATTCTATCCCAGTAGGTCCAGGTAGAGGTTCTGCCGCAGGCTCACTAGTGGCTTATGCCCTTCAAATCACTAATATAGATCCTGTTGAGCATGGATTGTTGTTTGAGAGATTTTTAAATCCAGCAAGAAAGTCTATGCCAGATATTGATACCGATTTTTGTATTGATAGGAGAAATGAAGTTATTGATTATGTTACTAATCGTTATGGTGAGGACAAAGTTGCGCAAATAATTACCTTCAATAAAATGACCTCTAAGGCAGTTTTAAAAGATGTTGCAAGAGTTCTAGATATACCATATGGGGAAGCGGATAAATTGGCTAAGTTAATACCGGTTGTAAGAGGGAAGCCTTATAAACTAAAGGAAATGATTGATAAGAATACTCCCAGCCAAGAGTTTAGAGAAAAGTATATTAATGATAATAGGGTGAAAAAATGGGTTGATTTGGCTTTGAGAATTGAAGGAACTAATAAAACATTTGGAGTTCATGCTGCTGGAGTTGTTATCGCTTCAGATCCTCTTGACGAACTTGTACCTCTTCAAAGGAATAATGAAGGACAAATAATAACCCAATATTCTATGGATGATATTGAATCACTTGGATTATTGAAAATGGATTTCTTGGGTCTTAAGAATCTTACGATGATTGAAAAAACAGTTTCTCTTATTAATCAATCTACTGGAAAGAAACTAAATATTGATGAGTTACCTCAAAATGATTGTAAAACCTTTGAGCTTATTGGGAGAGGAGATCTTGAAGGTATTTTTCAACTTGAATCTTCAGGTATGAAACAGGTCGTTAAGGATTTCAAACCAAATTCTCTAGAAGATATTTCGTCTATACTGGCTCTTTATAGACCGGGTCCTCTTGATGCAGGCCTTATACCTAAATTTATAAATCGAAAAAATGGTAACGAAAAGGTTGATTTCCCTCATCCTTTTATTGAGTCAATTCTCACTGAAACCTATGGAATTATGGTTTACCAAGAGCAAATCATGAAAATTGCTCAAGATCTAGCCGGTTATTCTTTAGGGGATGCCGACTTACTTCGAAGAGCAATGGGGAAAAAGAAAGTATCTGAGATGGTAAAGCATAGAAATATTTTTGTAGAAGGGTCTATGAAGAAAGGTGTAAATGAAAAATTAGCAAATGATCTTTTTGATCAAATGGTTTTATTCGCAGAATATTGTTTTAACAAAAGTCACTCAACTGCTTATGGTGCTGTAACTTATCAAACTGCATTTTTAAAAGCTCATTTTCCTGTAGCGTATATGGCAGCCCTCTTAAGCGTAAATGCTGGCTCAAGCGACAAGATGCAAAGATATATTTCTAATTGTTATTCCATGGGAATAGAAGTTATTTCACCAAGCATTAATTTTTCTGGCGTTGATTTTACTATCAAGAATAATCAGATTTTATTCGGGCTATCTGCAATTAAGAATTTAGGAGATTCTGCAATAAGAAACATAATTGAAAACAGAAATAGTTTTGGAATTTTTAAGTCTTTATCTGATTTGTGCGATCGTTTGCCTACTAATGTTCTTAACAAAAGAAGTCTTGAATCTTTAATTCATTGTGGAGCACTAGATGAGTTTTCAAATGATAATAATAGAGCTCAGTTATTGTCAGATCTTGAACATGTTATTGAGTGGGCCTCTTCAAGAAATCGTGATAGGTTATCGGGGCAAGGAAATCTATTTGACTCTAAAGAAGAATTTTCTAATGTTGCCTTTTCAGATTCACAATTGGCTAAGGTTGATGACTATTCACTTATTGAGAAGTTAAAGTTAGAAAAACAGCTATTAGGCTTTTATTTATCTGATCATCCTTTAAAGCATTTAACTAAGCCAGCAAAACTTATATCTCCTATAAGTATTTCGCAGTTAGAAGAAGCAAAAGATAGAACCAAAGTCTCTCTAGTTGGAATGATCCCTGATTTAAAGCAAATTACAACGAGAAAGGGAGATAGGATGGCTATTGTTCAGCTAGAAGATCTTTCTGGAAGTTGCGAAGCAATAGTTTTTCCAAAAACCTATGTAAGATTATCAGAATTTCTTCTAACTGATACTAGATTATTGGTATGGGGAACAATTGATAAAAAAAGTGATAAGACTCAATTAATAATTGATGATTGTAGAGAAATTGATAACCTTAAATTGCTAATTATTAATCTTGAAAGTTCTCAAGCGTCAGATGTGAGAGTACAAAATACTTTGAGAGACTGCTTAATTAAATTTAAACCAGATAAAGGTAGATGTGGAATCAAGATTCCAGTTTTAGCTGCAGTAAGAAATAAAAATAGTGTTACTTACGTTAAATTTGGTGAACAATTCTGTGTTGGAGATATTCAAGGAGCTTGTAAATTATTAGAAGACAAATTATTCCAAGTTAATTTGAAATCTTTAGTTTCTTAGTTTAACTTTTTTCCTCAAAATTTTGAGTTGCAGGTTTGAAGGCTGCTTTTGCACGTTGTATATTCATTGGGATATTTTCAATACCAAAAAAAGATCCAGGCTCCTTATCCCAACTAGCTGATAATATTCCAAAACTCAATCCTGCTAGACCTAACAAGAAAAACAATGCTGAAATTGCAATAGTTGAGGAAGGAGGTATTTCAGCAATATTTCTTGTAACGATAATGTAGCTAACAACAAAAACAGACATTCCTAATATTGTTGGTATTCCAGCTGTAAAAAATATTCTTCTTGCCATTCTATCAGCAACATATTTAGGTATTCCACTAGATGATCGCTTTGGCTTGGTAACAGGAATAGATGTTTTTTCTAGATTAGCGAAAGCAGTTGTCTCAGAATAGTTTTTTTTCTTTTTATTTTGTGTCTTTTTTTTAGATTGCTTTTTTTTCATTAATTGAGATCATCCTCTGATTCCAATTTTCTTTACTAGTTCTTGATATTTCTGAACGTTTTTGTCTTTTATGTATGACAGTAATCTTTTCCTTTTACCAATCATTTTTAATAATCCTTGCCTTGAAGCGAAATCATGGATGTTTCCTTGGAGATGGTCACTTAATTTTGATATTCTTTTAGAAAGCATTGCTATCTGAACTTCAGCTGAACCTGTATCAGTTGGATGTACTTGATGATTTTCAA
>CACGMX010000048.1 GCA_902574405.1 uncultured Prochlorococcus sp. | reverse complement strand
TATGGTGCTAGGTGTTTCGTCAAAAACATTAAATGAATAATTAACTGAAACATGGTTTTTAAAACCTGATTTTACTAGCATCCTACAATTATTTAATACAGTTTCTAGGTCATAAGCTAATCTCATTTTTCTTACAAGTTCTTGAGATCCCGAGGTGATTCCTATTTCAAAATAGCTCATACCTGTATCAACCATTAGCTGAGCTAGCTCAGCATCAATATTATCTGCTCTGATGTATGCAGCCCAATTAATATCGTCCCAGCCTTGATCTTTAATAGCTTGCAAAAGTGTTTTTGCATCTTCAATATGTTTTTTAGCTGGAATAAACTGTGCATCAGTGAACCAAAATCCCCTTACTCCAAGATCATATAGTTGCTTCATTTCTTTTATTACTTCGTTCACAGGATTAACGCGAACCTGCTTTCCTTCAACAACTGTATAAACACAGAAACAACAGTTATGAGGACAACCTCTTTTAGTTTGTACCCCGACATAGTAATCTCCTCCTTCTATATACCAATTGAATTCAGGCCATATTGATTTAATATATTCATAGTTGCACGCAGTTTTTACTGTGCCTGAAGGTTGTTCATGTATTAACTTGTTCCGAGGTTTTTGTCCAGCTAAATAACATCTTTCTTCCTCTATCGAATCTCCCCTAATTATTTTCTCTAGGAGATTTTCTCCTTCTCCAACAGAAATGACAGTCCCTTTTGGAAGTAGATTTCCTAATTGTTCATAGAAGACACTCACAGCCCCACCTCCTAATATTACTCGTACATTTTTGTTATATTTTTGTGCCCTTTTGAGTCCCATTTTGACTAAAGAAGTATTTCTATATATTTCTCCATAATGAGATGCAATTAACTTTAAGCCTCCCCAAGAACCTCTAATTTTTTTAAGTATATTTTTTGAGTAGAAAACTTCAAAAGAGTTTTGTAGTGGATTTCCACTTCTACCATCAACAGGTGCATAGATTTGTATGTCTCTCCATGAAAAAATAATTAGATGAGGTCTAAATTGATCAATTTTTCTGGCTAAATATTTGGAAACTTTATTAGATGGAATTATTGCTAGATCAATGAATTGCTGTTCTATATCTGGAAAAGATTTATTAATATGATCTGCTAAATAAATAGGTCCTATTGGGAATATTGGATTACAAGGCAATCTTACAGTAAGGATTTTACTATAGTGCTTTTTGTGGTAGTTTTTTTTATTTAATTTTTCGAACTTCAAATTAAAATTCATGTTGTGAAATTTAATGAATTTATTTTCTTTAAGAATCTAACTACTTTATTACCAATTCGGAGAAATTAAAAATCCCAAGAAAATACTAACGAAAATTTTCTTTAATTTAGATATGAAAAACATGCCAATCAAACATACTTTGAGAAGTTTTAATCTATCTATTCTTTTAGATATATTTTAATTTTAATTTATTTTTGAAATGCCGATAATTGGAATTGAACCAATGACCTACTGTTTACGAGACAGTTGCTCTACCGCTGAGCTATATCGGCAAATTAAAATATTGTTATTTTCATATAAAATAAATTTTATTATTTAGTTTATTAATGTCAAAAATAGATCCTGAATTAAAAAAGAAATTATTGAAAGAATCCCAGTCTCCCTTTAAGGGGTTAAGGAGAATATTGTGGATAGCTTTTAGTGGTTCAGCATTTTTAGGTCTTTTAATAATGCTTTCCAAAATTGCAAGTAGTGGTGAATTAAACCAAAATAATCTTTTTATACAATTTGGAGCTTGTCTACTATTCCCAACCTTATTGTTTTTTGATAGGAATAAGGATTAATAAGTTAAATATTTTATTATTGAGTTAATGTCCTCTTTTTGGTAACAAATTTAAATGCTTCAATTATGTCTCCATCTATCCAAGAGGAGAATTTATCGCAACCAACTCCACATTCAAATCCTGTATTCACTTCTTTAACATCATCTTTAGACCTTTTTAGTGAGTCTAAATTACCCTCAAAAATCACTTTTTCTGATCGAATAACTCTAAGAGAGCAATTCCGTTGTAATTTACCCGTTTGTATATAACAGCCTGCTATGGCTCCTTTACCAACTGCGAAAGTTGCTCTAACTTCGGCTTTCCCTAAAGATTCTTCAACAAGATCAGGTTCAAGTAGTCCTTCCATTGCCAACTGAATATCTTCTAAGAGTTTATAGATTACTTCATATTCTCTTATGTCAACGTCATTCGCATCAGCAGCTCTCTTTGCGCCAGATGCCAATGAGGTGTTAAAGCCAATGATTACTGACCCAGATGCAGCAGCGAGATCTATATCTGTCTCAGTTATTTCTCCTGGAGCAGAGAGTAGAACTCTTACTTGAACTTCATTTTTTGGTAGTTGTTCTAGTGATCCTAATATTGCTTCAACACTACCTTGAACATCAGCTTTGAGAATTAAGTTTAACTCTTTTAGTTCTCCATCATTCGCTTGAGTTGATAAGGATGATAAGCTAACTCTTCTAGAGGCCATTTGCTGCGCTAATTTTGTAGCTCTAGCATCTGTCGCTCTATCTCCGACAATGGCACGAGCAGTTTTCTCATCAGGGTAGACTTCGAATTCATCTCCTGCAGTGGGTACTTCACTGAATCCTAAGGCTTCCACTGGAAATGATGGTCCTGCTTCTTTGATTCTAGTACCATGTTCATCAACCATTGCTCTAATTTTTCCTAGGACAGAACCCGCAGCTAAAACATCTCCAGATTTTAAGGTCCCATTTTGTACTAACAAAGTAGCGACAGGCCCTTTAGCTTTGTCTAGGTGGGCTTCAATAACAGTACCTTTCGCGAATCTATCAGGGTTAGCTTGAAGATCTTCCACTTCGGAGACTAATAAAATCATTTCGAGCAACTTATCAATATTTTGTTTTTTGATAGCACTTACTGGAACCATCACTGTATCTCCTCCCCAATCTTCAGCAATTAAATCTTTTTCTGATAGTTCTTGCTTTACTCTGTCTGGAGATGCCCCTTCTTTGTCAATTTTATTTATTGCAACAACAATTGGTACTTTTGCAGCTCTTGCATGACTAATAGCCTCAAGTGTTTGAGGTCTGCAACCATCATCTGCAGCAACTACAAGAACAGCTACATCAGTAACCTTAGTACCCCTTGCTCTCATTGCAGTAAAGGCTTCATGACCAGGGGTATCAAGGAAAGTTAATTTTTTCTTTTTAGATTCATGTTCAAATTCAACTTGATAAGCACCTATGTGTTGAGTAATGCCCCCTGCTTCACCCGAAGCTACTCTTGATTCTCTGATGGAATCTAAAAGACTTGTTTTGCCATGATCTACATGCCCCATCACTGTAATAACGGGTGGTCTTCTTATTAAATTATCAACATCTTCAGATTCAATCATATCCACTGTTTTTTCTGCAGCTTCTTGGATATCATCTTGCAAAACAGGTACCCCAAATTCTTCAGCTACTGTTTCAATAGTTGCTAGGTCGAGTGATTGAGTAACAGTTGCAGTTATTCCTTTAAAAAAAAGTGATTTGATTATTTCAGAACTTTCAAGACTTAATTTATCAGCTAATTCTTGAACTGTTAAATTATCTTCGGGTACAATGATCATTTCAGGCCTTACTTGTTTGGCTTCTTTGGCAGCCCTTAACTCCATAGCTCTTCTTTTTTGTCTTTGCCTAGTAGTCTCTTTTTTCTTCTTTTTAAATTGTTTTATAGCTTTTTGAGGTTTGGATTCATCAGACTTTTCTTTCTTTGGACGCGCCAGACTAGCTGATAAGATTGAAATTTTTTCCCCTGAATATCCGCTAGTTTCAGATGTTAATGAATCATCATTCTCACCGATAATATGAACTTTCTGTCTTTGTTTTTGGGGATTTTTGCTTCTTAATGCTTCAAGCTTTGCGCTATCATCCCAATCTGACTTCCCTGTTTTTTTAGAATTATTGGTAAATGTTCTATGGGGTGGTTTTTTTGAATTAGGGGCAGTATTTGGACGATTATTTGGAGCTTTGGCCTTTTGTTTTGTTATCTCGCTGTTTTGTTTTTCGTTATTTTTTATAACCTGTTTATTATTTTCAGATTTGTTAGTTTTTTGAAGTTGTAAGAGTTCATTAGGTGATACTGGCTTTCTAATTCCAGGTGGCTTTTGACTATTGAATTTAGTCCCAGGCCTATTGGACATGCCAGGCCTATTGGACATGCCAGGCCTATTGGACATGCCAGGTCTATTGGACATGCCAGGTCTATTCGGAGCACCGGGTCTATTGGGAGCACCGGGTCTATTGGGAGCTCCAGACTTATTAGCATTCGCTTGTCTATTGAAAGATCCAGGCCTACCTTGATCTGATGGTTTATTTCTTAATCCAGGCTTATTGGGAATACCAGGTCTGTTGGGAACTCCGGACTTATTAGCATTCGCTTGTCTATTGAAAGATCCAAGTCTACCTTGATCTGATGGTTTATTTCTTAATCCAGGCCTATTGGGGATACTAGGTCTGTTAGAGATAGTTTGCTTATTATTTTGCTGATTTGGTTCGTCTCTTCTTATTGGAGCTCCTACAAGCTCAGGGGGGGACATTCTGTAATTATTACTTTTTGTTTTAGATTTGTTCGAATTTTGTTCAGGTTTGTTTGATATTTGTCTTTTAGCCCCTAAATTGGAGGTGGACTGGGAAGATTCAATAGATTTAACATTATTATTAATATTTTTAGGCTTAGCAATAAGTTGTATAGGGGGTTTTGCGGGACTTTTTATAAGTGGGGTTGTGGTGTTTCTGAAATTGCTTTTGTCTTGATTTAGATTATTCGAAGTTTTGTTATTTGTCTTGTGATTTGTAAGATTTGCTTGAGACTGTGAACTGTTGGTAATTGTTGGATGATTTAGATTTTTAGGTGGATTTGAAATTATTTTTTGGTTCTCAAGTTTATTAAGAGGTTTTATCAACAATGGCTTTTTGTTTGAATTATCTTTAAGTGGTTTCCCTTTCATAGAGGAAATAGCAGAAGAATTATCTTCTTTGTTTTGTTTGTAATTATCTTTTTTAATCGAAGGTTTCTTAATAGAAAGTATTTTTTTATCTGGAATTTTTTTATTAATTAGATTTTTTATTTTTTCTGCTTCCTCTGCACTAATTGAACTACTATGGTTTTTTACTGAAATTGAAAGTTTTTGAGCGGCATCCAATATATCTTTATTGTCCAGATTTAAGTCTCTGGAAAGTTCGTAAATTCTGATTTTATCGCTGATAGTCATTTAATCTGATTTGTACTCTTTTTGAAATTAAAGAGGATTTAATTTAATTATATTCCCTTATTGGGATAGTCATTGTAGCTTGTAATTTCTTTTTTAAAAATATCAACAAATTCAGGTCCTAAAGATGTTTTTAAAGCTTTCTGAAGCTTTTTTTTGATCTTGGAATCTGAGTAACATTTTTTTGACATGCAAATGTAAGCTGATCGCCCCATCCCTTTTTGAAAAACAATACCTTGCTTATGATCTTTAGTAATCTTTATAAGATTTTTCCTGTCATATGTTTTTCTACATGAAATGCATATACGCATAACAGGGGTTTGTAGTATCACCGTTTTCTCTCCTCTTTCGCGGCTATTTCATCATCTTGAATATTTTCTAATTGATCACTATCTGACAAGTTCTCTTCTTCATATGTTTCTTGTCCATATTCTTCATCATCCTCAGGAAGAGGATAAAGCTCTCTTAATCTTGCATCTTCCGCAGCACGTTCAGCTTGTTCGGCTTCTAATCTAAGCTCAGCTTCTCGCTGGAGATTCTCTTCATCTTCCCTTTGAATTATTAATTCAGAGACGGCAGCATCCTCTGCTTCTTGATCGTATTCATGTGAGTTTTTGACATCAATCTTCCAACCAGTAAGCCTAGCCGCGAGTCTGACATTTTGTCCTTCTCTACCAATTGCGAGACTCAATTGATCAGGAGGAACCAGTACGTGTGCGTGTTGACCTTCTGGGTCAACAAGTCTTACGAGATCGACTTTCGCAGGACTTAAAGCGTTTAAAATATATTGTATTGGGTCAGATGACCATTTAATAACGTCAATTTTTTCTCCTCTTAATTCATTAACTACTTGTTGGATTCGTGCTCCTCTAGCTCCAATACAAGCTCCTACAGGGTCAACTTCTTGTTCGTTACTATCGACTGCTACTTTTGTTCGTGGCCCAACAGCCCTTGAAGGAGGATTCGCCTCTCTTGAAACAGCAACAATTTTTACTGTACCTTCTTGAATTTCCGGCACTTCATTTTCAAATAAATAAACGACTAATCCAGCATTAGCTCTGCTTACAAAAAGTTGTGGACCTTTTCTGGCTATTTCGCTAACTTCTTTCAAGAATACTTTGAAAGTTGCATTGGCTCTGTAATTATCATTAGGTAATTGATCTCTTTTTGGAAGTTCGGCCTCAACTTCAGGCCTACCAATACCTGAACTAACTCCCATAATTACCGATTGTCTTTCAAATCTAATAACTCTTGCAGTTAGGACAGGATCTTCCAAATCCGCGAATTCTTCTTGGATCATTTTTCTTTGATGATCTCTTAATTTTTGGGCTAAAACTTGCTTTGTGGTTGATGCAGCCATTCGCCCGAAATCCTCTTTATCTGGAGTAACGTCTAAGACAACTGTGTCACCTATCTGAGCATCATCAGCTACTTGTTTAACTTCTAGTAAGGATATCTGATGATCTTCGCTCTCAACATCTTCTACAATTATTTTACTTGATAAGATCCTATAACCTTCTTCATCTAGGTCTAGTCCAACATCAAAATTACTAAAGTATTCTTCATCAAATGGATCTTCGTTAACTCCAATATAAAAAGTTCTTCTATATTTTTCGTAACCCTTTAATAAAGCTTCGCGTAAGGCAGCTTCCACGACATTAGGAGGTAACTTTTTTTCCTCACTAATGTCTTCAATAAGATTGTTTAAACCTGGGAGAATAACTAATGCCATCTATGATGGGAAAATGGATAATGGTTGAGAATAATTAATCTTTGATGGTACAAAGACTAATCTTTAATACTTCATCGAAAGGGATTTTTTTTATCCTACCTTTAATGTTAATGGCTAAATAATCATTAGACTTTTCATAAAGTAAACCATTCAGAAATTTTATTTTTGAATTCTTTTGGTTTAACTCAACATTAACTGGAAAACCCTTAAAAGTTTTGAAGTCTCTCTCTGAGGTTAATTCATCACTGACCCCTTGACTACAAAT
>CACGMX010000047.1 GCA_902574405.1 uncultured Prochlorococcus sp. | reverse complement strand
ACTTCTACTTTTTTATTTGGAAAGCTTAAAGAAACCTTATTTAAGTTTCAATATCCTGATATTATCAACATTTCAAAAAAGAATTTTGTTTGACCTTTTATTTTAGTAAGTTAATTATTCATTAATTCCAAGAGCTATAGTTTTTAAAATACCCTTTCCCATTCAAACTTCTTCCTAGAGTTTTTTCTTTCTTGCTTCCTTTTATTTAATTTAAATAATAATGGTAAGATTTAAAAACAAGATTTTAAAAACAAAAACTTTTTAGGCATTTTGTATATGACGAACAAAACAAAATCTTTAAATTATTGGAATCTATCCATTGGTAAAGGTTCTCAAGACCTTTTATCGGGTTTAATTTTGCAGGGCTGTATTTTTGAATCCGAAGAAAAAATAATTATTTTTGTAAAAGATAAAGATAATAAGGAATTGTCATTTAGCTCAATTTCAAATGATAATTCCATAAAGAGAATTACTGTGGATTCTTCAGTATCCTATGAAATTTTAAAAAATGAATTTTGCAGAAATTTTAAAAATTTGTTTGATGATGATTCTAATATCGAACTTTATTCACATGCAATCGCTTTAGGTTATACAGGCGCGGAAAAGGGAGAGAATGATACGTTTAGTGTCGCACATGATTTAAAGGCAGAATTTAGTTGGGAAACTGACTCTGCCACTTTTAACGAAGTTTATGAAGATTCTTTTGATGAAGAACAGAAAATAATAGTAGCTTGGTCTTGGACTTATAATTTTATAAATGAACAAAAATTCGAAAATGATATTAAAAATCAAAAATTACTAGATATTTACTCGGAAGTTACATCAAATGGATGGAATACAATTTTAGAAGATGAACTAAAAACTGAAAGTGAATATAATTATATGGTCTATTTTAAAATATAAGAACGCATTGCTAAATAACCGATATTAAATTTATTTTTTGAATCAAACCAATCTGCTGTATTTAAAATTTTTATAAGTATGAACTCAATTGGTAGGGTGAGTTTTTAATTTAGATAATTAATCAACATTAAAATTCTTAAAATTACAAATTAATGCTGCAAGTATTTGATTGCTCTTCTCAGTTGCTTTAGAAGATAAACTTTCAAAATTAGTAAGAATAATCATTTCATTTAACCTATTACTTGACCATTTCCCATCATCTATTTTGCATAACTCACTTAGAGTTTGCTCTTTATCTTGTCCATCTATCGGACAAGAATAAACAGGATTAATAATACAAATTAATGAAATAATCGAAATTAGTTTCCTCATCTTTAGTTTTGAATCTAAAAATAAATTTTTAGTAAGGACAATGAATTGAGTGTTCTTCTCTCCTGTGACGAATATATCCAGAAGTCCATTCATTTCCAGGAACATATTCTTCAAAACGTATTACTTTAAAACATGTTTCAGTTCTGTTTCTTATCCTTGAAAAATTTTGTGAATTCTCAATAAAAGGTTCCCAAAACTCTTTCCAAGTCAATGCATTTGCAGGCGATATAGAAAGTAAAAAAAGAGCGTATATTATGAATTTCATAACTTCAAGGGTTAATAATATCAATTAAGTTACCAAAATCATCAAGTAATCTATATCTCCTATTTTGATTAGAGGCTCTATTTTGAGCTGTCCTAAATGCAGAAGGTTGATGATGCATCGTTGTGTAGTGTTGCCAATTCCCAAATTGATCTTGCCACTGAATAATTACTTTTTTCATAGAATAAATTAAAGTGATTTTGCTTAAATGTTTACTTTTAAAAATTTTATAATTAGATTTTTCCGCCAATCCTAATAAAAGTTTCTTTATTGCAAAGACAGCTTTTATACCCTGGATAATGAACCTTCATTAAAGGGGAAACTGCCAATGTCGATGGGAATCCAGAAGCGATATAAACCCAAACTTCCTTCTTGTCTTCGATTACAACATGAGGAAATCTAAAAGTTGAATTATTTTTCAAAGGTCTAAACCTATGGGGATTAGAACTGATTTTTTTCTTGTCCATGAGATTTAAAATATAAAAATTAGTTGTTTTAAAATAATTAATAGTTGAAGAAGAAATTCTCCAAGTTATTAAAATATATATTTTGAGAAAATTGATTCTCTGATTTTAGTAAAAAATAATTTTTAAAATTAATAAGTTATATTTGCCTGTGCTCAAATAATAGTTGAGAGGGTTTTTTGACAGTCAGGTGTTGTCTCAAGTTAATTATAAATTCATTTCTTAGTAAATCAACATCAATTGTTCTTTTTTAAAATTGTCACAAAGATGTAAGTTTATTAAATTATTTAGGATCAATTTAAAAGAAAAATTTTATTTCTAAAACTTGGAAATGATATAGTCCGAAAACTTAATACTAAATCAAATGTCAAAAGAGTGGAAATTAAAACTTATATCAGAGCAATTTGAATTAAAGCAAGACAAATATGACTGTAATTCTACATTTATAATCTTTTTGTGCAAGCCGCATATTTATCCCATTCACACGAAAAAGAACACTCAGAAAAATTTCTTTCTAGTCCCAATCTAAACCCACCTATACCTGCAAATAAATCAATGAATTTATATTTTTGAATTATCTTTCTTGGTAATCTTTCCTTTGAGTAATCCTCATCATTTTCAAAAATAGATTTTTGTATTTTTTTCTGATCATTAACTAAGCTATTCACAAAAACAAAAAACTCACTTTACTTATTTTTGTTACTTTAGTTAAAAATTTCAATAAATAATTTTTAATTGAATACTTTAAATATAGAAAATTACCTACAGTAATTTGTCGTCAAATAGTGGTCAAATGTTGCTTGAATTGTTAGGACAAACTACGCATAACCAATTAAAAAAATAAATATAAATCAACTAAATAGTAGTTTTTGGAATGTATTTAGGCTACATACAAAATAAAAAATTGTACCAGATAGTTAATCTTAAAAGCTCGAAATCATTAAAATACTGCTGTTACACTTATAACCCTTGCGTTAGGATTTCTTGCGAGTGCCACTTGTCTTGCTTCCTCATAGTCAACTGCTCTTACTATTTCGTTGAATACTTGACCTGCAACATAAAGTTCAACTTTTATTTTCATAATTAAGGATACTAAGTTTTTTTGAAACCTTATTGTAAATTTGTTTTCAATTCATCTATTTATACGCATAAGAAAACAAGTTAGACGAGAAATTTCTGTAGTTATAGATATTTGCCCAAAGCAAACAAAACATTTGAATTTTCAAAATGTTTTAGTTAATTCAAAACAATTATCCATTTCTCCAATGAGATTATCAATTAATTCTCCATTGCCAAACCATTTTTCAGGTTCTCTTTTTTGCTTTATATCGCCATTTTCTATACCTTCGAGTATTTCATTAATAGACTCATACCCATCATCATCTTCGGAGAAAAATTCAACCTTATCTAATTTCTTATCAATTAATATGACGAAACCTCCATCATCATCGCAGATTGAAAAAAAATATTTTTCTGCCTCTGACTTCTCGAGAAGAGTTATTTGTACATCATTACCACAATATTTTGAATCTCCTTGATTTAAATTATATGCGCCAATTATCCCTAATACCTCAGGCCACTCTGAATCTAGTTTTGTGTGATGATATCTTTCAAATTTCTTAGCGCCATTTTTTTTCTCCACCCTATCCCTATGATGCGTACCATATTCATATGAACCTCCACTGATTTCAGAATTTAACAAAAGAGTCCTAGCTTCAAGACTTAGTTCTACATTATTTTGACCATCTGATATTTCATTCTCAATCCATTCCCAACATGAATCACATGTCCATCTCCCTGTGAAGCCCAAATCAATTGCCCTATTTTCCGTATTGAAATTTGCGTCGCAATTACTGCCATATGTGAAGAGATAATTGTTCTCTAAATTATTTATAATTTCGTCAACTGCATTTTTATTTAATTCAGAATATTTGTCTAAATTTATATATAAAAAACCACTCGCTATATTTGCCATAATAACCAAAATAAATTTTTAATAGATTAAATAATATAAAATTAATAAGTGATTAAATTTTACATTTATTCAAAATTACCCCAACAACAGTTGCATGTAATAACAAACTATTGCTAAGGAGGGGCTGTAGGGGGAGAGGTCATTGTAATTCTTTGATTTATTAACAATTCATGCAAAGTTTTTTTAATGAACTAATATTTTTTTAATTGAATTTTTTTTATAAATTCAATAAGAGGAAGAAATCCTACTTTGTTGTTTGTAGTGAACTCTAAGTTGTTTGTTTTGTGTTGTAACTTACTTCTTCCTCTTGAGAGATAGAAGTGTTTTGCACTTAAAAATGGTGCAAGGTAATTAAAGTAGTTTGATTTATTTCTATTTCTCCTTGAGTTATCTATCGGTTGCGGAACTTGTATCTAAACTCAAGAGATTAATGACCTTAAGACCGCGTACGGGTTTTAGGGTCATTTTTATTTGAAGCTTGAAAACCTAGTGCTCCCAAAGCACTCCATCTATCAAAAGCACTTTTTCTCCAAGTTTTGGTTGAAGTTTAATTATTTACTAGAAATTAATTCTTCTTTCTGATCTCCTTCAGAATTTCTTTCCACTTGTCTGCGAGACCATTAAGATATTCATTACCTTCTTTTGCTGTTTCTGTATTAGGACACATCACTGCCCATTGCTGGAAAGGACTACCAAAAACAGTTTCAAAAATAGGTTTACCATTTTCAAATACAAGAAAGTCAATGCCACTACTCTCACCTAAAGGAGGTACGGACGAATAGTTTTCCGTGCTGCGAGTGAAGAGTTTCTTTTGGCAGTTCGCATAATTCCAACTTTCAGAAACACCACTCCCAACCTTACCTCTAAATGATTTCATTTCAAAATAGTTGGTTTCATAGTCCCAGATAAACGTGGTACTCCTAACCTTTACTTTCTTCCAACCATCATCTATCTCTTCTATTGGCGACAGTTGCTTGAACTTGATATGACAACCTGTTCCACAACCAATCCTCTCAACAACATTGTTTTGAGGAATTACCAAAGAAAAAGGCTGAAGAAGAGCGAGAAGTGAAATCAATTATTGAGCGTTAATTAACTATTTGACAAAATCATAATAATAAAGAATTTTAACCCTGTCTTTTATTGATTAAAGTCTGACGATAGGCAACCTTGGATCACTAACCAATTACCCCTTTTCCCAAAATCTGAAAAATGGGTTATTCCAAGATCTTTCTCAAGATAAAATTCTCTACTTTATTTACCTTTTACAGATTCCCACGACTGAAAACAATATAGTGAACCGTTTTCGATTTCTAATAGTGAAATCTTCCATTAAATTCTACATCTATCAATATAACTACTTACTTACTTAAATTTTTAGGCCGTTTTAACTTAAATTATTCTTGAAAACACTTTAGTTCCTTCTCCAACAACCTAGTTCCATTAGCATTCTACTAATTGATTTGCTGAATTTAAAAAATTTTTAACTTAACTCAAAAAAATTATCGATATCTCCTATAAGATCATCGATTAATTCTCCATTGCCAAACCATTCCTCTAGATCTTCTTCTTGCTCTAAATCCCCACTCTCTAAACCTTCAAGTATTTCATTAATTGATTCACTGCCAGTAAATTCATCAATATCGCAAAAGAATATTGGCTGAGGATAATCATCTTTATCAGATTTATCATACAAAACAATAAAACCTCCTACACCTCCTACTAACTTAAATAAATATTGCTCTGCTTCTGACTTCTCGCAGAGAGTAACCTCTACACCATTTCCAAAATTTTGTGAAACTCCTTGATTCAGATTGTATGCATTAATAATTTCTAATACTTCCCACCATTCTGATTCTAATTTTGTGTGATTATATCTATCTAACTTCTTAGCACCATTCTTTTTGTATACCTTATCCCTATATTGCGAACCATATTCATAAGACCCTCCACTGATTTCAGAACTCAACAATAGGCTCCTTGCTTCAGGGTTAAGTTCTTTATCATTTTTATCATCTGATATTTCATTCTCAATCCATTCCCAACATGAATCGCATGACCATCTCCCACTGAACCCCAAATCAATTGATCTATCTTCCTCAATAAAAGTCGCGTCACAATTTCCTCCATAAGTGAAGAGATTGTTGTTCTCTAGATTATTAATAATTTCGTCAACTGCACTTTTATTTAATTCAGAAGCTTTATCTAATTCTATAGATAAGAAACCATTAGCGATGTTAGCCATACAAAAAAAACTTTTAAATAATTTAAGTAATCTTAATTAAAAAACTTATTGAAATTTACATTCAGTCAAAATTATGACCAATTTTAGTTTTTATTATGGGAATGCTCACCTTTAGTAACCATATGTGCTGTATGAAATCGACCATCCTTCGGGGAAGTTGGGCTTCCAAGAAACAAGGCGGAGTGATTGGTTGGGGATATTTGTTAAAAGCTGCGGACGGATTTTAATTTCCCCAAACTGGCGGTGTCTTTCTCCAACCCTGAGAAAGTAGTTTTTTATATTCATCTCTAGCTTTTTCAATTTTTAATTCTTCTCGTTTGGTCATTACTGGCGGTTCTTTACCCCAAGTAGAAGTAACCTTACCAGAATCAATAAAAATATATTTAGAAAATTGGTCTTTATTATTTGTATTTTCGATAAACCTTTTTACCTTTGATCTATTTGAATTAACCAACCAGTAAGACCTAGCCATTAATTAAGTGGTGCAATTAGTAATCGTTTCATTTATTTAATCCCATTATTATGAGGTTTGTTTTCTTTGTACTTGCCCGGCGTTTCTTAGTTAGCTCTTGATATTCAGAACTATTGTAAGCATCTATCGCAGCTTGCTTTGAGGGGAATGAAATAACGACTGATAGTTTTCCCCCTCTACCTTCAACAATTTGAGAATCAGAATCTTTCATAACTAAAGTTCCTCCTACTGACTTAAGCCAAGGTTTAAATTCTTGAACATATTCTTTAAAAGCTGCTGGTTTTTTAACTGTAGTAGTTAACACCCAAAAGCCTGAAGCATTAACAGTAGTGGGTAAAGCAAAAGCAACTAATAAAGGTATTAATAATTTACGCATTAAAAAAGAGGGTTTTATCTCTCTATGTTAGATCGAATGTCAATCAATTAGTAATTAATTAATTTTTTATTTTCATCTCTTTTATTTATTCTTAACCCAATAAACAGCATCCATATAACTGCAAAGACAATTGGTAAGAAAACGATAGCAAGTTTCATCATTTTTTTTAAAGTGTTATTTGCTGAAAATAATAACCTTTAAATAAAAAACTAAGTATAGGTACTTTATCTAAAAAAAGTAGTATGGAGTTTGTACAGAAATTGAATGGGTAGTTGAATGAAACGCTTACTAATCGCTATAGAGCAATTAGCTGTGTATGAAACTGAACTAAATACAAAGTAATTCGTTT
>CACGMX010000046.1 GCA_902574405.1 uncultured Prochlorococcus sp. | reverse complement strand
GATTTAATCTCAGATATATTATTTGCTTTAAATAAATTCTGAAAATTGAGAGATTTACTTAAAAACCCTATATGGAAAAATTTAGAGTTGGGATATTCTATTCCTGATAGTATTCATGCTGTTTCTGTAGCATTACCAACTTGGAATGATGTAATAAATTACGAGGAAAAAAATCAAGAATGCATGAATTTATTGAAGTCCATTTATCCAAGATTCGGGCTAAACGCCATAGTGAAAAGATTATGCGAAAAAGTAAAAAAGGAAAATTACTACAACAATAAAAGTATCTGGCCATATCCGAATGAAAGCATAGCCTTTAAAGCAAAAAAATACATTGATAGAAATACTTTTGAACAATTCTCATTTATAGAAAAAAGAGATAATTTAGCTTTCTTAATAACTGAAAAAGAGGGAAGTATTTATGCGAAATCTTTTTGGCAACATACTGGTCTTGGCCTATCTTCAAGGGCTGCTGCTATAGAATTAGGTCTTGAAGATTGCCCTCCAAAATCTTACGTAAATGAATGTTCTCAAAGAATAAAAAATAGAATTTCTAAATCTACAAAAATTAACTCTAATGATATTCACTTAACTTCATCTGGAATGTCTGCATTGCACACATCATTAGAAATCATATATAAATTATTTCCAGCTAAACCAACACTCCAAATTGGTTTTCCATATGTAGATGTACTTAAATTACCAATGAATATCTTTCATGGAGCAAAGTTAATTACAGAAGAAAATTGCGAGGATATTGAATTTGAAATCAAAAGCATAAATCCATCAGCATTAATTATTGAACTACCGAGTAATCCAATGCTCAAATGTGTAAACATTAAAAAAATTTCAAAAATAGCAAAAAAGTTAAATATTCCTTTAATTGTTGACGATACAATTGGTTCAAATTTAAATATAAATTCCCTAGAACATGCAGATATAGTTTTTACTTCACTTACAAAAATTTTTTCAGGTAGTGGTGATATTCTTGCAGGATCATTAATACTAAATCCAAAAAGCAAATGGATTGATCAATTTAGAAATGCATTAAACGAGATTAATCTTCCAACACTTTCCGATGGAGATACAGTTTATCTAGAGAAAGTTAGTAGAGATGTAAATCAAAGAGTTTTTGAACAAAATAAAGCATGTTTAGAATTAAAAAAAAGATTAGAGACCCATAGCGAGATTAAAAAAATTTTCCATCCTGAAAATTGTCCAAATTTTAATTCTTTACTCACTTCTGATGGAGGATACGGCTGCTTATTATCATTTGAATTAAATGGAGGATTAAACAAAGCTAAAAAATTTTATGATTCTCTACAAGTATCTAAAGGACCTAGTTTAGGTACAAAATTTACTCTAGTTTGTCCTTATGTTTTACTAGCTCATTATGACGAGTTGGATTGGGCTGAAAGTTTTGGTATACCGTCGCACCTTATTAGAGTATCTGTTGGATTAGAAGACCAAGATCAATTATGGAAACGCTTTTCTGAAGCACTAAATAATTTCTAAATTCCTAGTATTTACCGTATAGAAACTTATATACTCTTTTTCTGAATAATAGTTAATATTAATATATATTTTCTCAATATATAAATGGCAAAAATTTATGAGGACAATAGTTTTGCTATTGGAAACACTCCATTAGTAAAATTAAAATCAGTTACTAAAAACGCGAAAGCTACAGTACTTGCAAAAATTGAAGGTAGAAACCCTGCTTACAGTGTCAAATGCAGGATTGGCGCCAACATGATCTGGGATGCAGAGAAAAGTGGGAAGCTTACAAAAGACAAAACTATTGTTGAGCCAACTTCTGGAAATACAGGAATTGCTCTAGCTTTTACTGCTTCAGCAAGAGGTTATAAACTCATCCTTACAATGCCAGAATCCATGTCAATTGAAAGAAGAAGGGTTATGGCAGTGTTGGGTGCTGAAATTGTTTTAACAGAAGCATCTAAAGGTATGCCTGGAGCAATAGCTAAGGCTAAAGAAATTGCAGAAAGTAATCCTTCTCAATATTTCATGCCAGGTCAATTTGACAATCCAGCAAACCCTGAAATTCATTTCAAAACTACTGGACCAGAAATCTGGGATGATTGCGATGGTGAAATTGATGTCTTAGTTGCAGGGGTTGGGACTGGCGGCACAATTACAGGAGTTTCAAGATACATTAAGCAAGAAAAGGGCAAAAATATTACTTCTGTAGCTGTAGAACCATCACACAGTCCTGTTATTACACAGACAATGAATGGAGAAGAGGTTAAATCCGGACCCCATAAAATTCAAGGGATTGGAGCAGGATTTATTCCTAAGAACCTTGACTTATCAATTGTTGATAAGGTGGAACAGGTGACAAATGACGAATCAATTGAAATGGCTCTTAGATTAGCAAAAGAAGAAGGTCTATTAGTCGGAATATCTTGTGGAGCCGCTGCTGCTGCTGCTGTTAGATTAGCTGAACAAGATGAATATGCGGGGAAAACTATTGTGGTTGTTCTACCTGATTTAGCAGAGAGATATTTATCATCAATTATGTTTACTGAAGTTCCAAGCGGAATCATTCAAGAACCCGTCAAAGCCTAAATCTATTTTTTCTCCAGTAATGAATCTGGTGAAATATACATCGCATCGCCATAAGAGAAAAATCTAAATTTTTCTTTTATGGCTTTTTTATACAAATCTAATAATCTTTCTCTACCAATCATTGCACTTACTAAAAGTAATAATGAACTTTTAGGAAGATGAAAATTAGTTAATAATCCATCAACTACCTTAAATTTATAACCTGGCTTAATTACTAAATCCACGTACTTCGCTATGGGAATATAGTCATTAATTTCGTGAGAATAACAACTTTCAAGAGCTCTTACGCTAGTTGTACCAATAGCAATTATTTTTCTATCTGTTTTCTTTATTCTTTTTATTTCCTCCACTACTTCCTTATTAACACTTACCCATTCTTTATGAAGTTCTAAGTTACTTAAATCTTCTTGATCAATTGGTTTGAATGTTCCATAACCCACGTGCAAAGTTATCGGTAAGATTATTACTCCTTTTTTTTTAAGATTGGAAATAAGACTTTTGCTTAAGTGTAAACCAGCTGTTGGTGCAGCAACTGCCCCAGGATTAGTTGCATACTCAGTTTGATAACTTTTCTCATGAAAAGATTCTTCTTCTAAATTTTTTATATAAGGAGGGAGAGGGATTTTCCCGTATTTATCAAGAAGTTCATTCATTGAATTGAGGCAAGTTATATTTTTCGGAAATTTAATAAATCTCCCGCCAGTTTCTTCATCAACTCCATCAACAATCAAATTAATATCTTGTGCTAAAGGAGATTTTAATTTTAATTTTCTATTTATTTTTAACTTTTTCGCTGGCTTTGCCAAACATAACCAAACACATTCATGGGATCTTTCTAAAACTAATAATTCGACTAATTTCTTATTTTCTAATTCAATCTTTAACCTAGCTTTCATAACTTTAGTATTATTTACAACTACAAGATCCCCTTCTCTAAATTCATCTAAAAGATTCTTGGTAAATTTATTAGTTAAGCAGTCTTCTTCTAAAACACTATTTCTAACTATCATCAATCTTGATTCATGCCTAATTGCAGAAGGTTTACTAGCAATTAATGAAGGATCAAGTAAATAATCATAAGCTTCAAGCTTATAATCTCTTTCTTCATTATTAATTTGAGAAATCAATTAAATTTAGGAGACAAGAGTCTCTGGTTCATTTTCAATCAGGGAAGATAAGTCTTTTAAGAATGAAGCTCCATCAGCTCCATAGATCACTCTATGATCAGCTGTTAGATTTACTTGCATTATTTTTTTAACAGATATTGAACCATCACTATTAGCAACAACGGTTGGTTTCGATGATGCTATTGCTAAAATAGCACCGGTACCTGGAGGAAGAATTGCGTCAAATCTATCAACACCAAACATACCAAGGTTAGATAAGGTAAATGTTCCCGTTGAGTATTCATCTGGTTCTAATTGTTTTGATCTCGATCTTTTTACGAGATCTTTCCATTCCCTAGATAATTCAAATAAATCAGTATTGCATGGTTCTTTTAATACTGGAGTTATTAGTCCCCCATCTTCCATTGCAACAGCAACAGCAATATTTATATTTTCTGGATAAGAAATTCCATTTTCTGAAAAGCTTGAGTTAACTTGAGGATGTTTCTTTAGTGTCTTTGCAACTGCCTTTACAAGTAAAGCAGTCATAGTAACTCCGTTCTGTTTTACCTTTTTGTAGAAATTATCTAATTTATCTGTATTAATGGAGTAACCCACCCTAAAACATGGAACATCTAAACTAGATTCCATATTTTTATTTACTGCTTTTTGAAGAGTATTAAATTGAACTGTTTCTCCAGGATTACCAAAACTATTTCCTGAAGTTTCTGGTTTACTTTCAACTCTCAAATTTGAACCAGGAGTACTTGCAGGAGAACCACCTTCTCCTATCCATGGTATAGAAACAGGTTGGCCATTAGCTTTTAAAATATCATCGGCTTGAATCCTTCCATGAGGGCCAGATCCATGAACCTTTGCTAAATCAACACCCATTTGAGAGGCTAGTTTTTTAGCTCTTGGAGATGCGATTATCCTCGAAGAAACATTACTTGTTGCGGCATTAATTTGATCGACATTAAAAGATGAGATAGGCTTTTCACTCTTTAAGACGACTTCTTCAGCTTCTTTCTTGATATTTTCAGTCTGGACTACTGGTTTTTCTTCAGTTTTATTACTTACCAAGTCAAGTTGGTCTGAAGTTGAGACTTCGGGTTGATTTCCTTTATTTTGTTCTTGAACAGAAGCTATCTCATCCTCATTTTCTACAATAAGGCCAATAGTCTCTCCTACTGGTGCAGTGCTGCCGGCAGGCATTAAAACAGCCGCAAGATATCCATCTTGAAAAGATTCAACATCCATATCTGCCTTGTCAGATTCAACAACCAAGACAGATTCACCTCTTTCAACTTTATCTCCTGGATTTTTCAACCATTCCACAATCTTGCCCTCTGTCATAGTAGAACTCAAGGCAGGCATGAATATTTCGTGAGACATAAGAAAATTGTTATTGCATAAGTTTCAAGGGATTTCTACCAAACTTCCTAAAGTTTTTATGATTAAGAACCCTTTAAACTCTTGTTTTAATTATACGAAATCATGTTCACGGTGGAAACTCTTAAAACTTAAGAAAGTAATAATTTAGATCGATTAGAATTTAAAACTTTTCGAAATTAAGCTTTACTTATTTTTATAAAAAATACTAAATCTTCTCTTTAATTATTATCTATAGATTGAATAACTCCATCTTTAACTGTTATCGAGACTTGCATTTTTTCAATAAGATTGTCGCCAACAGTGACATCACAGAAACTATCCACTTGTCCTTGATCAACAATTTCATCCATTTTTAATTCGCGAACTTGAATCTGTTGTTGAAGTAGATTTCTTTTTTGTTCTTCAATTTCATTTCGTTTTGCTGCGACTTGTTGTTGCACTTGACTTACCTGTTCTTGAACTCTTGGATCTAAAGGGTTAACAGACTGAGATCTAATATTATTTACTATTTGCTGTCCCTCCTGCTCAAGTTGTGATAATTGCTGGTCAATGTTTGAAATTGCTTTACTTAATTCTTTTTCAGCATCTTCCTTCCAAGTTGGTGTAACTACGGCTTTAATAGCTATTGAGCGCTTTATAGATATTGAGTTTTTTGTTTCCATAAAAAATTAAATTACCTATTCAATATAGATAGAACAACTCAAATTTTCTTACTAAATTTGTTTTCATACATATTTTCTATTTGTAATGAATACTTTTTTTCTATTTCTTTTCTTTTTTGTTTAAGAGTTTGTGTTAACAAACCATTTTCCAAAGTAAAGGCCTCAACAAAATAACAATCTAATATTTGTTCTTCTGATCTTGCTCCTAATCGACTTTTAAGCAAATTATTAATTTGTGATTTAAAAAATGTACCAATATTCTTATTTAGGTTTAATTTTGAAAGGTCTTCTTCCAAAAACTTGCTTTTAACCAATTCGACATTAGGCACTACAAGAGCTGTTAAACATTTCTTATCTTGTCCTACTAGTTGAATCTGGTTAATAAATTCAGAACTAAGGATTTCAGTCTCTAGCGGATTCGGTTCTATATTTTCACCGCTTGATAATACTATTGTATCCTTGGCTCTTCCAGTTATAAAGAGAGAACCATTTGGTATTAGAAAACCTAAATCACCAGTATCAAACCAACCATCCTTGGATAAAACATCTTTTGTAGCTGATTCATTTTTAAGATAACCTTTCATTACTTGTGGTCCCTTAACAAGAATTCTTCCAACTTCTCTGAAATTCAGAATCTTTTTTTTATCATCATTCACTATTTTGATTTCAGTAAATGCTAGAGGCTGACCGGATGATCCTCTAACATTTAATTCTCTTCTCCTACAAGTTAATACTGGACTAGTCTCTGTGAGTCCATATCCCACCAAAACATCTACACCTAAAGATTCAAAAAAAAGATCCACATGTTCAGGCAATGCACCTCCGCCATTAATGGGAAATTTCAGTTTTTCTCCGCATAGTTGTCTAAGAATAGTCGGCCATAAAAAAATAGTAGTTAATTTATGTAAAGTATATCGACTAATAACAGAACCCAGTAAGGGGATTTTTGATTTAAAAGTTATCTGATTGATATCTATATTTCTTATCTTTCTTAGACTTTTTTTGAAAACTGAACTATTACGTATCAAAAACTTAATAAGTTTTTGCTTCTTTGAAGGCATTTTTTTCAACGCCTGAAAAAAACCATCATGTATTGCCTCCCATAGTCTTGGTACAGTAGCCATGACAACAGGTTTTATTTGTGTAATATCATCTTTCAGAAATTTTGGAATTGTATAGTATTGAGAACAACCACATGAAAAAAAGAAGTATTCAGCACTCCTCTCATAGGAATGCCAGATAGGCAGCACGCTTAATACAGAAGTCCCAGGTTCTGGATCAGCAATATAGGCTAAATTGATTATTTGATGTAAAAAATTTGCATGAGTCAAGGGGACACCTTTAGGTTTTCCTGTTGTCCCAGAAGTGTAAAGAATAGTAGCAATGTCATCAATTTCTGGATTATATTTTTCAAGATTATTTTTATGTGAATTTTCTTTTTCTGCTGAACTTATAAATTTACTCCAACTTATTAAACTTTCAAATTGTTCATCTTCTAAATTGATTATAAATTTCAGTCTTTTTTTTAATTCCTCTTTGTTGTTTAACTTTAGCCAAATATCTTTAGATTGAACTATTAGACCTACTGAATTAGAGTGTTCAATTATATAGTCTAATTCTACTGCTGGAGAATTTATACCTCTCACTGCATTTATAGCTCCCAAACGCATTAAGCCTTGATCTACGACTAGCCACCTTGGTGAATTTTCGGATATTACAGTAACTGCATCTCCCTTTACTAAACCACAATTTTTAAAAGAAAAAGAGACTTTAGTTATTAAATCAGCCAGCTCAGAATAAGAAAATTTTTCTTTGTATTTCCCTCTTAAATCGCAAACAGCTAAAGTATCGCCACATTTAAATTTTAATT
>CACGMX010000045.1 GCA_902574405.1 uncultured Prochlorococcus sp. | reverse complement strand
TGAAACTAAGATTATTGATTCCATTATTAACAAAAATTGTATTGTTGACTATACAGATAAAAAGATAAGTGAAATAACTGGTTATGATTTTGTCGTTAGTTATGGTTATCGCTATATTCTAAAAAGTGAAATTATAGAAAAATGTGAGTGCCCAATCTTTAATTTGCATATTTCTTATTTACCCTACAATCGAGGTTCGCATCCTAATTTTTGGTCTTTTTATGATAAAACTCCTTCTGGAGTATCTATTCATATTGTTGATAAGGGAATTGATACAGGTCCTATTGTGGCTCAAAAATATGTCAATTTTAATAAAAAAGACGATACATTTATAAAAACCTATAATGTGTTAAAAATTGAGATAGAAAATTTATTTTTAGATATTTTGGATTCTCTTTTATTAAAAAAATGGGTTACCAAGAAACAGAAAGGCATAGGTACCTATCACAAAAAAAGTGACCTTCCTAAAAATTTTTCGGGTTGGAGTTCTAAAATAAGTAAAGAGATTGATAAGCTCTATGAAGAAGGATTACATTATGAGTAAATACCCTTTTTCTATTAATAATAGAAAAATCTCAGCTAAATTTCCTCCTTACATAATTGCAGAAATTTCAGCTAATCATAATGGCTCAATAAATAGAGCCAAAGAATCAATTCTTGCGGCTAAGCATTCTGGTGTAGATGCAGTAAAAATTCAAACTTATACTCCAGACACTATGACAATTGAAGTCGATAAAGATGATTTTTTTATTAAGGAGGGACTATGGAAAAATAGATCTCTTTATAGTTTATATAGTGAGGCTTATACTCCATATGAATGGCACAAAGAACTTTTTGATTTCGCCAGAAAAAATAATGTGACCTTATTTTCATCACCTTTTGATGAAAGTGCTGTAGATCTTTTGGAAGCTCTAGATGTTCCTGCTTTCAAAGTTGCTTCATTCGAAATAGTTGATTTGCCTTTAATTAAATATATTGCATCTAAAAATAAGCCCATACTAATGTCAACGGGCATGGCTTCTTTAGACGAAATCGGAAACGCTATTGAAACAGCTAAATCAGCAGGAAATAATTCTATTGCCTTGTTTCATTGTATTAGTAGTTATCCAACTCCAATATCCGAGGCTAACCTCAATTCAATTTTGATATTAAAAAAAGAGTTTAATCTTGAAGTAGGATTATCCGACCATACTTTTGGTAATCTTGCAAGTTTATTAGCAACTTCTATTGGTGCAACGATAATTGAAAAACACTTTACTTTAAATAGAAGTGATGGTGGAGTTGATAGTAGTTTTTCACTGGAACCAGAAGAAATGAATTCTCTCGTTACTGAAACTAAATCAGCTTTTTCAGCTTTGGGATCTAGAAACTTAAAACGTTCAAAATATGAGGAGTCAAATAAGATTTTTAGAAGATCAATTTATTTTGTTGAGGATGTAAAAGAAGGCGAAATTTTGAGTAAAAAAAATATTAGAAGAATACGTCCAGGATTTGGTTTGGATCCGAAGTATTATGAAAAAATAATAGGTAAAAAATGTATAAAGCCAGCAAAAAGAGGTGAACAGGTGACATTTAAGCACTTTAATTTAGAAACTTAATTAATATGCAATCAATAGTTGTTTTATCTCATTTGATGTCTAAAAGTGGCATGTTGGAAGATGAGTCAATAGCCCGTGCAAATTTATCTGTTCAATTATTCAAAACTAATAAATTCCAATATTTAATTACAAGTGGTTGGGCTTATAGGCATGATTGCAAATATCGTATTTGTGATGTAGTAAAAGATTATATAATAAAGATTTCAGATATAAATCCCAAAAAAATAATAGTTTTACCACAATCTCGGGATACAGTTGGTGATGCTTATTTTTCTCTTAGATTAGTAAAAAAACTGGGAATTAATAAGTTAGTTGTTATAACTTCCGATTATCACGTTAATAGAGTAGAAATTATATTCAATCAGTTTTTCTCAGATTATATCCCTATAGAAATAGTAGGGGTTACTTCAAAATCAAAAAATGATTCAAGTGTTATTAAAAAAGAATTAGATTCTCTTCGGGAATTTGAAAGTACTTTTAAATCTACAGATTTCTCAGATGTTGAAGCTATATATAAATGCCTCATTAAAAAACATCCTTTTTATAACGGTGATGTGCATCCTCAATTTGTTGATTGATATTGATTATTAAAAAATCTGTTTATTTTTTAACTTCATAAAATATTCTCTCCCTAAACTTAATATATTCAAATATTGATTAACTAAAGATTTAAAATAATACTAAATTGAGAAAATAGTGTGTTAGAAAATTCATCAATTTTAATAACAGGTGGTACAGGCTCTTTTGGGAATGCCTTTGTGAAAATGACACTTGAAAAATTTAATCTAAAAAAATTGGTTATCTTTTCTAGAGATGAAATGAAACAATGGGAGATGGCAAAAAAATATGAAAATGATAGTAGGGTAAGATTCTTTATTGGCGATGTTAGAGATAAAGATAGATTAAAAAGGGCTCTTAATGGAATCGATTATGTTATCCATGCAGCTGCCACAAAGATAGTTCCTACTGCTGAATATAATCCTTTTGAATGCGTAAAAACAAATATAAATGGGGCCATGAACATAATTGACACTAGTATTGACTGTAATATAAAAAAAGTGATTGCTTTATCTACAGATAAGGCAAGTAGTCCTGTCAATCTTTATGGTGCTACAAAGTTAGTTTCTGATAAGCTTTTTATTGCTGGTAATTCATACTCAGGAAGTAATGGAACTCAATTTTCTGTAGTAAGGTATGGGAATGTTATGGGCTCAAGGGGTTCTGTAATACCATTATTTTTAAGTTGCAGAGAAAAAGGGTTCTTTCCAATAACCGATAGCAGAATGACAAGATTCATGATTACCCTAGAACAGGGCGTGCAACTTGTATGGGATGCTCTTTCCGATATGGTTGGAGGAGAAATATATGTAAAAAAAATAAGTTCAATGAAAGTTACGGATATTGCAAAAGCTATTGATCAAAGTATTGAACAAAGATTGATAGGCATAAGACCTGGTGAAAAATTACATGAGCAAATGATTGGAATTGAGGATGCTCCTTTTACATATGAATATAAAAACTTTTTTAAGATTCTTCCATCAATACATGAATGGTCAAAAGATCCCAATAGAATTGGGAATGGTAAATTAGTTGATCGTAATTTCTCATACAATTCTAAAGATAATTCTGATGTTATGGCCATAGACGAATTGAAAAATTGGATAAACAAAAAATACGGACTAATTTGCTGAAATATGATTCCTTATGGTAAACAAGATATTAATAAAGACGATATTGATAGCCTTGTAGATGTTCTTAAATCAGATTTTTTGACTCAGGGCCCTAAAATACCTGAATTTGAAAAAAAGGTAAGTGAACTATCCTCTTCTTCTTTTTCTATAGCAGTTACTAGTGCTACAGCAGGATTACACTTAGCATGTTTAGCTCTTGGATTAAATAAGGATGATTATTTGTGGACTAGTCCAATAAGTTTCGTCGCTTCAGCAAATTGTGCGAGGTATTGCGGGGCAAATGTAGATTTTGTTGATATTAATGCTGAAACTTATAATATTGATCCAATATTACTTGAGAAAAAGTTAATTGAAGCTAAAAAAAATAATGTACTTCCAAAGATTGTTATACCAGTACATTTATGTGGACATTCTGCTGATATGGAGCAAATTTATTTACTTAGCAAAAAATATAATTTTAAGATTATCGAAGATGCCTCACATTCAATTGGGGCTAAATACAAGGAATATCCTGTGGGTAGTTGTAAGTATTCTTCTTGTACCATTTTTAGTTTTCATCCTGTAAAAATTATTACTACTGGCGAAGGTGGAATAGTAACTACAAATAATTCTGAGTTGGCAAAGAAAATTAGACTTTTTAGATCACATGGAATCACAAGAGATAAAAGTGAAATGTTGTCAGAATCACATGGAGATTGGTACTACCAACAGATTTATCTTGGATTTAATTACAGAATGACTGATATACAGGCTGCACTTGGGATAAGCCAACTAAAAAGAATAAATGAATTTATCGATAAAAGGGAAAAAATTGCGCAAAAGTATAATAGAGATTTATCAAGCCTTCCATTAAGAATTCCAAAGCAAAGGAATTATGTTAAATCTTCTAGACATTTATATGTAATTAGAATTAATAATGGTGAAAGTAGACTTAAACACCCAGAGATTTTCAGTCAACTTAGAAGACTAGGGATATTAGTTAATCTGCACTATATCCCAATACATTTACATCCATACTACAGTAAATTAGGCTTCAAAAAAGGTGATTTTCCTAATGCAGAAAAATATTACCAAGAGGCTATAAGTTTACCAATTTATCCAAAACTATCTTTAGAAAATCAAAATTTTGTAATCCAGTCTTTAAAAGGGCTAACTACTTAAAATTATGTAAGAATAAAAACTTTATTGATTTTTACATTTTCATAATCATTGTAATATGCCTATAAAATTGATGGTTACTTATTAAAAAACTACAATTAAATTGAAAACAAAATTTAAGGTTGTTTTATTTATAAATTAAAATAAAAAGAAGATTAAATTGATACCTATTGTAGATATTTCTTAAATAAAGATTTATAATCGTTTCACTAACAAAAAAAATATGCCCTTTTATTCTAGAGTCTTTAAAAATGAAGAAATAGATTTAGAGTATTTATATAAAAAATTTTCAGCTAATAGCAAAATCATAGTAATGATGGAGGGCTCACATGTCTGAGGTTCGACCAATATACGATGACGAAATCGACTTGTTTGAGTTTTTCGAGACCTTATGGGTCGGTAAATGGAAAATCATAGCAACAACTTTTGTTTCGGCGGTGATTGGTGTTGTCTTTAGTGTTGTCAAACCTAACTATTTTGAAGTCACAACACCTATTCGAAGTGGGAAGCAATCAGTTTTTACACAATATACACAGTTGAACGATTTGTTATCGATGAACGATTTGATTGATAATAGTGGTAGCTATATCATCGATAGTGCTTCAGTTTTTAAAATGTTTATTTCAGAGTTTTACGACTACGAAGAAATGATTTATGCTGTAAGCAAAAGTGAATTCGTACAGAAATCAATTGAAGATTTAGACGAAGTCGGTAAGCAAAGAGAATTAATTAATTTTGCTAAAGCTTTTAAATTAAGGGGTCCAAGAAAAAAAGGACAGGATTATACATTTTATTTTAAGTGGCGCGATGCTTTAGAGGGTAAACGGTTATTAAATGAAGCCACTCGCCAAATCCTTTTAAACATAAAAGATGTTAAACAAGCCAATATTAACAATTTGGCTGAAACCATTGATATTCGAAATTCGCGAAATATAGAAAAACTAAGCAATAAATTAAGTCTTATTGAAGAAAATCAAATCGATAGATATAAGAAACGCATTCAATACTTGCGCGAGAAGTCTGCTATCGCAAAAGAATTAGGGATAGAAACAAACATACTTGATGCGAATTCTTTATCTAGAAGTTCAAAAAACTCAGTTTCATTGAGTGTAAATTCAAATAATATCCCTTTTTATCTGCGTGGCTATAAAGCCATTGATAAAGAGATAGCACAAATGGTAAACCGTTCTTATGAAGATAAATTGTTAAGAGCTGATGGTTACATACAGACTAAAGAAGAGATTGCTTCACTTGAAAGCGATTTAACCTCGTCTCAATTAAGAAACGCATTAGAAGCCGTTGCAAAATTTAATCCCAATAGATGGGTTGAGGTTGATGTGAAACTTTCTGATGTTAAATCCCTGAAAAAGTCGAAGCGACAAGTTGCCCTATCTATAGTTTTAGGTGGAATCGTTGGAGTGATATACGTGCTTATTTCGAGTGCTATTAGCAATAAAAAGGGGTCATCTGCTAAAGCGTAAGAAACCTTTCAATCGCCTTTTCACTAACACGTTGATAGTATTGAGTTTCAATAGTTCCCTTCGTACTCACAAACAAAGTTAATAGTTAGAAACTTGTTAGAAAGTGTTTTATATTGCTTTATAAATCAATGTTTTATGACGCCACCACTATTCAGTGGGAGTAGTTCAAATAATTTTAGTTATTGATTTTATTAATATTGTTAGTTAGTAAGTTGTTAGAAAGTTCGAAAGCCAACGTTTGATTCTTTTGACCTTGACTTTAAATCTAGTTCACCTTTTTTAAGTGATAGAAATATTAATTTATCAGAATATCAATTAAACAAATTAATTACTAAGAAATTAATTACTATTTTTGGAAGAATGATTATAATTCCTTAAATAATTTATACTTCTATTTTTTTAATAAAAAAAGATAAAATAAACATATCACGAAATAAATTAATAATATTTTAGTTTTTCATTCTCTCCCACTCTGGAACTAAATCTTGAAGAATATCTAAACTTTTTTCAACATCATAATTTCTTGATCTTTCATGAAGATCTTTTATTTTTTCTTCTAAAATTTCTAATTTAATTGAATTCTCAAATGCTTTAAAGATTCTTGGATTAGATGTGGGTTTTGACTCTGCATTAATTAGTAGTTCTTCAAATAATTTTTCCCCTGGTCTAAGGCCAGTATAAATTATTTCAATGTCTCCGGTAGGGTTTTTTGTGGTTTTTATTGATAGCCCACTCAGATTTATCATTTGTTTCGCTAGGTCAATAATTTTAACGGGCTTACCCATGTCTAATAAAAAAATATCACCGCCTTCAGATAGAACTGATGACTGAATTACAAGTTGCGCTGCTTCTTTAATAGTCATGAAATATCTAATTATATTTGGATCAGTGATTGTAATTGGACATCCATTTTCTATTTGCTTCTTAAACTTAGGTACTACAGAACCAGAAGAACCAAGCACATTTCCAAATCTAACCATTGAAAATAATGTTTTCTGGTAGTTTATATTTTCTTTTGATTTTACTGATTCTTCTTCTGCATAGGCCTGTACTATTAATTCTGCAACTCTTTTAGATGTTCCCATTATGTTTGTTGGACGAACAGATTTGTCAGTAGAAATTAAAATAAACTTTTCAATATTATTTTCTACTGATGCCTTGCATATAGTTTGAGTGGAAAAGATATTATTTTTAATACCTTCAATAGGATTTATTTCTACAAGAGGTACATGTTTGTAAGCAGCTGCATGAAAAATAATCTGAACTTTATGCGAAGATATCAAATTATTCACTAATCTAAAATTACAACTTGAACCCAATATTGGAACAAGTGAAATATTATCCTTATTTAAATTGGATAATTCTTCGTTTATTTTATATAAATTAACTTCGCTTATTTCTACAAAAATAATTTTTTTAGGCTTATATCTCATCGCTTGTTTACATAATTCACTTCCTATTGATCCACCACCTCCAGAAATTAATATTATTTTATTTTTAATAGCCACTTCCATTAAATCATTTTGAGCTTCAATAGTATCCCTCCCAAGTAATTCATCAATTGGTATAGGTCTAAATGAATTAATTTTTGTTTTTCCTGAGGTTAAATCGTCAACAGATGGGATATCCAGTGTAGGAATTTCAAGTTCTTGAAGAATCTTGATTATCTCTCTCCTCCGTTTAAGGCTTAAGGATGGTATTGCTAAAAATATCTTTTTAAAATTAACTTTTAATTCATTTATCTTTGAAGGAGCATAAATTGGTACTTGATTAATTCTTCTCCCCCATAGACTTCTATTATCATCAAAAAAAGCGACTACATTTAAATTTCCTGAAAGTGTTAATGAAGCTAATAATTGGGAACCAGCTTCACCAGCACCAAATATAGCAACTTTGTTAGTGTTATCATTTTTCAGTTTTAAAACTAAATCTTTTATAAAAGTTCTTGAACTAACTATTAAAAATGTTTGAAAAATTAATATCTCAATAAATGATAGTAATTTGGGTATTTCTAAATTGAAGAATAAACCAAATAGATAAA
>CACGMX010000044.1 GCA_902574405.1 uncultured Prochlorococcus sp. | reverse complement strand
TAAATAATAAAAAAGACAGGCTGGGTAACCTGTCTATGACTTGGATAATTAGAGTCGGGGCGACAGGATTCGAACCTGCGACCTAGTGCTCCCAAAGAACCCGCTAAAACAAGGCTATAATTGAGACTTATAGTTATATCAGGACATTTAGAGAAAAAAATGTGGACGAATTCGGACTAATAAAGATTTATTTGAGGGAAATTTGAGGGAAAATTAGTTGCCAGTAATAATTAGTTAAAACAAGATTGGAAACCCTCATCTGTATTTACTGTTGAAGAAACTGCTCTAATTGCTAACAAAGTCTACTCAAAGAAATTGTTTGACAGTTGATCTAAAATAATGGGAAGCTATTTCCTTTTTTGACTCAAACTATTTTATGAAAAAAAAATATATAGAAACTTTGAAATTATTCTCAAAATATTCTTTTTTTATTTTTTTAGTTGTAATTGCCACTAACTACATTAAAGATAGTTCAACCTACTTTATGCCTCAAGAATATAAAACTATAAAAAAAATAGTTGATAAAATTGCCTTAAAAAATAATCTTGGTTATGAAGAAATACCATTTTCTATAGGCAGCGGAGCTTATATGGAATATGAGGCTGAAAAACTAGGTCTATGTAAAAAAGATGATTGCTATTATTTTAAAAATTTAAATCCTTATAAGAAGCATAAAGATTTCAAAGAAGTTAATCTTAATGAGCTTTCTAAACAATCATTTTTATATAATTCAATAGAAGCATATGCTTGGAGCGGAGTAGTTTGGATTAGCAAATCAACCTTTAAAACTTATGGAGATAAAACAAACTATCTTGGCTGCTTAATTGGTCATGAACTTTCTCATATAATTTATAATGATCATCTTGAGCAATCTATTAAATTATCAAAAAAAATAAAAGACCATCAAAATCTAAATGATAAAAATAATAAAGAATTAAACAATGAGGAATTAAAAAAAGAAGAGGATGAAATAAAAGATTTATTCGAAAAGGTATTATCTAGGGAAAGCGAAACCAAAGCAGATCAAAATGGCGCAAGAATGATTATTAACGCTGGTTATCTTAAAGATACCTGTCTAAAAGGATTAACATTTCTTTCTAAAAAAAATTATACAGATGCTCATACTGAACTGAAAAGTACTCATCCAGGGTATCTAGAGCGATATAAATCCTTAGAAACATTTATCGATTCCTATGACAAAGAAGTTAAAACATTAAAACCTTATAAATGGAGTTGGAAATATAATAGAAATCAAAATACTTTAACTTTCTCACCGCAAAAACAAGTCCATGATTGAGACTTATAACTATATCAATACTTTAAAGATTAAAGTATGGACTTCCATTAGCTTATGAGTTAAAAAATTAAAAAGGAGCAAATTTATAATGGCAAAACTTGGATGAAAAAACATCAAGCAGTTTGTTCCAAAAAATTTAATCTATAATAATATCTAAATTTATATCAGAACAATGGATCTAAAGTTTATTAACAGCGAATATTTTTTTATCCTTTCTGCAATCATTAAAGAAATGGATGATGATGAAGGTATGGATTTGCCACAATATGATTTCAATTATTTAAATCAAATTTCAGAAAAAATAATAGATAAATTTAGAATTGAAAAAAACGAGATTTTCTCAGAAGAAAAAGAAAATATATTTTTTTACACCCATACTGATGGGAATACTTTAGGAAACTTATTTAAATCAAAAGAAAAAGTAATTTTAAGTGATGAACTAAACGATCATCTTAATAAAATAAAGATTAAAGGCAGTGAAAATTATCTTGAGCGTAATTCAAGAATATATGTATGTCTTGGCTGGGATGTAACTCAAACTAATCTTAAATGTTGTGGTGTTGAACACTATGTTGAAGAAATATATGGAGATGAAGTTCAATTTGATTTGAGGAAAATAGGAATTACTAGACAAAATCAATATCAACCTGAAAGATTTGATGAATGGATAGCATGTGAGGAATATAAAGGATATTTCTATAAAGAAAATTATGAAGGGAAAAAAAAGGATATGGGAGGTGAAAATGGAGTTTATAATTATCTAGGATATGAAGAGGATGGTGATGACGAAAGAGAATGGGGTGAAAAAATACTCTTAACTTTTTAGATTAATTATGTCTGAACCAATTACTACAATAGTACGATTTGAAAAGATTAATGATAATGCGAAATCAAGATGGCTCGAATTAACAAAAAGATTGGAGGAGAATTCAAAAGATGAATCATCTAGTTCATTAGGAATTCCAATGGGTAATATTCTGTTTGACTCGCATGAAGATTTAAAAAATGATGTTTTAGACTATAAGTGGTCAGATGATAATTTAGGTGCAAGTTGGGCTTTTGTTACTCATTTTGATGAAGTAGGGTTAAATATAGAGTCTAAAAATGAACCTCCCTTGAAAGGAATAAGATGGTTGATTTCTGAACTGACTAAATATGATTCCAAGATATTAAGTACTATAGAGTTTGAGGATTTCTGGAAGGGTAATCTTGGATCAATATCTCTAATTGCTCAGGAAGGATGTAAAACTTTTATTAACGAAACTTTCACCGATGAGGAATGGATAGAACTTATTGACGAAACATATGGTTTAGAACTTATGGATAAATGGAACTCTAGTTCTTGTGAGTGGGAGGATGAAGACTCAGAGGATGTTTGGAATGACAAAATGTTTGAAGCTATAGGAGATTTTAGAAAAGAGGTATTTAATAAATTCACTTCTTTATCAGAATCTGAAAAAGAGGAAGAGTATTTTCAGTTTCATGAAAAAAAATATGCAGAAAAATTCTAATCGTCACTAGGTCATTGAAGAGCTTTAATTCTAGTTTTTTACTCCTACTGCATCCATACGCATAGGTCAAAGATCAATTATCTGGTGCTTCACATGTTGGATTCTTAGGACAGTTTGCTTCGTGTTTTTCTGTCCAAGTATATGGTCTCCAATGACCTAGCGGGGCAGTGATTCCACAATAACGACAGACTTTACTACGCTCTTCACTTGCCATAATGTATAGGCTATACCTCCCAATCAATGTCGTAATCTTCATCAATATCTTTTTCCCAAACCCTTGCAAGTTCTCTTAGTAGAGTTTTTACTTCCATATCTGTAGCTCCAGATTCATACTGGAACTTGTTGCAAATGACTTTAATTTCGTCATAAGTTTGTTCTAGCAAAATTGTTTTTTGATCTAAATTCGCCATTTAATTTTTATCTATTACTTCTCCTCCATACTCTCTGGCTATTACATCTAAACACATAAGAATATCCCTATTTTTTAAAAGATCCGTTTCACTTAAATACCTAAGAAGAATTCTTATTTGATCAATAGTGTTTTCTTGCAATTCTTTCATTAGTACTTAATTGTCACCTGCCAATAAGGATAGCAACCTTAAGATTATTCTCTAATTAATTGTAGTTTTTTATAATTTATTTTTAGAGAAAGCTTTTCAAGGATTAAAATCTCTACATTTTGATCTTTCGTTTTCATAATCTTTGATAGCAGTATCCCATTGTGATAAATCGGCTTCTTTCCCAGAAATGTACAAATCCATTTGTTTCGAAAAGTTTGCTGATTCAATCCAACTATTGAATGAAGCATTGCAAAAAATTATACTTCCAAATTTTTCATAGTCCGAATAATCTCTTTTTGCAGCAAATTCTGCATTTGCCCGTTTCTTATCTAATTCTTTATATTTCAAATCTTCAATGCTAGGTTTCAAAAAAAGTAAGGATGGTTTCTTCTGTACATTTAGATATAAAAGAAGGCATACACAAACAAGAACAACAGCAAATACTCTAATTAACCAAGTTTTAGTTTTTTCCATTTAAAAAAGTCACGAATTAATAAGTATTAATTATTTCTATTGAACTTATAGTTTTTTTTATTATTGGGTCCGTTTCTTTTCTCAGCTTCATTAACCCTTATCTCTCTCCCCATCCATTCAACATCTTGAAGATCATCTATAGCTTTTTTTTCAGAATTATGATCATTTAAATCCACAAAAGCGAAACCTCTTTTTCTTCCTGTTTCTCTATCAAGAGGTAAAGAACATTTTTTAACTACTCCATAATTACTAAAAAGTTGTTCAAGATCTTCGACCTCAGTTTCCCAAGATAAATTTCCAATAAAAATAGTCATTTCTTTAATTTTTTTTATGAAGGTATAAATAGTTGCTTTGGACTAGTGAAGTTATCTCCAATCAAATGCTTCCATTGTTCTTACTCTAACTCTTTATTCGCTTCATAACGAGTAGGAAAACTTAGATATCTTACTTGCCCATTGCTCTTCTCAGCTTTGCCGCCTCATCTAAACCTTCCATAATTGTAAATGTAGAATTTTCAGTAGCTTCTTTTCTTAGCTTTGAAAGTTCTCTATATTCTTCAGATTCATAAGCTTCCAAAGCATCTTTCATGGAAGGAAATTCACAAATAACGGCTAAATCAGCATCTTCTGTCCTCTCTTTCCCTTGAGGCTCTGTATCTTTTGCGAAGACTTGGCCTCCAACCTCTTTCAGCCATGGTCCAACTTTATTTACATATTCATCAAATAAATCTTGATTAATTATTTTTGCAGTCGATATCCAATAACCTTTAGCTCCTCTTTTATTCATTTATTTACATATGCATTTCAAATAGACTACATCATTTCGTATTGATCAAATTTATTTTTTAACTTTGCTGCTTTATGGATTAATCCAACTGCTTCTTTTCTTCCTGTCGCTTGTTGCGCTTGGCGCATTAAGTCAGCATATTTTTTGTTTAGTTTTTTCATTTGTTTATTTGTTTAGTGTCATAGACACAGGCTTAATAAGTGATTGTCATTTTTTGCATTTGCTCTATTGGATAGATCAACACAACTTGTTTATCAGAAAGTATTTGACTCTTGCAGGTGGGATTCTTTTTCAAAAATTCTTTAGCTGGTCAATATTGCTTAGTCTTATCTCTACCTGAGATTTATCAATAATAACACAAGAACAAAAATAGATCTTTGAAAGATGCTTAACTCTCTAAATACCTGCAAATAAATTCAAAGTTTTCGTAGTCCATAGTTATTGTCTTAAACCTATCTGTTTCTATTTTTCTATTCCCAAAATTCTGCAATTCAACTTTAATAGATGGATGTTTTATTGAGTACGAAGGAGTAAAGCCAACACGCTTTGCACGTTTATGCAAATCCTTTTTAAGTCGAGGATCGCAGCCACAGAACAAGATAGTTGGCCTAGAAGAATTACCTATGGAAGCATCGGTAATTCTTTGTTCTAAATCGGATGCAATACTTTCGAGAACTTTCATTTAATTTTTTTTTACTTCGAGAGGCATAATTAATAACCAATATTATTTCTTGGGTTAGTTATGTAAATTATTAGATTTAGAACGTAATTAGCAGGCAAGTTTAATGGCTTCAAAAGTAGCAAAGCCATTCCCTGAGTTAAGTTAAATCCTTTTTCTTCCATAAATAAAACAAGGGTCTCATTCTTATATTGTAAATAGATTGTCAATTATTAAATTAGACAAAGGTGTTGAATCAACAACTAAGTATTTTCTTTAAATTATAAAAATTTAGTATTAGATAAAAAACTTATAATAAATGGAAATAATTTTAAAAAGAGAAAATTCACTAGGTCTAGAATCCCTCGTTGAACTAGGTTTTAATTCCGAAGAGGAACTTGAATTAGAAATTTCTAAACTTATTAAATTTAGACCTGAATTTGATACTAATTTGGAATAAGTTGATAGCGGTTCAAAAAATAAAGTTTTAATCATATATTATCTATTTTTTAATTATTGGTTTTAATTTAATTCTCCCAATTCTTTTGCTCATCAACCATTAAAAAAGTCAGCCTGTATCCCTACTAGCTGACTTCCATGACGATATAAGTTTTGAAAAACTATACGAATGTAGTTGTTGTTGTGATGCTTAAAACAACTGCAACAAAGAATATGTAAGGAACCACCTTTAGGGGTACATATCCCTGTCTTTTAGATAAATAATCCATTTATACAAATCCTGGAATAATTTGTCCTGTTGTTAGATATGCGCCAATAAGGGCAATAAAGCCAATCATCGCAAATCTACCGTTAAGCTTCTCAGCTACGATTTTTTCCTTCTCAACTGTTTTTGTTTCGTTCATTTGTTCGGTTGTTTGTTTAGCTAAGACGCTTCCTAATGCAATCTTGAAACAAATCTAATAATTGAAAAATATAAGTGTGAGTATAATTACTTACTCTCATAACCTCTATAAGCTGAACTTATTAAACGTATTTGGGTTTGATCTATTTTAATAATGCAATTATTCAATAAAAGCTAAAAAGAGAATTAATAGCTACCTGAATTTCTAGATGTTTAATAAATAAATTTAATTCGTTAACTTATAAAAACTTCACATTTTATTTGAGAATTTTAAATAATCATGCTATTAAATTATCCCCGACCTTAAAAAGTCATGATGAAGAAAACAAAAAATACACCTCAACGTAAAACTACACTTAAGTGGAACGTTAATGGAGAACTATCTTCTATTGATATGGCAAGAGTACTTGAGGCTCTCTCAGTCAAAGAGTTAAGCGAGTGTGAGCTTGCATGTAATACAGACCCCAAAAAATTAAATCTCGGTATGTGGTGGTAGATAGTTTTTGCTGTCATTAAAAAAAGAGGGATAAACCCTCTATAAGATAAAAAAATCAAAATCTAAACTTTTTCCTAGCGGGTTTAATAGCTTTACCTTCTCCTCCTTCTTATCACACTTACAAAATATAAAATTCGAATGAATTTTATGTTCTGAATTTGACATTAATTATAGATTTTATATCTAGTACTCAAAACCCTATAAACTTCTTCTGATATCATCTTAACAACAGGGACAACAACAGAATTACCAAATTGTCTATACATTTGAGTTCTTGATACTGGAACAATGAAGTCATAAGGGAATCCCATAAGAGATTTACATTCTGACTTAGTCAAAAGTCTTAGGCCAGTTTCTCCATCTTTGATAAATGTTCCAGTAAGTCTCTGAATCTTGTGATAAGTGCTGCATAATGTTTTCGCAATAATTTCACTATTAAAATCAACAATTTGAGGCATGTATGAGTCTTTATAGATATATGATTTCTGAAGATATTCAGAAATAGAGTAACCTTCTGCATCCTTTTCTAAAATATCTTTAATATATTTTTTTTCTTTATTCCCTCTTGGAAATACGAAATTTGTTGGCTTATTAAACTCAGTTTTAAGAAATCCTACAAAAAATACTCTTCTTCTATGTTGCGGCACTCCGAAGTCAGCCGCATCCACCAATCCTATATTCACTTCATAGCCAAGTTCTTTAAGGGCTTCAGACATGATCTCTAAAGTCGATTGATTGTCACTTTTGTGATTTAGTAGCCCTGAAACATTTTCCAGTATGAAAGATATTGGTTTTTTCTTTTTTAAGATTTCAACAATATTAAAAAACAAATTTCCCTGAGTCTTATGTTTGAAACCCTGCCTTAATCCAATCTTGCTAAAAGGTTGGCAGGGGAATCCTGCCGTAAGTATATGAAAATCATCAAGCGAATCTATATTTAGTTCATTAATGTCTCCAAAAGGTTTTTCTCCAAAATTCGCGAAGTATGTTTCGGCTGCATATTTATCCCATTCACAAGAAAAAGAACACTCAGCAAAATTTCTTTGTAAACCTAATCTAAAACCTCCAATTCCTGCAAATAAATCTATAAATTTATATTTTTGAATTATCTTTCTTGGTAATATTTCCTTTGAATAACCCTCATCATTATCAAAAATAGTTTTTTGTATTGTGTGCTGATCATTAATTAAGCTATTCACAAAAACAAAAAACGCCTTTGCTCATTTTGGTACTTTAGTTAAAAATTTCAATAAATAATTTTTAATTGAATACTTTAAAAATTACTTAAAGTTAATTGTGGTCAAATAGTGGTAAAAATTAGAGTATTGGGCTCGAAAAGAATTCGGAATGGTTATTTAACCTTTCCGTTAAATTCCTTAAATGAAGATTGACAATTAGGTGATTCAGGAAAAGAATATCCTTTTATCTTCAACCA
>CACGMX010000043.1 GCA_902574405.1 uncultured Prochlorococcus sp. | reverse complement strand
AATTGAACAAATACTCGCAGAAGCTTATGACCTTATGAAGAGAGTCAAAGGTATGAATGGACAACAGATGTCAGAAGTATTTGGTATTTGGAATAATACTGATGAATTAGCTTCTTATCTTGTTGAGATAACAGAGATTTGTCTAAATACAAAAGATGAGATAACTGGAGATGATGTAGTGGAGAAAATATTAGATAAAGCTGGCCAGAAAGGTACTGGGTTATGGACTGTGATAAGTGCCTTAGAGCTGGGGGTATCAGTCCCAACTATTTATGCATCTTTAAATGCAAGAGTAATGAGTTCTTTAAAAGAGCAACGTAGTGAGATTGAAAAAACTATTCCAGTTAAAGAAATAGATAATTTTGATTTAGGAAATATATCAGATGGAATGAAACCTTTATTTGATGCTGTAGTCCTTGCCACAATCGCTAGCTACGCCCAAGGTATGGATATCTTAAGAGAAGCCTCTTCTGTATATAACTATGGTTTGAATATGCCGTCAATTGCTCAGATATGGAAAGGTGGTTGCATAATTAGATCAAAATTATTAAGTAAAATTCAAGATGCTTATAACAAAGACCCTAATCTGAAAAATTTAATTTTTGATGATTGGTTCAATAATGAAATTGCCACGAGATTAGATAACTTAGCTAATGTAGTTTCTCTATCCACAAAAGCTGGGATACCTGTCCCATGTCTATCCAGCACTTTAGATTATTTGAATAGTTATAGAACCAATAGACTTCCTCAGAATCTTGTTCAGGCAATGAGAGACTGTTTTGGTTCTCATACGTATGAAAGGATTGATAAGGAAGGTAGTTTTCATACTGAATGGATGAAATGATTGAAAAGGTCAAAAATGGATACACCATATACATATACAAAGACAAGTTAGAACTATCAAAAGCGGTTTTTAAGTTTATTGAAAGTCAAATTTTTCATACTTTAAAAAATAAAGAAAGATTCAAATTTTGTGTAAGTGGAGGTTCAACCCCTAAGTCTGTGTATCAACTGCTTTCTAATAGCAATCTTAAATGGGATTTTGTTGATGTCTTTTTAGGAGATGAAAGATGCGTTGATCCAAATTCAGAATTAAGTAACTCGTTAATGTTAAAGAATTCATTGTTAACTAATTTTGGATCTAAGGCTTTTTTTTATGAAATTTTTAATGATTTAAACGCTGATGATGAAGCTATAAAAAATCAATTTATTTCTAAATTATTTGAAAAATGTGGATCAAACCCTCCAACCTTTGATTTAACATTATTGGGTCTTGGAGACGATGGTCATACAGCCTCACTATTCCCTTATCAAGAAAATAATAATGTAGATGATTTTGTTATTTTTAATGAAGGTAAAGGATTAAAAAGAATTTCATTAACTCCAAGGATCCTTTCATCCTCCTCAATGATAGTATTTTTGGTTAGTGGAGCTTCTAAAAGAATTGCTCTTGAGAGATTATTAGATGAAAAAGAGCCACCAGATAGAACACCATCAAAATTAATAAAATCTATTAACCAAATTTCAGTATTTTGTGATCAGGAATCAGCAAAAGAATTAAAAATTTAGTTAGAGTCTACTAATAATTTAAATTATTTAATGAGTAAGATAAAATTTTTATTCCAAAAAAAGGAGTTCGATGGTTGGAAAACGTTAAATGATACTGTTATGGGTGGATCCAGTTCAGCTTATTGTGAAATATCAAATTCTGGTTTGTTATTAAAGGGTAATATTGTCGAGAAAGCAGGAGGATTTGTTAGTTGTAGATCGCCTATTTATAAACCCTCTCTAAACATATCTGAATATTCATCCTTTGAATTAAATATTAATGGACAAGGAAGAACTTTTAAATTTGCTGTCGCTTGTGAAGATGCTTTATTAGGACTAACAGAATTTATTCCAGGTGGTCTTAGATGGATTAAATCATTCCCAACAAAAAAATTCGGAACAACAAATGTTCAAATTCCGTTTAGTGAGTTAAAACCTTCAGTTAGAGCTAATAAAGTACGGTTTCCATTTAAATTCAAGCCATCTAAAATTAAAAGGCTGCAACTACTTCACTCTAAGTTTGGTGATGGTGGAGCACTTAATAGTGAGTTTAAACAGGGTTCCATAAAAGTTTTAATTAAATCAATAAGTGTTATTTGAAAACCCATCTAAAAATATAGAGAGCTTAATCGCTAAGTCAGCAGATTTAACAAATAAACCTTTTTTGCATTCTGTCGTAAAAATAAATGGTGAATACGAAATCGAAGAAGAAGATATTGATTTGGCGGTTAATATTTTATGTCGAGATAAAGAAGGTAAAAGATTAGAAATTTACGATCTTGAATTAGAACTTTTTAAATCAAATAAAGAGTTAGTTCTAGTTATCTCTAAGCTAAATTTTCCTGATGAACCAATATTATGGTGTGGAGTAAAAACATTGTGGATGAATAGCAATAATGGAAAAAAATGCAACTCACCAAAATACAGTGCTAGATTGGAAAACTTAGCAAATAGGATAAAAAGCTTTATTGATTAAAAAATAAAATTTGAACTGATCTATAAATCAGTTACAGCCCCTAAACTTGATGTGCTTACGATTTTCGAATATTTTGAAAGTATTCCTCTTTTGTATTTTGGTGTAGGTTTTACCCAATCTTTTTTTCTTTTTTCTAATTCTTCTTCAGATAAATCAACTTCAATTAGTTGTTTTACAGCATCTACCGTAATTAAATCCCCTTCTTTTATTAGAGCAATATTTCCGCCAACAGCTGCTTCTGGGGCTATATGACCCACAACCAAACCATAAGTACCCCCACTAAATCTGCCATCGGTAATTAAAGCTACCTTCTCTCCAAGGCCTTGACCAACAATTGCAGATGTTGGAGCTAACATCTCTCTCATGCCTGGGCCTCCTACAGGTCCTTCGTTTCTAATAACAACAACATCACCAGCTTTGATATCATTATTCAATATAGATTTTAAACAATCCTCTTCACTTTCAAAAATTTTTGCTGGACCTGTTAATACAGGGTTTTTAACTCCGCTAATTTTGGCTACGGAACCTTCGCTCGCTAAGTTACCTTTTAATATCGCTAGGTGCCCTTTTGTATAAAGAGGATTATCTATGTCTCTAATGACATTTTGATTTGTTGGAGGCTTATCTGGAATATTCTGTAAGTATTCTGAGATGGTTTTGCCTTCAATATTTTTGCAATCGCCATGAATTAATCCTGCATTTAAAAGTATTTTCATTACTTGTGGAATCCCACCTGCATTATGAAGATCCACCGTCACATATTTACCACTAGGTTTAAGGTCACAAATAACGGGTACTTTTTGTCTGATTCTCTCAAAATCATTAATGTTGATATCTATTCCTGCAGTATTTGCAATGGCTAAGATGTGTAATACTGCATTTGTTGATCCTCCAATTGCCATAATTACTGTTATTGCATTTTCAAATGCTTTCTTAGTCATTAGGTCTAGAGGTCTAATATCTTTTTCTATTGCAGAGACTAATATCTCAGCACTTTTATCTGCACTGATTTCTTTTTCAAGATCTTCAGCAGCCATCGTCGAACTGTGAGGAAGACTTAACCCCAATACTTCAATAACCGCAGACATTGTATTAGCTGTAAACATTCCTCCACAGCTGCCAGCACCAGGAATACAATTTTTCTCAACTTGGATTAGCCTTTCTTCATTGATTTTGCCTGACGTTAATTGTCCAACAGCTTCAAATGCACTAACAACAGTAAGATCTTCTCCATTCAGCTTTCCAGGTTTTATTGTCCCTCCATAAATGAAAATTGAGGGTATATTCATTCTTGCAATAGCTATCATGGCACCTGGCATATTTTTGTCACATCCACCTATAGCAAGCACTCCATCCATACTTTGAGCATTGCAAGCTGTTTCAATTGAATCAGCAATAACTTCTCTTGAAACTAGGGAATATTTCATGCCCTCTGTTCCCATAGAAATGCCATCACTTACTGTTATTGTCCCAAAGATCTGAGGCATCCCACCTGATCTTTTTATTGACTCTTCAGCTTTGAGTGCTAACTTATTTAAACCTATATTGCATGGTGTTATTGTGCTGTATCCATTTGCAACTCCAATAATAGGTTTATTAAAATCTTCATCATTAAATCCAACAGCTCTTAACATCGATCTGTTAGGGGATCTTTGCACACCTTGGGTTATTGCTGATGATCTGAGTTTATTCATATTATTTGGAAACCTTTTTTATTCTATTGCCCCAATTCTTCAAGTTGCCTCCTCACATCAGCAATTGCAGAATTAAGTTGCTCAACTTTCTTCTCTAGATTCTCTCCTTCAACTTCATTTATATTCTCATTTGAATCAACTGCTTCAGAGCCGTCCTGAATTCTAGAGGAATACATCATTGCTTTTTGTTTTTTTTCCTCCTTTCTTTTGTCTGCTTCGGATATTAACCACCAAGCCAGACCTGCTGCTCCAATAAAAGCACCGCTTATTAAAGATAAAAGATTATTTGAAGACGAGTCTCTGTATTCAGACATTGATAAAATATTTACTCCTATATTCTATATTAGTTCTTATCTTGAAATAAAGTACTTAAACGTGATAAAGGATTCCCAATACCCGGTACTAATAATTTTGTTTTTTCGTCTTCTTCATCTATGCAAGAGGTATATATTACTTGATTAGGGAAAAATTTCGCAATTTCATTTAACCCTTTATTTGAGCAAATAGCAGTTATTAAAAGAATCCTATTTGAATCAACACCTAATTCCTTTAATTTAATTAAAGTTTCTAATGTTTCTGATTTTGTCGTTATTTGTTCTGAATAAAATATAACTCCTTCATTTGATTCAATAGTTTTAGGAAGTTCTCCTAATGAGAGGGTTGAATTAGGAATTACTTCTTTAGATCCAAACCAAAGAGATAACCCTTCGGGCAACATTGCGAACACTTTTATTGGATAATCATTATTAATAAAGAATCCATCTGCGTCACCATTATCAGTATTTACTATTTCTTTTTTATATGGCAGCCAATTACGTAATGCTTCATATGTAAGCCATTTCCCTAATTGCTCATATCCTGTTGAGTACAAAATATTTGGAGTATTTTTTTCTCGCAATATTGAAAGCCAATGTTTTATTAATGGATGAGGAGGAACAATAACCTTCAGTGACATTGACATATATTTTCCTTTAAGATACTAATACAAACTTTTAATACTTAAGTTCTAAAATACAGTCTTATTATGATTAAATCAATTGTCTTTCCCTCACTAAAGAATGCATTAATTACTTTGTTGTTCGTTGGGATTTTATTTTTTAATTCTGTAAATTCTGCATGGGCTAAAAGACCTCCTGAGATTAGAAACCAGCAAGACCTTAATTTAGAGCCAGATATGCATGGTCAAGATTTAAGCGGTAACGAATACGTTAAGTTTGATTTAAATGGTTTTAATTTCAGTGAAAGTAATTTAGAAGGCGCGGTGTTCAATAATAGTAAATTGCAAAATTCAAATTTTAATGGAGCCAATTTAAGAGATGCACTAGCTTATGCAACAGATTTTACAGATGCAGATCTTTCGGATGTTAATTTTACAAATGCTTTATTAATGGAGAGTAATTTTGAAGGAGCAAAAATAGATGGTGCAGATTTTACAGATGCTGTTCTTAGTCGTACACAACAAAAACAATTATGTGCGATTGCTAATGGCACAAATAGTTCTACAGGAGAGAGTACAGAATATAGCTTAGGTTGTTAATCATTAAAGATGAAAAAAAAAGTACCAGTTATAGTTGTTTCGGGATTTCTTGGCTCAGGTAAAACAACTTTTCTAAGATATCTATTAAAAGAGAGTAATAAAAAATTTGGTTTAATAATTAATGAATTTGGTGATGTTGGAATTGACGGTGATTTGATTAAAAGTTGTGATAAATGTAATGAATCTGAAAACGACTGCGTAATCGAATTAAACAATGGATGTTTATGTTGTACTGTTCAAGATGATTTTGTTCCATCAATAAAAGCTCTCCTAGAATTTAATCCTCCTATCGATTCAATAATTATCGAAACAAGTGGCTTGGCACTACCAATTCCCTTAATTCAAGCACTTAACTGGCCTGAGATTAGGTCTTCCATATACCTTGATGTTGTTGTTGGGATCGTAAATGGAGAATCAATGCTTAATGGTTCACCAATAAATGACTTAAATAAAATAACAAAACAATATAATGAAACTGATAAAATTGATCACAATGCCACTATAGATGAACTTTTTGAGGAGCAACTAGAAGTTTCTGATATCGTTTTAGTCTCTAGATCAGATATCTTAAATGATGATCAATTTGACTTTGTAAAAAATAAAATTCAAGGATGTCTAAACTTATCTACACCAGTCCTTAAATCTAAGAATGGCAAAATTGATTTAAATTATATATTTGATTCTAATTTTAAAAAAGAGACTTATAAAGAATTTTTAACTGAAGAACATGACCATAATCATGTAGAGCTTGTATCAGATTCAATTAAATCAAATTATTTCCTTGAAAAAAATGACTTTGAAAAAGAGATGTCAAAAATCTTGGATGAATTAAACATTCTTCGAATAAAAGGACGTATTTGGATACCAAATAAATCATTGCCTTTACAAATACAAATTGTTGGAAAGAAAATTAATACTTGGTTTGAAGAAGCTCCAGATAATTGTTGGAGACCAAATGATAATGCTGGGCTTGAATTAGTAATAATTTCCTTTGATGAAAAATCTATAAAAACTTTCAATGGAAAAATTAAAGAGAAATTTAAGATTTTGAGTGAACCAAAAATAGCAATTTGACATTATAGTTAGCTGCCGGGATACTAAAACAGTAAACAGCCCAAGATGGAAAATCCAGAAATTGTATTAAAACAAATAATCTCTGACGAAGTTACATCAATTGATAAAATAAAATGTTCAAAATGCGGTGGGGCTGGAAACTTTAAAACTCATGAAAATTCAAGAAGAACTTGCTTAGTTTGTTTTGGTAGAGGCTACATAAACATCTAATAACTCAAAGAACCTTAAGGTAAAAATATTTGTTTATTAATCAATAGTACTTTTTAATAAAATTTAAACTAATCTTCTAGTAGAAATTAATTTTTAATTGGACCAATTTGCTGTAAAAGTTTTTGTAAGACTAAGACCCTCAGTTTTAGATCCTGCAGGGGAAGCTACCAAATCTGCCTCTATAAAACTTGGAGTCGAGGGAATAAAATCATTACGTATAGGAAAAATGATTGAGGTAAAAATAGAAGGTAATGGTGAAAACGAGGTAAGAGAAAAAATTGATTTATTGTGTGATAGGTTATTCGCAAATACTGTTATTGAAGATTATGAGTATTCACTAGAAAAATTATAAGATGGATAATTTTACTGTAGGAGTTGTTGTCTTTCCTGGTTCTAATTGTGATCGTGATGTTTCATGGGCATTGGAAGGTTGTTTAGACATAAGAACAAAATACTTGTGGCATGAGTCTTCAGATTTAAGCGATGTAGATGCAATAGTTTTACCTGGAGGATTTAGCTATGGTGATTATTTAAGATGCGGCGCAATTGCAAGATTCTCTCCATTAATAAATGCCTTGGATGAGTTTGTTAAAAGCGGAAAAAGAGTTTTAGGAATTTGTAATGGGTTTCAAATTTTGACAGAATCAGGCTTTTTGCCTGGTGCCCTTACTGCAAATAAAAATCTTAATTTCATCTGTGATGATGTTGAACTTGATATCATTTCTTCAAAAGGAGGTTGGTTTAATCATGGAGGTGAAAAACAAACTATTAAGTTGCCAATAGCTCATGGGGAAGGAAGATATCATTGTGATTCTGATACTTTAAAAAAACTTGTAGATAATGAATTGATTGCTTTGAGATATAAAAATAATCCTAATGGATCCTCATTCGATATTGCAGGCATAACTAATGAAAAGGGAAATGTTCTAGGTTTAATGCCTCATCCAGAGCGTGCATGTGACGAGACAATCGGTGGGACTGATGGTCTCTTTACATTAAAATCATTAATATTGAAATAAAAAAAGACCCCCGATTTTGGAGGTCTTTTTTTATTTAATTTGGAAAGAAATTAAACAGTAGTTTTTACTTTTGGATCTAAATCACCTTTAGCGTAGAGATCAGCAAAGTAATTGGTGCTGTTTTGCTTGATCTTACTTGCTTGACC
>CACGMX010000042.1 GCA_902574405.1 uncultured Prochlorococcus sp. | reverse complement strand
CTGGTAAACCTAGAGGAGTATATAGAGATTTTGGTCTTTGCAGAAATCAGTTAAGACAAAGAGCTCATAACGGTGAACTTCCTGGGGTAGTTAAATCTAGCTGGTAGTTAAAGTTTTTAAATTAAGTCCTATATTTCTCAAGAAAAAATAATACTTTAAGAAATTAATCTAATTTTTAGGACATTTTTAAAAATTTTTATAGCTTATCTAAATATTTTGCTCAATATGTCCCTATTAAATGTAAGAATAAATTATGTAAAGATTTATAATTTAAAAAGTGGAAGGACAAAATAAGTCGATCACGTTTGACGGACGAGAGATACGACTAACTACAGGACTATATGCTCCTCAAGCAAGTGGATCAGTAATGATTGAGTGTGGTGATACCTCACTATTAGTTACAGCAACAAAAACTACCAAAAAAGAACCATCAGACTTTCTACCTCTGATATGCGACTATGAAGAAAAACTTTATGCTGCAGGGAGAATTCCTGGTGGTTTTATGAGGAGAGAAGGTCGCCCACCAGAAAGAGCGACTTTAATAGCAAGATTAATTGATAGGCCAATGAGACCACTTTTTCCCACATGGATGAGGGATGAGATTCAAATAGTGGCATCATGCCTTTCTCTAGATGAAAGAGTTCCAGCAGATGTTTTGGCTGTTACTGGGGCTTCAATAGCAACTTTAGTTGGAGAGATTCCATTTCATGGGCCCATGGCTGCGGTAAGAGTTGGGCTCTTAGGGGATGATTTCATCTTAAATCCTAGCTATAGAGAGATTGAGAAAGGAGATTTAGACATTGTTGTTGCAGGATCACCAGACGGTATCGTCATGATTGAAGCAGGTGCTAATCAATTATCAGAGCAAGATACAATCGAAGCTATAGATTTCGGATATGAGGCTGTTACTGAACTTATTAAATCGCAAGAAGATTTACTAAAAGATTTAGGAATAAAACAGATTAAGCCGTCTGCCCCTGAAGAAGATAAAACATTTCCCTCTTATTTAGAGAAAAATTGTACAAAACCTATTGAGTTAGTTTTAAAGAAATTTGACCTTTCAAAAGAAGAGAGAGATCTTGAACTCGAGAAAATTAAAACTGAAACTCAAAGCAAAATTGATTCACTTAAAGATGACAATCAAGTAAAAGTTATAACCTCAGAAAATGAAAAATTAATTCATTCCGACTTTAAAAAATTAACAAAAAAATTAATGAGGTCGCAAATCATAAATGATGGCAAAAGAGTTGATGGAAGGGATCTCGATGAAGTCAGAAAAATATCAGCCTCTGCAGGAATTCTTCCAAAAAGAGTTCATGGCTCAGCACTTTTTCAAAGAGGTCTAACACAAGTCTTATCTACTACTACTCTCGGTACACCAAGCGATGCTCAAGAGATGGATGATTTAAATCCAAGTACTGAAAAAACATATTTGCATCACTATAACTTTCCTCCTTATTCAGTTGGTGAAACTAGACCTATGAGAACTCCTGGCAGAAGAGAAATTGGCCATGGAGCATTAGCTGAAAGAGCAATAATACCAGTCCTTCCTGGGAAAGAAACATTTCCTTATGTTTTAAGGGTAGTAAGTGAAGTTTTAAGTTCTAACGGATCAACTTCAATGGGTTCAGTTTGTGGAAGCACGCTTTCATTATTAGATGCAGGAGTTCCTCTAAAAGCACCTGTAAGTGGTACTGCTATGGGCTTAATCAAAGAAGGTAAAGAAGTTCGAATTCTTACAGATATTCAAGGAATTGAAGACTTTCTTGGAGACATGGATTTTAAGGTTGCTGGTACTGATAAAGGGATTACTGCGTTACAAATGGATATGAAAATTACAGGTTTACCAGTTTCTATTATTTCTGATGCAATTAAAAAAGCTCGACCTGCAAGGTTACATATCTTAGAAAAGATGCAAGCGGCAATAGATAAACCTCAAGAATCCCTCTCTCCGCATGCTCCAAGACTTTTAAGCTTTAGAATTGATCCTGAGCTTATAGGAACCGTAATTGGCCCTGGTGGAAGAACTATCAAAGGAATTACTGAGAGAACCAATACAAAAATAGATATAGAAGATGGAGGAATTGTAACTATTGCATCTCATGATGGAGCTGCAGCTGAAGAAGCTCAAAAGATAATTGAGGGGTTAACACGCAAGGTTCATGAAGGTGAAATCTTCTCTGGTGTTGTAACCAGAATAATACCTATAGGTGCTTTCGTCGAAATACTGCCTGGGAAAGAAGGTATGGTTCACATTTCTCAATTATCTGAAGCGAGAGTTGAGAGAGTCGAAGATGTAGTGAGACAAGGTGATGAAGTAACCGTTCGAGTTAGAGAGATCGATAGCAGAGGAAGAATTAATCTTACTTTGAGAGGTGTAGGACAAAATAATGGAATGTCTTATCCCGAACCAACTCCAACTCCAGTTGCTCCGCTTAATTAAAAACTAAAGAGGATAAATTTCATTCGCCTCAATAATTTTCTTTATTTCTAGGCAAATACTCTCGTGAGTACTCCTATCACTTGTTGCAACAATAATACCCCCTTGTTCAAAACCATTTTGGCCATAAGATAGTTCTTTATTTTCTATATTTGTAATTGCTCCACCAGCTGCCTTCAGAATAGATTCTGGTGCAGCGAAATCCCAATCTTTTGGTGCGCTTTTTCCAGGTAAACTAAGACAAATATAAATATCATTTTCGCCTCTAATAATAGATGCAATTTTGCAACCAATGCTCCCCATAATTTCGACTTTGCGAAAATTAATTTTCTGAATTAAATTTTCAAGAGTTTCATTTCCATGATTCTTACTTGTTACCAAATTCATTCCTTGAAGATTATTTTTAGAAGATAGATATGGTTCAAATTTTGATCCATTTCTTTTTTCACACCATGTCTTTCTCCCATTTGAGATCCATAATTGATTTTTATCTGGAATCAAAACAAATCCAATATAAGGTTTTTCTTTAAAGTTTAAAGCTAAATGCATAGCATAATTTCCTGTCCCTTGGATAAAATCCTTAGTTCCATCAAGAGGATCAAGAACCCAAATCCAATCAGTATTGATATCAAGATTTTTTGAAGAAGTTTTTACATTTTCTTCACTCAAAATATCCCAGTTAATATTTTTATATTTTTCATTTATTCTTTTGATAATTAATTCATTAACTTTTAGATCCGCTAAAGTTACAGGATCATCTTCATTATTATTCTTGAGTATATTTCTTTTATCATCTCCATTTTCTAACAATTTAGAGTAATAAAGCAAAATATCTGCAGCTTGCCAGCTTAAAATTCTTATATCATCTATAAGATTATCAATATCAACTCCAAACGGTAATTTAATCATTGAATGAAGAATAATTCCCTATTATCCCATAGAAAAGAAGAACCGGAAAACGGTATTTTATATATAGTTGGAACGCCAATTGGAAATTTAAATGATATATCTCAAAGAGCATTAAATATTCTCAATAATGTTTCTATAGTTGCATGTGAAGATACAAGACAAACAAAAAAGCTAATGAACAAGTTTAATATTTCAAATAAACTTATAAGTTTTAATAAAAATAATTCATCATTTAAAATTCCAAAACTAGTTAAATATCTTAAAGAAGGAAAATCCATAGCTATTGTAAGTGATGCTGGCATGCCAGGTATTTGCGACCCAGGAGAAGATATCACCAGAAGCTTAAAAAATGAAAGGATAGATACAATTTGCATTCCAGGGGCATGTGCTGCCATAACAGCACTTGTTTCAAGTGGCCTTCCCTCCTCTAGTTTTGTATTTGAGGGCTTTCTTCCTAAAAAGCAAATTGACAGAGAAAAAATACTATTAGAAATAAGCAAGAATGAAAAAACGACTATAATTTATGAATCACCTAAAAGATTAAAAAAATTATTAAAGCAGTTATTTGAATTTTGCGGAGGTGAACGAGAAATTATGGTAGCAAGAGAGTTAACAAAGAAATTTGAAGAACATATCGGAAATAATATTAATGATGTCATAAAATTTTTCCAAGATAAGGAGATTATTGGTGAAATAACAATAGTTGTAAAAGGTATTCAAAAAGGTGATTTAAATATAGATAAATTAACCATAAAAAAAGATCTCAAAGATTTAACAAACGCTGGCTTAAGTTTATCAGCAGCATCTAAGTATCTAGCGAAGAAAAATGGTATTAAAAAAAGCGAAATTTATAACATGATTTAGAATAAGTATCATACGAATAATTTATATGAGCCTATTAATTAAAAAAATATTGTTCACGGCAATTTTCAATTCATGTTTATTTGTGCTCTTATTCATTGGAATTCAGAATAGTTCAAATAAAAGCAAAGTGGACTTATTATTAGAAGAGACTATTGAACTCCCAATTAGTTTTATAGTGGGATCAAGTTTTATATTAGGTTCTATACTGGGAAGCTTTATTGTTTTAAATACTCATAATGAATAAAAGATTAATCAAAGAGCTATTAGATTCTCAGGGCAGACAATTCTTGAAATTCCCTTCGCGATAAGAACAGGTGCTGCGATTCTAAACACATCAGTATTTGGGACTTTAAGAACCTTTTGATCCTTGTTACAAGATCTTTTAGCATGATTCAAATCAAAAAATATTTCTATAGTTTTTCTGTTCAAATCCTCATGAGGTAAGAATTCCCATTCTGGAAAATCTTTTAAGAATTTAGTCTCTAGTTCAATTTTTTTATCCACAACCATATAAACTATCTTAGGTAAATCCACTTCAGAAATAGAAACTGAAGATAATTCTTTTCTAGAAGAATTATCGATCTCGTAATCTATAGGAGGAATTTCAAAAAAAGAATCAATTGAATCAAAATTTGAAGAGTTTTTATTTTCATTTAAAACCTTGGTATTTTTTGAGTCTTTATTTGAATCTTGATTATCAAAATTTATTTTTTGTATATTTGAATTTCGATTTTTACTTTTTTTAGATTTTCCTGTTGATGATTTACTTCTTTGGGATAACTCCCTAAATTCTAATTCTCCAAGATTTTTCTTTAAATTTCTAATAATTGTAGATCTAGTGCAATCATATCTCTGTGACAAAAAATCAATAGCTACACCGAATTTAAAACTTTTCAACATTTCTTCTTTTTGTTTTTCAGTTAGTCTTTTTGTCAAAATTTTAAGTTCGCACTCTTCAATCTTATGTTATTTCTTTTTGAAAAAGAATAAAAGATAAAGAATTAATTTAATTTAATTTTAAAAAAGAATTTACTTAGATTGTTTAGTTCTATAGGTTTAGATATAATAAAATAATGCTTCCTTAGCTCAGCTGGATAGAGCAACTGCCTTCTAAGCAGTGGGCCGCAGGTTCGAATCCTGCAGGAAGCGTATAGATTAATCTCATTTAAAATAAATTACTAATTTCTATAAAGGACAATTATAAAAATGACTTATAAGTGATTTTAGAAAGAGAAGAGTTGTTATTATGAAAAAAAAATTTGATTTTTTGAGAGAAACAACTTATTACAAAAGCGGTAATTTATCATTTAGATTGGGAATATTTTTCTTAGTCTCTGCGCCTTCAATTTCAACAATATTTTTTTTTATATCATTACTTATTTCAACTTATAATAATTACAAAAATTTTTTACATGATAAATGGAATTATCCATTTATGTTGGCTGGTTTTATTTTAATATTAACAGTTTCTTTATCAAGTTTAGATTTTTTCTCAATAGATATCGAAGGTTGGGAAAATTATCTAAATTGGATTAGCCTCTTTAATTGGTTACCATTATTTTTTTGTATTTGGGCATTTAAACCATTCTTAAATTCCTCAGATTTAAGAAGAAAAGTTTTGCTTATATTACTTTGCGGTTCAGTACCTCTGATGGTTTCAGGATATTTACAAGTATTCTTTGATATCAATGGGCCCTTCAAGATCCTTAATGGATTAATTATTTGGTACCAAAGGGCAGATCAACAAGTCCTAACTGGTTTATTTAACAATAGAAATTACGCAAGTTCATGGTTCACAATTTTGTGGCCAGTTTGCTTAGCACTTCTTTCTCAAAGAAAAAGTAAAAATAAGATTTACAAAAAATTAGCAATATATGTTTTCAGTATCTCAATCATTACAAGTCTATATTTAACATTTTCTAGAAATGGACTTTTAAACTTTTTTTTATCAACTATAATTTTTCTAAAGTCTTCATTATCAATATGGTTATTACTAATATTAATTTTATTAGTTACTTTATTGGTTGCAGCAAAAACTAATATTTTCCCTTCCAGCTTCCAAGATTTAGCTATAAAAATCTTACCAAACGAAATATTATCTAGATTCACTTCTATAGAAAATATAGATAATATATATAATTCCCCAAGATTCTTAATATGGTTAAATGCCATTGATTTCATAAAAGAGAGACCTCTACTAGGTTGGGGGGCCGCAAGTTTTCCATTACTTTTTAAGTCAAAAAATGATGTTTGTTGTACTAAAGTATATGGTCAGTGGTTTGGTCATACCCATAATCTACAGATAGAAATGGCATATAATTATGGATTACTTTTTTCTTTTATTGTAAACATAACTCTTCTTTATATTTTCTATAAATCCTTCAAAAAAATTTTCATCACAAAAAACAGAATTTCAAACATCAAGGTAAATAATTTAAATAAATTTGAAAAAGCCTGGTGGATTTCTTCATTTAGTTTATTTTTTAGTCAACTATTTGATTTCCAATATTATGATTTTAGGATAAGTATTATATTTTGGATTTTCATTTCCGGATTAATTTGCAAATTGCATGAATCAAGTCAAGAAATTTTAAAATCAGAAAAAGATTATTAAACCTTTATTCAAAGTTTCCTTCGCCAACTTGCCACATATTAATACCCTCATTTCTGATATTTTGAGAATTTAAGATTGCCCTGGTATCAAAAACCCAAGATGGCTTTCTCATTAACTTTGAAATTTTTTGCCAATTTAAATTAACATATTCCTCCCAATCTGTTATTAAAATAAGTGCATCTGAATCTTCAACTGCCTTATAAATGTCTTTTGCAAAGAATAACTTTTTATTGATAAAAGATTCATCTTTCTTTTTATCTTTCTGAGCACTGATAATTACCTCTTTTATTTGTTCCTGCGAAACTTTTGGGTCATGGAATACTAAGTTTGCATTTTCATCTAAAAGATCGAGAGATATCTGAATCGCGGGGGATTCTCTAGTATCATTTGTGTTGGCTTTAAAAGCAAATCCTAATATAACTATCTTCTTATCTGATAAATTTCCAAATAAACTTTTGACAATATTCTTATATATTCTTTTCTTTTGCCAGTCATTTAATATAATTACTTGCTTCCAATAATTAGCTACTTCAGGTAGATTAAATTGTTTACATAAATATACTAAATTAAGTATATCTTTTTTAAAACAACTACCTCCGAAACCTGGACCAGGACTAAGAAAAAGTTTTCCTACCCGGTGATCGAGGCCAACAGCATCAGCAACCTCTCTGACATTTCCCCCCGTAGCTTCACAAATAGCAGATATAGAATTTATTGAACTGACTCTTTGTGCCAAGAATGCATTAGCAGTAAGTTTTGACAATTCACTACTCCATAAATTTGCAGTTAAGATCTTTTCCGTTGGGACCCAATTTAAATATATTTCTTTTAATTTCTCTATTGAAGAACTATCATCACCGCCAATTAAAACTCTGTCTGGATTTTCTAAGTCTTTGATAGCTGTCCCCTCAGCTAAAAACTCAGGATTTGATAAGACACTAAATGAACTATTATCTGGTGAATTATTTACTGATGAATATAAAATATTCTTAATTACTTCTGCAGTTCTTACTGGAAGAGTACTCTTTTCAACAACTATAGTATGACCTTTTGCGCATGAAGCAATTCTTCTTGCTGAAGCTTCAACCCATTTTAAATCACTAGCTTCACCTGCACCAATTCCTGATGTTTTTATAGGAGTATTAACTGAAATAAAAATTATATCAGCCTCTTTAATCGCAAAGTCAATATCAGTACTAAAAAATAAATTTTTATCTCTTACTCTCTTGATAATATCTTCTAAGCCTGGCTCAAAAACTGGTAAAAATTTTAAATCTTTACTATTCCATGCGTTAATTTTTTTTTGGTTGATGTCAACAACTTTAATTTCTAAATTAGGACATTTATCAGCTATTACGGACATTGTTGGACCACCTACATATCCAGCTCCAATACAACAAATTTTTC
>CACGMX010000041.1 GCA_902574405.1 uncultured Prochlorococcus sp. | reverse complement strand
CAATTCCTAAACAAAGAAATTCAAAATCCAAGGGCGGTTTTTCTAAAAAAGATGGTTCAACTTTGAAAAAGAACATTTCAATTTCTTCTACCAGTCTTTTCCCATGCAAGCTTGATGAAGAAATTGAAAAGAAACTCTCTCACTTATCAGATGAACTCGTTAAAAATTGGGGAGATAGAAAACTTTCTGTCTTGGAGCTTGATGATAGGATTGCTACAGCTGCAGAAAAAGCACCAACTGATGATAACTTGATAAAGCTTTTGAGAGAATCTTTATCTGATGTAAAAAAAGAATATGAAAAAGTTTTGATTCATGAAGAAGAAAAAGTAAGAGAGGCTGGCGGTTTGCATGTCATTGGTACTGAAAGACATGAATCAAGAAGAGTGGATAATCAACTTAGAGGCAGAGCAGGAAGACAAGGTGATCTTGGAAGTACAAGATTCTTTTTATCTTTAGAAGATAATCTATTAAGGATTTTTGGAGGTGATAGAGTAGCAAATCTAATGAATGCGTTTCGGGTTGATGAAGACATGCCTATTGAGTCAGGGATGCTTACTAGGTCTCTAGAAAGTGCTCAAAAGAAAGTTGAAACTTACTATTACGATATTAGAAAACAAGTGTTTGAATATGACGAGGTAATGAACAATCAAAGAAAAGCAGTTTATGGCGAAAGACTAAGAGTATTGAAAGGAATTGATTTAAAGATACAAGTAATAGGCTATGGAGAAAGAACAATGAGTGAAATTGTAGATGCTTATATTAATCCTGATCTTCCTCCTGAAGAATGGAATATTGATCAATTAATTTCTAAAGTCAAAGAATTTATATATCTATTAGATGATCTTAAATCTGATGATATTCATTTACTTTCAATAGAAGAATTAAAAAATTATCTTCAAGAGCAGTTGCGAACAGCTTATGATTTAAAGGAATCACAAATAGAAAAGATTCGTCCAGGATTAATGAGAGAAGCTGAAAGATTTTTCATTTTGCAGCAAATTGATAATTTATGGAGAGAACATCTTCAATCCATGGATTCTTTAAGGGAATCAGTCGGATTGCGAGGCTATGGTCAAAAAGATCCTTTAATCGAATATAAAAATGAAGGATATGACATGTTTCTGGAAATGATGACTAATATGAGGAGAAATGTTATTTATTCAATGTTTATGTTTCAACCTAAAACTGACGTTAATGAAGACAATTAAAGAAAGGGCTAATCATCCCCAAGAAATTCTATTATTTCTTTATCTTTTAGATTTTGAGCGTCACCTAATTTAGAAATATCAATTGATTCTGAGTTTACTAAACATTGAAGAGTTTTTTGTAATTTAAGAATTTCATTTTCAAGGAAGTCTATTCTATCCATTAGATTTTTTATCACATTAGCTTCTGCATCTGGCAAGGCAGAATGAGCTAATGGGTTCACTTTAACACCACTTTGATGTACAACTCTACCAGGAACCCCAACCACTGTACTGTTCCCTTCCACATTACGAACGACTACTGAACCAGCACCAATACGAGTATTAGATCCTACTGTGATGGATCCAAGAACTTTTGCACCTGCCCCAACTACAACATTTTCCATCAAGGTGGGATGTCTTTTTCCGTGGCTTTTACCAGTACCTCCCAACGTAACTCCCTGATATAGTAGACAATTATTGCCTATCTCAGCTGTTTCTCCAATTACAACTCCCATTCCATGGTCTATAAAAACTCTTTTACCAATTTTGGCTCCAGGATGTATTTCAATACCTGTCAATAGCCTATTTGTATGACTTAACAAGCGAGGAATTAAAGGAATCTTTAATTGCCATAATTTATGCGTGAACCTATGAATAACAATTGATTGAAAGCCAGGGTAGCAAAGAAATATTTCTACTATTCCTCTAGCGGCAGGATCTCTTTCTCTGATAATTTCTATATCTGATTTAAAAGTTCTTAGCATCTTGGTCTAATTAATCACTCCTATTTCTTTTTTTAATTTATTTATTGTTTCAATACTTAAATAATTTTTAGCACAAATTATTTGGGGTAATCTCATCAATTGAGAACGATTTTTTAATAATGTGTTTTCTACAACTGATAAACTAGGTCCATCACAAACTATATGGTTCGAGGTCTTTAAAAGTGATAGTAATCTACTTTTATTTTCTGAGATTGTCGTCATAAGCATTAATTCACTGCCTCGCATGCTGTGTATAATAATTTCTGCTGCTCTCAATAAACCAGGACTTATACTAACAATACCTACACAACTTCCAGCATTTATTTCTTTGAGGATTTTCAATTCCTTTTGAAAGTCGCTCAAGTCAACTGCAATAGCGCGAACTCCATGCTGCTTAGCAACTTTTTCTAGAGGTTGTAAAAAATATCTGCTTGTGACAATCGTACCATTATTTGAATTACTCAAAACTTTTTCTAATTCTTCCATAGGAACAACCTCTACAGGCACATTAACTGTTGTAGATAGATCCTCTGCTATCAACATAGAAGCTCCAATATCCTCTCTCGGAGTACTGACAATGATTCTTGATCCGCACTTAATACGCCAATCAATTTCATTGGTTAATAGATCTCTTGTCTCTTGTAAAGTGCATCCAAGATTTATCAAATTGTCAATCACCTTCTTTGCTTCTTGATTTGGTGGTTTACTTATTTTATCTTTTGAGTAAGCTGATTTTGAGAATTCTCTTTTAGTCAGATTATCTCTTACATAGATACCTGATCCAGCTATTGCTTCAACAACTCCATCTATTTCTAGTTGTCTGTATACTTTGCTTATAGTATTACGATGGAGTCCAGTCTGCATTGCGAGTTGCCTTGTGCTCGGAAGTCTGTGACCAGGAGGATAATGTCTTGCTGCAATTGCAAAACAAATTTGATTATATAGTTGAGTAGATGCTGGGATATCACTTGCTTGTTGAATATGGAATTTCACTTTTTTAAAACCCTTACTAATTTATTTTTGAACATAGTGACACTTTAACATTTGTCCTATTTTTTGATAACTATTTTTCACTCATCATCTTTTTTTATGAGAGGGGTTTTTCGAGGGCTCAAAAACATAATCATGTTTCTACCTTCTCTTTTTGGTTTTTGTTGTACTTCTGATTGCTCTTCTAAATCATTAGCCATTTTTAAGAGGAGTGTTTCAGCTAAATTTGAGTGTTGAATTTCTCTACCCCTGAAAATTACAGTACATTTTACTTTGTCTCCCGATTTTAAAAATTTAGAAGCTTGACCTATTCGGACATCATAATCATGCTTGTCAATTTTGTACCTCATTTTTACTTCTTTAACTTCAGTTTGATGAGATTTCTTCCTTGCTTCTTTAGCTTTCTTTTCTTGTTCAAATTTATATTTTCCGTAATCCATTATCCTGCAAACAGGAGGATTTGCTTTTTCGCTCACCAAAACTAAATCAAGTTCCCTTTGAGATGCTATTTCTAATGCTTTTAACCTATCTATGACACCAAGTTGTTTTCCATCTGAATCAACTACTCGTAATTGAGGGTATTTTATTCTCTCATTGATATTTGGCAGCTCTCTAACGGGAGCTCGGCGGTCAAAACGTGGGCGTGGTGGCATTCAGTTAATTTAAGGAATTGATTGAAAGATTAACAAAATCTATTTTTATAAAGTTAGCTTAAAAAAGACTCTATTTTAATTATTGCATCTTTTAGCAGGTTTTTGTTATTCAGCCAAAGAGGATTATTTTTATTACGAAACCAAGTTTTTTGTCTTTTGGCAAATTGGATTGTTTTTGTCGTAGTTAACTCAATTGCTTCGTCAATTGTTGAATTGCTATTTAAAACGTCTCTAGCTTCTCGATAACCAATGGTATTTAATATTGGCAAGTCAAATCCGTATTTGGAGATAAGGTGGTTTGTCTCCTCAATAATTCCAGACTGAAACATATTTTTTGTTCTTTGTAAAATTCTTTCTTTTAAATTATCTCGATCTAATCCCAGCTCTAGTATTCTCCAGTCAGGAGGATTTTGAACTTGTAGAGTTGACAAAGGTTTACCTGTTACATAGAAAACTTCTAAAGCTCTTATTGTTCTAATGCGGTCAGTAAAACTGATTTTTTTTGTTGATAATGGATCACAATTATTTAAGAGTTCCCAACATTTTATCTGACCAAGTTCTTCTAATTGCTTTCTCAAATTATTTTGAGGAGGAACATCTGGGACAAAAAAACCTTTTGTTATTGAATTCATATACAACCCACTCCCCCCAACCAGAAAAGGTAGATAGTCTCTTTGAAGTTCTCTTTTTATTGATTTTTGAGCAATTTCTTGAAATTGTTTCACATTAATTGGACAGATTGGCTCCTCAATATCTATTAAAAAATGCTTTATTTTTTTTTGTTGGTGTTTAGATGGCTTGGCTGTTCCAATATCCATAGACTTATAAATTTGCCTTGAATCGATATTATGAATACGAGTTTTAAAATATTCTGCAATTTCAATAGCTAATTCTGTTTTGCCACTTGCAGTTGGCCCAATTAAGATAATTACATGAGGTGGATATGGAGACATATAAATTTCTGAAGAAAAAAATATTAACTATATAATTAAGGTATTAAATTTTTCATTGACTTCGAGCCTTTATCTTATTGCAGTGGTAAGTTTAATGAAAGACCTTTTAAAAATAACATTTTAAAAGTTTTAATATTTTTTTTTATATTAAATGAGTGAGGACAAAAGATCTAATAAAATCTCAAATGATTACGGCGCGGAACAGATTCAGGTTTTAGAAGGGTTAGAACCAGTTCGTAAACGTCCTGGGATGTATATAGGTTCTACAGGGCCTAGGGGATTACACCATCTAGTGTATGAGGTAGTTGATAACTCCGTTGATGAAGCACTTGCAGGACATTGTGATCACATAGAAATAGTTCTTCAAGCAGATGGTTCTGCCTTAATTTCTGATAATGGACGAGGTATTCCAACAGATATCCATCCAAGAACAGGGAAAAGTGCCTTAGAAACAGTACTAACCGTTCTTCATGCAGGAGGTAAATTTGGAAGTGGTGGTTATAAAGTTTCAGGGGGTTTGCATGGTGTAGGAATATCTGTAGTTAATGCTTTAAGCGAATGGGTTAATGTCACCGTTTATAGGGATGGTAGCGAATTTAATCAAAGATTTGAAAAAGGTGTTTCAAAGGGTGAATTGCAACATAAAAAACAGACTGGCAAACCATCCAAGAAAGGAACAACTATTTGCTTTAAACCAGATAAGACGATTTTTTCTGGAGGAATTGAATTTGAATATGCTCTTCTTTCATCTAGGTTAAGAGAACTAGCTTATCTTAATGGTGGAGTAAAAATTGTTTTTAGAGATGAAAGAAATCAATTATCAGATGGTTCTTTTAAAGAAGAAATTTACTTATATCAAGGGGGTATTAAAGAATATGTTGCATACATGAATGCTGAAAAAGATTCTATTCATCCAGAAATAATTTATGTTGACTCACAGAAAGAAAATGTATATGTAGAAGCAGCTTTGCAATGGTGTTCAGATGTATATTCAGATAATATTTTGGGATTTGCAAATAATATTAGAACTATTGATGGAGGTACTCATATTGAAGGGTTAAAAACTGTTCTGACAAGAACTTTCAATAATCTTGCAAAAAAGAGAGGCAAAAGAAAAGACATTGAAAAAAACTTAGCTGGCGAAAATATTAGAGAGGGTTTAACTGTTGTTTTATCAGTAAAAGTTCCAGATCCTGAATTTGAAGGACAAACAAAGACAAAATTAGGAAATACTGAAGTAAGAGGAATAGTTGACTCTCTCATTGGCGAGGCTCTCACAAAATACATGGAATTCAATCCTGGAGTTTTGGATTTGATTCTTGAAAAAGCAATTCAATCATTCAATGCAGCAGAAGCTGCGAGGAGGGCTAGAGAATTAGTAAGAAGAAAAAGTGTTCTCGAAAGTTCTACCTTACCGGGTAAATTAGCAGATTGTAGTTCTAGAGATCCCTCAGAATCAGAAATTTATATAGTTGAGGGAGATTCAGCTGGAGGATCCGCAAAACAAGGACGAGATAGGAATTTTCAGGCTATTTTGCCTCTTAGGGGTAAAATTCTTAATATTGAAAAAACTGATGATACTAAAATATATAAAAATACAGAAATACAGTCATTAATTACAGCTTTAGGATTAGGAATAAAAGGAGAAGAGTTCGACGTTAGCTCTTTGAGATATCACAGAGTTGTAATAATGACGGATGCTGATGTTGACGGTGCTCATATAAGAACCCTATTGTTGACATTTTTTTATAGATACCAAAGAGAACTTGTTGAGAAAGGTTTTATATATATTGCCTGTCCACCTTTATATAAAGTTGAAAGAGGTAAGAATCATAATTACTGTTATAACGAGAATCAATTAAAGGATACAATTGCAGGTTTTGGAGAAAATGCAAATTATAATATTCAAAGATTTAAGGGATTAGGTGAGATGATGCCAAAACAACTATGGGATACAACTATGAATCCTCAAACCAGGATGATGAAAAGGGTTGAAATCGAAGATGCACTTGAAGCTGACAGAATATTCAATATATTAATGGGAGATAAAGTTGCACCAAGAAGAGAATTTATTGAAACTCATAGTAGCAACTTAGATATGGCGACCTTAGATATATGATTAATAATGTTCTCAAGAATTTTTGTTTAATTACTTTTGCATTAATTGCTCCAATTACATTACCTGCTGGTGGTATCCAAAAAACTTTAAGTCAAAATAAGTTCCCTCCTAATAGAAATGAAATTATATTGAGTTCTAATACTTCTCTTTATTCTTCTCCTGAAATTTATGCTAAGGAACTATTTGTTCTTGATGTAGGGACAACTTTATCAATATTACGTAATTGGAAAGTCAACAAAACTGAAACTTGGGTTAGGGTAGAATTACCTTCAAATAAATTTTTAGATGATCCTAATAAGATTTTAAAAGGCTGGATAAAAATTTAAATTTGGATTTTACCTCAATAAGTTTAATTTTACTTGGTAGTACTTTAGGTTTAATACTGAGAATATTCATACAAAATAATTTTAAAAAAAGTATAGGTTTTAATATCCAAAATACTTCAATAGTAAACTTTTTCTCATCTTTTTTTTTGGGAATTTTAGTAGCTTTGAATTTTATTAATAATGAAATATTGTTGTTATTTTATAGCGGTTTTTTAGGCTGCTTTAGTACATTTTCTTCCTTTATATATCAATTATTTATCCTATTTAAAAAGAGAAAATTTCTAAATTTATTTTTCCACTATATTGAAGTGGTAATTTTTTCATTTCTTTTCTTTTATTTAGGTTATTTGCTTATTCAGTTTTTTTAAAGTGAAAATAAATAATTTTATTTATGTTCTTTTAGCTGCTTACCTAGCCACTTTTTTAAGATTAACAATAAATAATAATTTTTTTATTTCAATAATTGGATCATTTTTAGTAGGTTTTTTTATAAGTAAGAAATTAAGTCATTCAACTGAAAAAATTTTATTTAGTGGTTTTTTTTCTTGCTTTACATCCTTTAGTGGATTTATATATTTTTTGTACAAAATTTTAAATCAAGGTGATTGGATGAAATTTATATTTTTTTTTAATTTAATCATTATCGTAAATTTATTCATAATGCTTTTTGGGTTCTGGATAAGTAGAAAAATTACTTAGATTTCATATAATGGTGTTGTTACTTTGATAAGGGATTATATTGATGAATGAAAATAATCTTGAAACAGTTACATCGTTATCTTCAGATCTTAGTACAAGAGAAAATATTACTATTCATCTTGAGGAATTGCTTGTCGCAGGAAATTATGATGAGGCAAAGTTACTTTTAGAGCCTTCCCAACCAGTCGATATTGCTGATGCTATTGGAAGCCTTCCGCAAATATTACAAGCATTGGCATTTCGATTGTTAAAGAAAAATGAAGCAATCGAGGTTTATGAATATTTAGATCCAGTAGTTCAGCAAACATTATTGGAAAGACTTCGTTCAGGAGAAGTTTTAGAGATTGTTGAAAAAATGTCTCCCGATGATAGGGTTCAACTCTTTGATGAATTGCCCGCAAAAGTTGTACGAAAATTTCTGTCTGCTCTTAGTCCTGGTGAAAGGAAAGTAACAGCTGAATTACTTGGATATGAGCCTGAAACTGCTGGAAGATTAATGACAACTGAATTTATAGACCTTAAGGAGATGCAAACAGCAGAAGAGGCTCTTTCTCTAGTTAGAAAAAAAGCTCCATTCACTGAAACTATCTATAGTTTATATGTTACTGATAAAGAAAGACATTTAACTGGTATCCTCTCTTTAAGAGACCTTGTAACTGCTGACCCTTCTAAGCCAATTGGAGACGTTATGACAAGAGATGTAGTTAATATTTCGACTAATACGAATCAAGAAGAGGTTGCTAGAGCAATTCAAAGATATGATTTTTTAGCTCTTCCAGTTGTTGATAAGGAAAAAAGACTTGTTGGGATAGTAACTGTTGATGATTTAATTGATGTCATAGAACAAGAAGCAACAAGAGATATATATGCTGCGGGGGCAGTACAACCTGGAGATGAGGATGATTATTTCCAAAGTAGTTTGTTTACGATTGCTCGAAGAAGAATTTTATGGCTATTAATTTTGGTTTTAGCAAATGGTTTAACAACAAAAGTTATTGCTATGAATGATCAAATATTAAAAGAAATAGTTTTATTGGCTGCATTTATTCCACTCCTTATAGGTACTGGTGGAAATGTTGGCGCTCAAAGTTCAACGGTTGTTATTAGAGGTTTAAGTACTCAAAAATTGAAGTCTCTTGGTGCTTTTCAGACAGTAGTTAAGGAGGCAATAACAGGGGCTCTTTTAGGCGTTTTCATGATGCTAGTAGTATTTCCCTTTGCTTGGTGGCAAGGAGAAGGACCTTTAATAGCTTCTGCGGTGGGAATAAGTTTAATATCAATAACAACTTTAGCTGCTACTACAGGAGCGATTCTCCCTTTGTTGTTTGACAGAATGCAATTGGATCCAGCTTTAATGTCCTCCCCTTTCATAACTACTGTCACTGATATTGCGGGTGTATTTATTTATCTCAGTACAGCAAAATGGCTATTAAGCTCTTCATTAGTCTAAATTCACTAGGTATTTATTCTCATTTTTGTAAAATTGTGGATTTTTTTGTTTAACTTTACATTTCTTAATGGTATTGTTTACAAAACAACATTCAAATTTCATGTCATCTGAAGCAATAAATGAAAACAAA
>CACGMX010000040.1 GCA_902574405.1 uncultured Prochlorococcus sp. | reverse complement strand
ACCGGAGATAGAGTAAGGCTAGCTGATACCGAACTTTTTATAGAAGTAGAAAAGGATTTAACTACATACGGAGATGAAGTTAAATTTGGTGGAGGTAAAGTTATTCGAGATGGAATGGGACAGTCTCAAGTAAGAAGAGCTGATGGAGCTGTAGATACCGTAATAACTAATGCTTTGATCGTAGATTGGTGGGGAATAATTAAGGCTGATGTGGGTATAAAAGATGGAATGATTTTTGAAATTGGTAAGGCTGGCAATCCTGATATCCAGGATAATGTTGATATTGTTATTGGTTCATCAACAGAAGTAATAGCTGGAGAGGGGCATATTCTTACCGCAGGTTCAATAGATACCCATATTCACTTTATCTGTCCCCAACAAATTGAGACAGCACTTGCCTCTGGAATTACAACCATGTTAGGAGGAGGAACTGGACCTGCAACTGGCACAAATGCTACTACTTGTACTCCGGGTTCTTTTCATATTTCAAGAATGCTTCAATCTGCAGAAGCATTTCCCATGAATTTAGGTTTTTTTGGAAAAGGAAACTCAACAAACGAGAGCAATCTTATTGATCAGGTCGAGGCTGGTGCATGTGGATTGAAGCTTCATGAGGATTGGGGAACCACTCCTTCTACAATAAATTCTTGTCTAAATGTTGCAGATAAGTTTGACGTACAAGTATGTATCCATACTGATACTTTGAATGAGGCAGGCTTTGTTGAAGATACCATTAACGCTATTGCAGGAAGAACTATTCATACTTTTCATACCGAAGGAGCAGGTGGAGGTCATGCGCCAGACATTATAAAAATCTGTGGAGAAAAAAATGTTCTTCCTAGTAGTACAAATCCAACTAGACCTTATACAAGGAACACATTAGAAGAACATCTTGACATGTTAATGGTTTGTCATCATTTAGATTCTAAAATCCCAGAAGACATTGCATTTGCTGAATCAAGGATCAGAAGAGAGACTATTGCAGCTGAGGATATCTTGCATGATTTAGGTGCCTTTTCAATTATTGCTAGTGATTCTCAAGCTATGGGTAGAGTTGGCGAAGTAATTACAAGAACTTTTCAAACCGCACATAAAATGAAAGTCCAAAGGGGGCCGCTAACTCAGGATTCTGATAGAAATGATAATTATAGAGTAAAGAGATATATTTCTAAAGTCACAATTAATCCTGCAATAGCTCATGGTATTGATAAACATGTTGGGTCTATAGAAAAGGGTAAAATTGCGGATTTGGCATTATGGAAACCTTCCTTTTTTGCGGTAAAGCCTGAATTAGTTGTTAAGGGAGGATCTATAGTTTGGTCCCAAATGGGTGATGCAAATGCTTCGATTCCTACTCCAGGCCCCGTACATGGTCGACCTATGTTTGCAAGTTTCGGCCAATCTCTAATTAAGAGTTCTTTTACCTTTTTAAGTAAAAATTCAATTGAACAAAATATTCCAAATAAATTAGGCTTACAAAAGAAATGTATTGCCGTAGAAAATACCAGAAATATCAATAAATCAAACTTAAAACTAAATAGTAAACTACCAAATATTTCAGTTGATCCTCAAACTTATGAAGTTTTTTCTGATGGAGAACTTCTTACTTGTGAACCACTTGATGAAGTCCCAATGGCTCAGAGGTATTTTTTGCTTTAGAAGTTTTTAATTAATTCTTTTTCACTTATCTTTATGTCTTTTGACCCCGCTAAAGCTAAATCTTCTTGCAGTTTGTTCTCGCAAGATAGAACTCTTGACCAACTTGGTAATTGAAGTGTCGTAGGACAAGCCAGATAATCTTCCGTAGCAGGTCTTAATAGTTTCGCAAACTTTTGTACTGATAATTCTTCTTCGTGCCTATCGTATGGAAGTTGATTAACTGCTGAATCTAATCCAAATTGTTTTACTCGATCTTCTCCAACTCTTTTGTAGAGAACTTCTAAAGTTGCAAGTTGAGTGCTAGTTAAGGTCTCGGCTTGATGCTCCATGAGACCTCTTAAAACACTTGAAAGTATTTCTGTACACATTTTTTGCAATCCTTCTTTAGAAGAATCTCCAATATTCTTATGTTTGTGATCAAATAAACCTAGGTCAACCTGGGCTATTTTGGAAGTCCTTACGTTTCTATAAACCTCTGATAATAAACCTATCTCTAAACCCCAATCACAGGGTATTCTTAAATTCATAGCAAGGTCTTTAGTAAAAGCAAACTCACCTGCCAAAGGATATCTAAATGATTGAAGATATTGTAAAAACGGACCCTTACCAACTAACTGCTCAAGACTTGCTAACAAAGGACCCACGAATAATCTTGTTGCTCTACCTTGCAATTGATTTGTTTCTAGAGATAATCTGCTGTAAAAAGCTTTTACATATGATATCCCATATGATTCATCCAGAAGTGGAAGGATCATTCTTGAAGGATATAAAGGACTAAAAGTTCTTATATCAGCATCAAAAAGAGCAACAACTTCTGATTTTCTAGTCGCAACTCCTATGCCTTGCCATACAGCCCATCCTTTACCTGGAGTTCCTAAAAGTTCTAATCCATTTTTTTCTTGGCTTTTTAATAGCTCAATTACAGAGGGAGAATTAGTCCATTGAACGTGAACTGGGAATGGCATAGAGTCAAAAAATGATTTTGCTGACTTAACTTGCTCAACAGTTTTTGCAGAGAGAGCAATAACTAATTCATTTAAGCCAGTGAGGTTTTTTAAAACTTCTCTTATATCTTTTAATGCTGGACGCTCAAACTCTTCATATAAGCAAGGTATTAAAATGCTAGTTGATCTTTTTTTAAGACTTTTGTTTAATTCTTTAAGTAAATTTCCTGTAACTCCATATTCATGTATTGTTGTGATTAAACCTTGTTGAAAGTCCATTTTCTAATTGATGTGCAGAATGGTATTAATACTTCGATGATTTTTTCAAAGTGAAGCAAATTGATTCAGAGAAAAAATTAGATAGATTAAAAATTGATAAATTGTTAAAAACAATTTATTCAAATCATACTACAGAAGAAATTAATATTATTTCAAACCAATTATTACAGATTTTAGATGATTTCTCAGAGAAATCTGCTTATGAAGAAATAAGAGATAAAGAAAGGTGGAATGAATCTCATTCAGTTTTGATAACTTATGCAGATAGTATTTATAAAAATGGCGAGGCAACATTAATAACTCTTGGAAAGTTGTTAAGTAAACATTTTGGCAGTCTTTCTAAAGTTGTACATATTCTTCCTTTTCTGAAATCCACAAGCGATGGAGGTTTCGCAGTCTCAAGTTATGATTCCTTAGAAGAAAAATTTGGTGGTTGGGATGATCTCAAAAGTATTTCTAAAAATCATGATTTGATGGCTGATTTAGTACTAAACCATGTTTCATCATCTCATCCATGGGTTCAACAATTTATTAAATGCCAAGAACCGGGAATGTCAAATGTTTTTTCACCAAAACAAAATCTTGACTGGACAAATGTAGTTAGACCAAGAAGTTCCTCCTTGTTTTCTCAAATAAATACTGAAGATGGCTCTAAGCAAGTTTGGACTACTTTTGGTCCAGATCAAATTGATTTGAATTGGCATAATCCAAAAATGACTCTTGAGTTCTTAAATTTAATTATTATTTATTTATCTAATGGAATTAAATGGTTGAGGCTTGATGCTGTAGGTTTTATTTGGAAGGAATCAGGTACAACATGCTTACATTTGCCGAAAGCACATTCAATTGTGAAACTCTTAAGAGTTCTTTTAAATAATCTTCTTGATGAAGGAGTTTTAATAACTGAAACTAATGTTCCCCAGAAGGAAAATCTATCTTATCTGATTCCTGATGATGAAGCCCATATGGCATACAATTTTCCATTGCCTCCTCTTCTCCTCGAGGCAATTATTACTTCAAGAGCTGATATTCTAAACTCATGGATTTTTGATTGGCCCATATTACCTAAAAATACTACTTTATTTAATTTCACTGCATCGCATGATGGTGTTGGACTAAGAGCTCTTGAGGGTTTAATGAATGAGCAGAGAATTAAAGATTTATTAATTAATTGTGAAAAAAGAGGCGGATTAGTAAGTCATAGACGTTTATCAAATGGTGATGATAAACCTTATGAATTAAATATTAGTTGGTGGAGTGCAATGGAAGACTCCAGTAGAGATACTAAAAGATTTCAATATGAGAGATTTATTTTGAGTCAATTATTAGTAATGGCTCTAAAAGGGGTTCCTGCATTTTATTTGCCAGCTTTACTTGCTTCAGAAAATGATATCAAGAGTTTTTCTATGACAGGTCAAAGAAGAGACCTTAATAGAGAAAAGTTTAAATCAGAAAATCTTTTAGCAATTTTAAATAATCCAGAATCTAATGCAAATAAAAACTTAAAATATCTTCGAAATGCTATGGACGTCAGATCAAAATTAAAGCAATTTCACCCTTGTTCACAAATGCAATGTTTGTCTAAAGGTAGAAGTGATATTGTTGTAATCAAAAGAGGGAAAGGTCTTGAGTCAGTTTTTGCAATCCATAATATGACTGAAAATAAAATTAATTATCAATTGAATGATAATGATCTACCAAAAATAATTGATAATGATTTCAATACCCATGATTTCTTAACATCCACTAAATACAATTGGAAAAATATTAGTCTTGATCCTTTTCAAGTAATTTGGCTTAGTGCTTTATAAAAATGATAGAAAATTCTTCTATTTGGGTAGTGAGTGATGTTGATGGTACTTTAATGGATCACTCCTATGATTTATCTCCGGCAAGAGAAACTATAAAAAAACTACAAAAATTATCCATACCCGTAATTCTTTGCACAAGCAAGACAGCAGCAGAAGTTAGAGTTATTAGGAATGAATTAAATTTAACTGATCCCTACATTGTTGAAAATGGTGCGGCAATTTATGGTGAGTGTCTCACTAGAGTTAATGGTGAAATTATTCTTGGTATAAAATACGAACTTCTTGAAGAGATTTTAAATTTTATTTCTAAAGAAATCGATTACAAACTTATCCCTCTTAATAATCTTAGTGATGAAGAAGCTACTCAGCTAACAGGTTTAGAAGGGAATTCATTGAACTTAATGCGAGATAGACATTGGAGCATGCCTTTTTTAAATCCGCCAGATTATTTAGAAGAGAAAATTAATATCTGTTGCAAAAAGTTCAATGTTAATATTTTTAAAGGAAATAGAATGAGTCACTTATTATCTACAAAATCGAACAAAGGTAAAGCAATAAATGCTCTTAAAAAATATTCTAATATTCAAAATATTGAAATCATAGGTTTGGGTGATTCTCCGAATGATTTACCTCTACTTTTAAACTCAGATATTAAAATTGTCATTCCCGGCATAGATGGGCCTAACTTAAATTTACTGGATAATTTAAAAGATTTGGAATTTACATTGGCTTCTGAACCAAATGGATATGGTTGGAAAAATGAAATTAATAAATTGATAAATAAGCGCAAGGTAACTTAAAAATATGAAAGATTTAGATATTAATTTTCCTCTTGATAAATTTGAAAAATTAATTATTGATATTGGTTGGGAATCCCTAGATGATTGGTTCAATTTTTGGAATAATCAAAGAAACGTCCTTTCAATTGATCAATATTGGAACAATAAAGTAAATGATGATTGGATTTGGGGTTTAGCTTTACCTCTTTTATCTCAGGCTTATAGATTTCAAAATTATTCTTCTGATAGAAAAATAATAGGTATTTCAGCTCTACCTGGTACAGGTAAAACAACGCTAGGTAAATGGCTCGAAGCGACTTCATTAAAATTAAACTTCAAAATTGCGGTTATTTCTATTGACGACTTTTATCTACCATCAGATGAAATGAAATTAGCAATTAAGAATAACCCTTGGAATGTTTCAAGAGGGTTTCCTGGTAGCCACTCAGTAAAATTAATGCATGAAAAATTATTAAATTGGAAGATAAATGGAGAATTAAATGTACCAGTTTTCGATAAATCTTTAAGAAATGGTTTGGGAGATAGATCTCATTGGAGATTTGAAAATCCTGATTTATTAATTCTTGAGGGATGGTTTTTAGGAATAGAACCTTACTCTATTGACATAAATAATCGATCTATAAATACAGAAAATTTGAGTATTGATGAATCTTCTTACGTACAAACCATTCAAAAAAACCTAAACAAATATTTAGATATTTGGAAGTTAATAGACAATATTTGGCACTTAAAGCCCTTGAAGATTGAATATATGAATATATGGAAAACAAATCAAGAAAAAGAAATGTTTTTACAGAAAGGCAAAGCTCTTAAAGATGAAAAATTATCTAATTTCTTGAGGATGCTTAATGTCTCTATTCCTCATAAAAGTTTTGATATTATAAATTCTTATGCGCTTTTATTAATTGATCAAGAAAGAAATTTAATTGAGGCTGGATTAAATTTGTAGCATTTTCTAAATTTCTTTTTTTTCAGTAATTTTTTATACATTTTTTATTGGTATAAATGGTGTTTAATTAACCTTATTTTGCTGTTTAGGGATGGTTGAGTTTTCTTACAAGAATGAAGGGTGTAGGATGGTTGTATTGAGATGTATTGGTCCATCAAATTTTTTCTTAGAGAGAGTTTTATTTCCAACTGACATTCTTACTTTTATGGCCCCAAATGATTCAAGAGTTGAAATTTGGGGTAATGAATTATATGGCCCAAAGTTGGAAGAAAGAATAAGAATTTCTGCTGATAACGAAGATTCGACTTTAGTGGCATAGAAAAGATATCTTCTAATTGTCTTCGAGTCAAAATTTTTTACAAATACCTATTTTTTATTGATATTATCAATCTAGTTTTAGTTTTAAATATGAATTATTTTTCTTCCTTTGCAATAGGAGGTTTCGTTCCCTCTGCAGCTATCGCTGGAGTTTTACTTTTAGTTGGGTTAGGAGCTTTCTTTTATCTTGGTATTAAAGGACCTACAGATTATTAAACATGAGTTAATTGACACTCTTTAATTTTAATTTTTCATAACATTTTTGAATTAGTTAACACTATGGATTTAACAACTATTTTATTTATATTTAGCTTACCCTTCGTATTATTAACAGTTTATTTTGGGACAAAAAATGATTTTTACGAGAGTGAAAACTATAAGGGAGATGGTTGTGCTCACGATGTTAAAAGGTAATTTTATTACTAATCACCACTAAATACACAGGTCCATCTACTATCAAATTGCCAAACAGGTTTGTATATTTCATTAATAATTTTTTCTCCTGCTTTATTACAAGTATCTAAATCTTTCATGGGAATAGAGTGTAATGAAGGGCTTGTTATTCCACTAACCTCTGGTCTCCCCCCTGGCCCTTGTCTATATGTTCCAATTACCAACCAATAGTTAGCTTTAGCAGCACTAGAAAAGATTAAGGAAAAAAGAAAAAAGAATATTAAAATAGATTTTTTTTTCATTTTTCCATACTAGCTTTTAATTTTTAAATGTAAATTGCTATTAATTAATTAGGTATTTTTAATAATTTTTGGAATATTTAAAATTTGTTTTATATGGTTTAATTCAAGGGTTGACGGAATTTATCCCTGTAAGTAGTACAGCTCATTTAAAAGTTATATCTCTTTTTTTAGGTATTGATGATCCTGGAGCATCCTTGTCAGCTACTATTCAAATTGGAAGTGTTCTAGCAATAGCTTGGTATTTTAGGAATGATATTTTTAATTTCAGAAGTCAATCTTCGAAAAGAATTCTTGAAAATCTCTTACATGAAAAATTATTATGGTCTATTTTGATTGGAACCATACCAATTGTTTTGCTTGGTGGGAGTATAAAAATATTTATCCCTTCTTTTTTTGAATACGTTCTTCGTTCAAATTTATCAATAGCATTAGTTTCATTTCTGATGGCTTTTTTTATGTACTTGGCAGACAGTTCAAAAAAAGGTTCTATTAATATTAAAAACCATAATTATTCAAATAGTTTTTTGATAGGTTTTTTTCAAGCATTTGCAATTTTTCCTGGTGTTTCAAGATCGGGGGTCACTATTTCTAGCGCTTTAATATCTGGATGGGAACGAAGCGATGCTGCGAAATTTTCTTTTCTTTTAGGTATGCCAGCTATCTCTATTGCTGCAATTGTGGAGTTTATTTCTTCTTTTAATGATTTTTTTTCATTAGGTTTTTTACCTCTTTTAATTGGTCTTCTTACTACATTTTTTTCCTCTTTATTAGCAATAGATTTCTTGTTAAAGTATTTTTCTTCAAATGGGTTGAAAATATTTATTATCTACCGAGTGATTTTTGGTGTTGTAATTATTTTGAATTTATAATTGGATGAAAAAAAATTTTTTGCAATTGTGTTAAGGTTTTAAAAAATTCTTTCTAATGAACATTTTTATATCTTTTCAATTAGGTGAAGTTGAAGTTTCAAATCTTACTATATTGATTTTAGCTTTCTTTTCTTCTTTTACATTCATAGCAGTAGGAATAAGTTCATATAAATTATATAAATCGCTTATAAATGAAGACGATAAGTAATCGGAACGGCGGGATTTGAACCCACGACCCCCACTACCCCAAAGTGGTGCGCTACCAAACTGCGCTACGCCCCGTTTCTTTACTATAAAGATTAGATTGATTTAAATGTTATTCTTTATAGGATTGTTATCAGATCTCAATACACACTTTTCAACTTCCCAATTAAAGTTCTCCCATATTTGGTCTGCTAATTTATAGTTGCTTCCATTAAAAACTCCTAACTTAACTTTTGTAGGTGAAGCGGAACAGTACTGCCTGCTTCCAGCTGATGCGAGATATTGTTGATGATATTGTTCAGCATAAAAATATGAATCAATCATTTTTATTTCCGTTTCAATTAAACTAAGATTTTTTTTGCTAAGTTCCGTTTGATATTTGTCCTTACTGGCTAATATGGTTTTAATATTATTTTTATTTTTGTAATATATTGCTGATCTATATTGGGTTCCCATATCATTACCTTGCCTGTCTTTTTGAGTAGGGTCGTGACATTCCCAAAACATTTTTAATAAATCACTTACATCTATTTCCCTTTTATCCCAAATAACTCTTACAACTTCTGTATGACCAGTTAAGCCGGAGCATACTTCATAATATGTTGGATTGTTTTTTTTTCCCTCCAGCATAACCTACAGAAGTTGTGACAACTCCAGGAAGTTTCCAAAAACATTTTTCTGCTCCCCAGAAACAACCACACCCAAAAATTATTTCATCTTCTTGGTTATTAGGATCTTTTCTAATATCTGTTTTTAATATCCTATGTAATGAATAACCATCATTTGTTAAATTTGCCTCCTCATTCATAAGGTTTTTCAGAAATTTAAACATAATTTAAATTTTTTTATTATACAAAAAAAAATACTTTTAGCTCTTAACAATTCTGGTAGCTAGTTCTCTTTCCCAAAGTTGTTTATATAGCCCATTTTCTTTTACTAAATCTTTATGAGCCCCTTCTTGTACTATTTGTCCTTTATCCATTACTAAAACTCTGTCACAAGTAGCTGCAACCGAAAGTTGGTGACTAATCATTATTATTGTTTTATTACTTCTTCTACTCATTTCATCTATTATTACTGCTGCTGTTTTATTATCTACGCTAGCTAAAGCATCATCAAGAACAACAACAGGAGAATTAACAAGTAGTGCTCTACCTAGTGCAGTTCTTTGCCTTTGTCCACCACTTAAGGTGATACCTCTTTCACCGACAATAGTTTTAAACCTTTGTGGAAAACTATTGATATCATCTATTAATCCAGCTTTTGTAGCACTTTCTTTAACTAAATATTTAGAAGCATTGGGTTCTCCAAAACTTAAATTTTCTGAGATTGTAGAGGTAAATAAGAATGCTTCTTGAGGAACGATAGAAATATTTTTTCTAAGATCGCTTAATTTTAATGTTTTTACATCAATCTCATCTAAAAATAATTGATTGTCTGGAACTTCAATAGTCCGTCCTAGTGACTTTGCTAATGTTGTCTTGCCACAACCTACTGGGCCAACTATTGCTATAAGTTCTCCAGGATAAATTTTAAAATTGAGATTATTTAGTGAATTAAATTTTGATCCTGGATACTTTATGGTTAAATTTTTTGCTTCTAGAAATCCTTTAACCTTTCTTTTTAATAATTTAGTTTCTGCTTTATCTACAATATTTGGGCTGTTCTGAAAGATTTCTTCCACACGATCTAAACTTACTTGACCAAGTTGAAAAGTATTTAAGGTAAAACCTAATAGAGCTGTAGGAAAGACTAGTCTTTCAACGTACAGAATTAAAGCTACTAAACCACCTATCGAAATAAATCCACTCTCTAATTGAAAAGTTCCTAATGATAATAAAATCAATAATGAAATTGAGGAAATGCCTTGTAATAAAGGGAATAAAGTACTCGC
>CACGMX010000039.1 GCA_902574405.1 uncultured Prochlorococcus sp. | reverse complement strand
AAATACGGAAGGAATTAGTAAAGGGCACGTTAAAAAAGATAATTATCCTGATTCAATTTTTAGAATAAAAGATAGAAAACCATTACTTGTTATTCATTTCTTAGACTTATTCAAAGATAAACATAGTAATAGGCACTTGAATGAACTACAAGACTTTGCTCATACAACATGGTCAATAAGCTTTCCTCCAACAAAATATGAACAAGATAAAACAGATTATATTGTCAACAAGGTTTGGATTCAACAAAACTTCTTCGATATCCTAAGTGATCAAGAAGAAGATGAACTAAGAGGTAGTGATGGAAATTAAAGAAAATAATCCTTGGGGAAGAATACCTGAAGGAAAAAAAGCAATCCCTATTTCTACAGATCCAAATATTTCAAGAAGATTTCTTTGGGCTCTTGATGAAGAGAAAAATCCATCTTTATTATTTGAAGCTAAAGAGGATAGCACTGTAATACCTTCCAAAAATAAATTACCAAAACTTAAAGGTATAGCAATTAATGAATTATCTTCTAAAAAAAGATTTCTAAAAATAACATTACTTGAGAGACAACAGATAGAAATTTTTGCTCAATTATGTTGTCTCTTAATAAATGCAAGTTTGAAGGAGACAAATGAGCAAGAAGCATTATCCGTATTAATTCGTAGATGCTGGAGATGGGTTAATCTTTTAGCTGGTAGAAAAGAATCAAAATTAAGCTTAACCAAACAAAAAGGTTTAATAGGGGAATTATTTTTTTTAAACGAATTATTGTTAAATCAATTAAAAATATCTGTTGATTTTGCCCTTGAAAGTTGGCAAGGACCCCTAGGAGGTAGTAAGGACTTTGATTTAAAGCATTCTCAAGTTGAAGTTAAAGCCAAGAGGAGTGCTTCTAAACCGAAAATTAAAATTTCATCTGAAGATCAATTAGAAATAAATAATACTTCAAATCTTTTTTTAGCTGTTTTTGGAATAGATTTCTCAGATAAAAAAGAAAGCAAAAATTTAAATGAATGGTGCCAATATGTTGAGAAAAATATTGAGATGAAAAATCCAAACTGTATCTCATTATTCAATAATTTGTTAGTTGAATATGGATTTGATTGGGGTCATGACTATACAGATTCTAGTTGGGAAATTCAGGAAATTAAATATTATAGAGTTAATCAAAATTTCCCAAAAATAATGGGTAGTGAATTACAGTCAGGCATAGATGAAGTTTCTTATTCTTTAGAAATGAAACAATTAAAAGAATTTGAAGTTTCTAAGGAGTACATAATTAAGGAGCTAAATGGGTAAAACTTTAGAAGAATTTAATAACGAAGTAATTAATGAAGTAATAACTGAAGCGACTTTAAACGGTGAGCTTACAGCCGATACTGCTTTTGAGTATTTTAGTGATCAACTTATAAGAGCCGAAGTTATCTCTACAGCAGATAGGTGTTTTTTCGAAAAGCAAGGATTAAGGATTGATGGTTATGGTGGAAATCCTATGGACGATGATGCGACTTTGAATTTGATAGTTGTTGACTTCTGTGACCAAAAAGATAAAGTCGTTCCTATAAACCGAACTGAAATTGATGCAATTAATAAAAGGGCAGTAAATTTTGTATCTAAATCCCTTAATTCAAGTTTCCGAGAAGAATTAGATATCACTAGTGAAGAGTTTGGTTTGGCAGATTTGATATCAAAAACTTGGGATCAAATTCAGAAAATCAAGATAATTTTTATAACGAATAAGTCACTAAATGTCAGAAATAAAGAATTCGATCCAATACCAGTAAACGGAATTTATGCTGAATTTATCTCTTGGGATATAAACAGATTTTACAATTTAATGTTATCTGGGAGAGAAAAAGAAGATCTAGTTTTAAAACTTTCTGAATATGGTGGATGTATTACAGCATTGAATGCCTCTAGCGCAAATAATAATTTTGAAAGCTATTTATGTATTTTATCAGGTGATATTCTTGCAAATATATTTAAAAAACATAGTAGTCAATTACTCGAACAAAATGTAAGGGTATTTCTGCAAGCAAAAGGTAAAGTTAATAAGGGGATTAGAAATACTATTGAAACAGAACCTAATATGTTTTTTAGTTATAACAATGGGATTACTGCAACGGCTTCCCATATTGAAAAGGAATACAATACGAAAACGGAAAAAGGTGGAATGATTATCACCTCAATAACTAATTTCCAAATAGTTAATGGAGGACAAACAACAGCATCTGTTCATGAAGCATTAAAAAGAGGTTTTGAAAAAAATCTTAGTGATATTCAAATACAAATGAAATTATCAGTTATTAGTGAGCAAGAAAATGCAGAAAAAATTGTTCCTAAAATTTCTGAATTTGCTAACAGTCAAAATAAAGTAAATCATATAGATTTCACCTCTAATAATAAATTTCATAGAGATATGCAAGAGCTTTCTAGAGATAATTTTGCTCCTCCAAAAGCAGGAACTATTAATCAAACTAGATGGTTTTACGAGAGAACTAGAGGTCAATATAATCAAGATAAAGCTTTATTAAAAACCTCATCTGAAAAGAAAAAATTTGAATTGACAAATCCTAAAAATCAGAAAGTAACAAAAGATCAGTTAGCGATAGTGATAAATACTTTTCTTTGTAAGCCGGATTTGGTTAGTAAGGGATCCCAAAAATGTTATTTAGAATTTACACAAGCATTTACGAAGAAACAAGACTCTCAAGAGGAGCAAAAAAATTTCTTTGACTTAAATTTCTTTAAAAACTCAATGGCAAAAGTATTAATTTTCAGAAGATTTGATGATTTAGTAAAGAAAGCTGATTGGTATGAAGCAGGATATAAAAGAAATATTGTTTCTTATAGTATTGCGAAATTAATTTTTACTATTAAATCTAAAAATAAAGTGATCAATTATGGGAAGATATGGAATACTCAAAAAGTATATGAAGAATTAGAAGAGTCTCTAATGCAAATAGGAGAGTTGGCTATCGATCACATTAATAATAAAACTAAAAGACCTGATGGTGCTCCTGCTAATACTGGTGAATATTGCAAGAGCGCCCAATGTTGGGAGTTATTTCAAAAAGTACCTTATTCATTAACTGATGATTTTGAAAAGACTTTAATTAGTAAGGCTCAAGACAAAAAAAATACATCTGATTTGATTAAACAGCAAAGACAAAAAGACTCTGATCAAAATGAAATTGATCTCCTTAAACTTGGCTCTAATTTTTACTCTACCCTTAGAAAATATTGTATCAATCATCAATTAATATCTACTCAAGAAATTAGATTGATTCAAAAATTAGAATCAGGTCTCCCTCTTGATTACCAATTCCAATATAAAAAATTAAATACCATAATAAAAAGATCTAGAGTCCATGGTTTTAATTTATAAACTATAACTACTTTTTAAAATACATATAATTAATAAAACTTTAATCAGATAAAGTTTTTAAATCTTTTTTTTAGTGCCTCTGAAGAAGGATGAGATTCTTTATTCTTAGGCAATCTTAAGTATTTAAGATCTAATTTTTTGTATTCTTTATCTTCAATAGATTTATCCATATGTATTATGTAGTTTTCATCAATTCTCAATAAATCCAAGTCAAATAATGTATGTATATCAGCTCTAAGAAGAATACCATTTTGAACATGATTAGTTGAAGATCCTTTATAAGGAATTATATGTGCTGCTTCAAGAGTTTCAGAAATACTTGAATTGGTAACTGCACATTTTCTTTCATAAGCTTCTAATAATTTTCTTCTAAACTTTTCTTGACCTTGTCGCCTACAAATAGATGCAAGTATTCTATTCCTTGAATCTATAATATCTTTTACATTAAAGTATTCTTGTTCATTAATATTTTCTCTATAAATATCTAAGTCCAATCTTCTATTATTATTTGAAGAAAAATTGTAGTTAAAAGTTTGCTTAATAAAATTATCAAGACTTGAAAATTTATTTATAATAAAATCTATCCTTTCATCTGAAATTCTCGAAAATCCGCCAAAACTCTTTATGGGTGATGAACCTATATCTACGTTATCTAAATGTATATCTATTGCTAATGGCCTAGATAAAAAATAAATATATTCCCAAGTCTTATCATCTAAAGATCCCCATATATTATTAGCTAGATTATAACTATGAATTTTCCCCGTACATCTAGAAATGAACCTATAGTGGCTTGAATAAACACATATGACGTAATCACCTTTTTGCATAAGGTTCCAATTTCTAAGATTATTTTTACCAGGCATAGCTCCCCAGCAAAAAATATTTTTTTCATTATTCGATATAAGTAAATTTTCAATTTGTTTTTTATCTAAAGAAATTTCAACTTTTTTAAAATCTAGGGGATTTATAATTGAATCATCTAAATGAGATCTGGCAGAGGAATTTCCGGCAGTAAAAATAAAAATTTGAGTCATTTTAAATCAGTATATTTTTCACTTTTTCCCTTAGAGAGTTTTACAGGATATTTAACACCATTTTTTTCAATTTTTTTATTTGCGATATCGATTGGATCTAATCCCATAATCTCACAAAGCCTAATTGAGTAGATTAAAACATCAGCAATTTCATCCGAGATTCTATCAACATTGTCTTTATTTAATATTAAATCTTCTTTAGCCCATTGGAAATTTTCTAAAAGTTCAGCTGCTTCAAGACAAATAGAAATAGCTAAATTCTTAGGAGTATGAAATTTATTCCAATCTCTTTCTTCACAAAAACTTGAAATTTTGGATTGAAGTCTTTTTATATCTTGATTCATTTTTTTATTACATGATTAATATTTATTATAAATTTGAATTTTGTAGGATTCATTTTTTTAATTTTTTATCAAAAAAATATTTAAACTCCTTCTGTTCAAATCTTATTTAAAATTGATACTAAAACTATATTATAAAGGTTGATTTATCTACAAATTGACCCTTCAAGTAATAATTTTTCTCTCGAAACTTTTATACCTGCTGCTTCATAGCGAGCTAGAGGGTCATCTCCCCAAATCCATCCTTCAGGCATTTTTCTTGCTAATTTTATTGAACTCAATTTTTTATCCTCTTCTCTAAGAATTATTACTACAGAACCTGCAGATAAAAAAATCTTCTCCACTTCTGATTCTAATAATGGATTGCACTTAAGTAGTTTAGATCTAACTATTGAGGCAGGTATGGAATGCTCATAAACAAAAGGTTGTTTTTTTCCATAGAATTTACTTCTTTTATATCTTTTTTTTAAATCTACTTTCATCATATTAAACATTTGTAATGCTCCAATTGAGAGAGGATATTCACTACAGGCTAAGGTGATCTTAGCAATCATATTGTTTAGCAGATAACCAGAATCACCTTTTAAATCTCTTACTTCTTTTATCTTTAATCCTGATGTGATCCATTGAATAAGTGCTTTTTGATCAGAATTCCAGTTCATAGTTTTATATTGTTCAAACTTAGCATAGAAGAATTTTTTCATAATTCATTCCTAAAAAGAAAATGAAAAATAAACGTTTAAGATTGGCATAATTTAAAGAATTTATAATTTCTCTGGATTTAGATATCTATAAATTTTTTAACTTTATATAAACTGTTTAAACTTTTTAAATTAAATTCAAAATTTAATTATTAATATTTATTTATAGTAATTTGAATTTAAATAACAATAATGGTGCCCTCAGAACTAGAAGAGTTTTTGGATAAAGTAATAAATTCTTCGCTGAATAAAAGTATTATGATTTGGGGAGCGCCAGGTATTGGGAAGTCAAGTATCGTTCAATCATTAGCAATTAAATTAAATTTACAATTTATAGATCTTAGATTAAGTCAATTGGCCCCTACTGATTTACGTGGGTTACCTGTCCCCATTCACTCTTCAGATGAAGAGGAAGGAACTGTTAAATGGTATAAACCTGAATTTTTGCCTCAAAGTGGCAGAGGAATTTTATTTCTTGATGAAATAAATATGGCGCCGCCAGCAATGCAAGGCGTTGCTCAACAGTTAATCCTTGACAGAAAAATTGGTAATTATAAAGTTCCTGAAGGTTGGTTCGTTTTTGCAGCTGGGAATAGAAAAGAGGATAAAGCATCTGTTTTTGATATGCCTGCTCCTCTTTCCAATAGATTTTTACACCTTTTTGTAGAAACAAATTTTGATTGTTTCAAGGCTTATTCATTTAAGAAAAATATATGTGAAGAAATTATTTCCTTTTTATCTTTCAGACCAAATTTACTCCATAAATTTTCTGATCATGAAATGGCATGGCCCTCTCCAAGAACATGGGAATTAGCAAGTGATTTATATAAAATAAATTTACCAATAAAGTCAGCTGTTGGAGAAAGTGTTGCTCTCGAATTTGAATCTTACCTTGAGGTCTATGGAAAGATTCCTGATCTTAAATTGATAATAGAAGGTAAAGCAAAATCAATAAAATTTCCAGATGAAATATCATGTAAATGGGCGACTTTAACAGGTTTGATTACTAGGTGTAACAAACCAAATGAAGTATTAATCGTATTTAATTGGCTATTTGGCAATGCAGGTGAAGAATGGATTCAACTATTTGTATCGGACATGGTTGATAAATTTGAAAAAAAAAGGCAATTAGCCAATTTATCAAAAATATTAGTCAAAGAGAAAGCGATTCAGAAATATATGATCAAAAAAAATGAGTTATTGAAAAAATAATTTGATCATGATTAGCAAGAATGCTCAACTATATGATCTTATAAGAGCGACTCAACTTAGATTAAGAAAAGTATCCCCTTTTTTTGGAGCTCTTTCCCTTTTTTCAAAAATAGAATTCATCAACGATGTTCCAATAGCTGCGACTGATGGGATCAAAATTTATTTTCATCCTTTAAATTTCTCAAAATTAAAACCATATGAAAGAGATGCTATTTTTCTTCATGAGCTTCTTCACATCGCGCTTCTTCATCCTTCTAGGAAAAAAAATAGGGATTCTTTTATTTTTAATATTGCAGCAGATATTGTTGTTAATGGCATGATTGCAGAATTAAAAGATTTTAAACTTCCAGAGGGAGCTATAAGAGATTTAGATTTGGAAGATTTAAGTGTTGAGGAGATTTATGAAATTATTCAAAATCGTGCTGAATTGCCTAAATTAGAGATGATTGATTTAATAAAAGTTGTTAAAGATCAAGATGGCTTAAAAGAAAAAGATGAAAATAAAATTTCGAATGATATAGATGTTGAAACATATTGGAAAAGAGCAATAAGTAACTCTTTAGCGATGACATCTTCAAAGAATAAAGGAAATATCTCAAATAAATTAAAAAGAAATTTAGATCAAATAGTTAATCCCCAACTAGATTGGAAAACTATTCTTTGGAGATATTTAGTAAAAACTCCTTCAGATTTCTCAGGATTTGATAGAAGATATTTATACAGAGAATTGTACTTAGAAGAATTATCAATTGATACTTTAGAAGTTTATTGTTGCATTGATACAAGCGGTTCAATTTCGCAAGAAGTATTGTCAAAATTTATCAGTGAATTAAAAGGAATTTTATCTTCTTATCCAATAATAAGATGTCAATTATTTTATGCCGACAGCAAATGTTTTGGACCTTATGATGTGGATATCCATGATGAATTGCCGATGCCTGAAGGAGGAGGAGGTACTGATTTCTGCCCTTTTTTTAAGAAAGTGGAAGAGCAAGAAACTTATACTCTTCCAATATGTATTTATCTAACAGATGGATATGGACAATATCCGAAGAAATCAAATCTCGAAACTTTATGGGTTATTACTCCTGGAGGAATTGAATCTGATAATGTGCCTTTTGGTAACGTTTGTAGGCTAATTTAAAATTCTTATTTTAAGAAGCTAATAACTTCATCTTTAATTTTGCAATTTGACCTTCAGTATCAAATACTCTTCGCTTTAAGTCCCTTGTTAAATCATTAGCTTGAAGTCTTATATATTTTAAATTTTGCATAGTACTGATGAAACTCAAGTCTTCAAGATAAATTCTATCTAAGTCTAATGATTCAATATTTGTTAAAGATGAGATATTGGAAATATCTTCAAGTTGTTTAGCATCCCAACCCTTATCTATTATCATTTTGAAGTTTTTTAACTTTGATAAGGCCATAGATAGTTCTTTGGAAATTTCGGTTACTTCATCAAAACCATCAATTTTTTCAAACTTTATTGTTATTTCTAGATCATCTATTTCAGAAATAGCCTCTAAATTAGTAATGAAGGGAGAAATTACAATTTTATTTAAATGTGGCTTATTTTCTAGACCTTCGAGATTTATTAGGGAAGGACAAGAACTTAAATCGATTTTCCCTTCATCACCATAAAAAGCACTGCCATCATATGTCTTATTGAGATTTAAACAGATTTTTAATTGATTTAAACTTTTAAGTTTAGGGGAATTCATTAACTCAATATTTTGTAAATTGCTTGGAAGGTCGCCCAAGCTAATGGCTGAAGTCGATAATCTTAAATACTTGAGTTTTTCTGGCCATTTTTCGGGAAGAATATCTTGTTTATCTTTGCCTTCATTTGAGGATAAAATAGAGTATCTGTCTCCTAATAAACAGGTTTCTAATGAAACCAATTCAGATAAAACGGTATAGTCTAGGATCTCCGGACAAGTATTAATTTCAATTTTCTTTAATTTTTTTAATTCTGATAATGAACCTAAAAACTTCAATTTGCTTGAATTTTGAATAGATAATTCCTCAAGATGAATAGAGGATTCTATTCCTTTTAAATCAGAAATATTTACTTCTCTTATTATGAGTTTTTCAGAATTTAAATTTGGTAAATGTTCTATGGTTTCTAAAGACTCAAGCCTTGATAAAGTGGATTCATCAAAATCCCTATTTTCATTATTTATATTGATGTCTGCTATTTTGAGCTTTAAGTTTTCTAGACCTTCTAAATTTTTCAATGAATCACAGTCAGATATTGATATTATTTCTAGTGAGGCTAATTCTCTTAATGGTTCTAATGTTTTAACTGATGTTTTATTTAAATTTAATATTTTTAATTTGGAACAATTCATTAATGAATTAATATCTTCTAGTTCTTCATTTTCATCTAAACTGAGTTGCAATAAATCTTTGCAATTATTTAAAGGATTAATATTACTTATTCCTAAATTCATTATTATCAAATTTTCTAATTTTGGTGCTTTTAAACCATCAATTGATGAAATAACTACTTTCTTTTCACTCCAAGTTGGTCTTTGATCATCAATACATGATTTATCAATTTGAATAGTTAAACTTTTTAGGTTTTTAAATTCCCCAAATCGACTTAAATCTTTAGTTTTCAATTCTTTTTCATTTATTATTGAAATTTTGAGATGTTCTAAAGCATCAAATCCTTTAATAATTGGAATTTCTTGAACTGTTAAATCCATTTTTTTAATGGAATTTCTTATTTCATAACCCTTAGAATTTTCCTCTGAAATTGAAAGTAGATTTAAGAGGCCCAAATCAGAATATGAGAGTGCAGGCTTTGTTCCTTTAAATTGACTCCCTCTATCTATCTCACCTTCTTGATTAACATCTACTCCACTAAGAATAGCGTCAATTTCTATTTGATCGGAACTTATATTTTTTATAGTTTTTTCTATCTCATCTAAATCACGTTTCTGCAAGTTTTTAATATTTTGTTTTGTCTCATTCGATAATTTATTGGTCTTTTTAGGTTTTGGATTTATAGAAGGGAATTTTGTTAGAAGTTCTTCAATTGATACGTCTATAAATTCATCAATATTTGAATCGTTATCAAGAGGTGCTGTATCTCTTTCCCACCTAGGCTTTTTTGGTAAAATTTTTCTTTTTTCATTTTTTACAAATAAATTGCATTTTTCTTGAGAAACAATTTCTCCCTCATTTTTCTCAATAAAAGAGGATATTTTTTTAACTAATTCTTTATCAATTGAATTATCTAAACTTACTAGTACTTTGCTAAATTGTTTTTTTTCTGGCGACTCTAGTTCCCATTTTGTATGAAAATTATCTCCTAAGCCTAAATTTGAAAAACTACCATAACCTCCAAAATTTATTGAAAAACCCCCTTCACTAATAATACTTTTGTTTAGTTCCTGCCCATGTTTTTTATGCAATATCTTGTTGCTATTTTTTTTACAGATTTTTAATAATTTATTAGCATCTTCATTTGTGTTGATTAATTTAAGTAAAGCCTTCATTTTTTTTTTTTTTTTAATTTTGAATAAAATAATTCACTTTTTTTAAAAAAGCAAATAATTTGTGGAAATTTATATTTCCTTGAATTTTAAAGAACTAATTTTCAATTCCCTCTAAAATTTTTTGCATTAAATCATTGAATTCATCAATTGCAGTTGGTAAAAGAATTATAGGTAAAAGGGAAAATTGACTCCAAAACGCATTAAATCCATCATTCTCTTCTACAAATTCTATGAAAGGTTCAAAACCAGTATGAATCTTATCAATTAAATCAGCACTTATTTTAGTAGTCGCTTTTTCAATAATATCTGTATGTGAATCAGCCTCATAATTATAATTTGCAGGTTCTGGCAGATCTAATAAAGTCCAAACTTC
>CACGMX010000038.1 GCA_902574405.1 uncultured Prochlorococcus sp. | reverse complement strand
TTTAATCTTCATTTTATTAACTGCACTTGGATGGTTAGAAAGAAGGAGGCAAAATCTTTTTAGAAGTTGGGCTAGTGATTCTGAACTGTGCAAGTTGGATAGTTCATGTGCAGCGTCTTTAAAAAATGGGGAGTTAAAGTGGAGCGCATTTGAAGCTGGTAAATTTGAAGAAAAAGATTGTTTTACGATCAAGAAACTGGAATTAGTTGAATTAATGGCACTAACTTCAGGTGAGGCTCCTCTAACAAGTGAATCGCAAGGTAAGTGCAGGTTGAGGTTAGTAGGGGATGGGAAAGAGATGGATGTACCATTTTCAGATGCAGAGCAAGCGAGAGAATGGATGGATCAACTCATGGAAAAAGCTCGATGTGATTTGTGAACAGCAAAAAAGGAATCAAAAATAGAAGCTTTTTTTTTCTAATTTCATTTTTATTTTTAACAAGCTTGTTAAGCATAAAAACACTAAAAAAAGTTGATACTGAGTACATTAGGATTTCTGGTAGTGAATTATTTTCACATAATGATGTCATAAACAATTCATCTTTAAATCTTCCTATCCGATTAATTTTTGTTGAAACTAATTTGCTAGAAAAAGAGTTAAAACAAAATTTATCTCTCAAGAATGTTTCGGTAAGTAGAGAACTATTTCCTTTTGGTTTGAAAGTTCATATTAATTCAAGAATTCCAATAGCTTACGGTGAGAGAATATTAAACGACGAAAAAATATTAGGCTTCATTGATAAAGATGGAATTTTTATAAATAAACAAAATGTGGAAGAAAAAAATTTAAATAAATTAACCATAAAAGTTTTTGGATGGGAAGAAAAATTTAAGAAAATATTATCTAAAATTTTTATCGCTATAGAGAATTATGAATTAGAGATAGTTAAAATAACTTTTTCACCCGATGGGTTTCTAACTGTTGAGGAAAAAGATTTAAAAACGATATTCTTAGGATTTAAGCCAAATTTAATAAACTATCAATTACAAATTATAAATAATCTTAAAAATGAATTTAAGAAAAATAGCTTTTCAAAAAAATTAGATAATATTGATCTTACTAATCCAGATAAACCAAAAATAAAAGTGTTCAAACCCTAATATTTGAAATAGGATTTTGAGTAATTTTTTTTAATTATTGTAGTGTTTATATGGGTTTTGCATTTAAAACAAAATATTTAATAAATAAATATTTTTAGGGTTTTCCTCAACAAATTCCTACAAGTGAGCTCAGTAAGTTCATAATGCACCCAATACTAGTATTAGATTCCTATTAAGAGATGAGCTTCGGTAACAATCCAAACTTTGATCAATCGAGAGAAATCCTTCCAAGCCAAAGCGCCAAAATAGAAGTTATTGGTGTAGGTGGTGGTGGCAGTAATGCAGTCAACAGGATGATAAATAGTGATTTAGAAGGTGTTTCATTTAGAGTCCTCAATACCGATGCACAAGCTCTACTACAATCTTCTGCAGAGAGTAGAGTTCAACTGGGACAAAACCTCACTAGAGGTTTAGGTGCAGGTGGGAATCCAAGTATTGGGCAAAAAGCTGCCGAAGAATCCAAAGAAGAGCTTCAACAAGCTTTAGAGGGATCTGATTTAGTTTTTATAGCCGCTGGAATGGGCGGAGGAACTGGTACAGGAGCAGCACCAGTTGTCGCAGAAGTAGCCAAACAAAGTGGGGCTTTAACAGTAGGTATAGTAACCAAACCATTTTCTTTTGAAGGGAAAAGAAGAATGCGTCAAGCAGAGGAGGGGATCGCAAGACTAGCTGAAAACGTTGATACTCTTATAGTTATTCCAAATGACCGATTAAAAGAGGTAATAGCAGGGGCTCCCCTTCAAGAAGCATTTAGGAATGCTGATGATGTTTTAAGGATGGGCGTCAAAGGTATCAGTGACATAATCACTTGCCCAGGATTAGTTAATGTTGATTTTGCAGACGTAAGATCAGTCATGACAGAAGCGGGCACTGCTCTTTTAGGAATAGGTATTGGTTCAGGAAGATCTAGAGCTATAGAAGCAGCACAGGCAGCTATGAATAGTCCTTTATTAGAAGCAGCAAGAATTGATGGAGCTAAAGGCTGCGTTATAAATATAACTGGTGGCAAAGACATGACTTTAGAAGACATGACCTCCGCATCGGAAATTATTTATGATGTTGTTGATCAAGAAGCAAATATTATTGTTGGTGCAGTGGTAGATGAAGCAATGGAAGGGGAGATACAAGTTACTGTAATTGCTACAGGATTTGAAACAACCCAACCATTAAACCAGCAAAGAATTAAAAACAGATTATCTAATCAACCCTTATATGATTCAGAGAATAAAGGATCAGGGGCAAGTATTCCTGAATTCTTGAAATTAAGGCAAAATAAAAAGATATAGGTTAAGAGGTAAAATAGAGTGACTCGGATATCTCGCCTGCCTCAAGCATCCCTTGTGGCTGCTACCTTCCGGTCCTGACCAGGTTTAGGCGTTAAAACCGCGAAAGGCCGAGTCAGAAATATATTAGCAATTCTTGATTAAAAAAGATACATAAATTTATTATGTTACCTGCAGAGCTAGTTAATTATAAAAAAAAATCTCGCAAAATCATTGCACTTACTGCATGGGACTCTATATCAGGATCTATTGTAGAACAAGCAAATGTTGATCTCGTACTAGTAGGCGATTCATTAGCAATGGTCTGCTTAGGATACAAATCAACATTGCCATTAACTTTAGAAAACATAATTTATCATACTAATGCTGTTTCAAGAGGATTTAAGAAGAAAATTGAGGAACAACCTTTAGTTGTTTCAGATATGCCTTTTCTGACTTACCAATGTGGTGAGGATAAAGCTGTTGAGTATGCAGGAAAAATCATTCAGAGCACTTATGCAAAAGCTGTAAAAGTAGAAGGAGCTGAACCCGAAATACAAAAAGTTATTTCTAGATTAATAAGAATGGGAATTCCTGTTATGGGTCATATAGGTCTTACACCACAAAGCTATCTAAATATTGGATTAAAAAAACAAGGAGAAAGCTTAGCAAGCCAAGAAAAAATAAAGAAAGAGGCTTTAATTCTTGAACAATTAGGATGTTTTTCAATAGTTCTTGAACATATTCCAGATTTGCTTGCTAAAGAAATACAACATTCTTTAGCTATTCCAATAATAGGTATTGGTGCAGGTAATTATTGCGATGGGCAAGTAAGAGTTACTGCAGATTTGTTAGGCCTTAATGATGATCAACCCCCTTTTTGCCAACCGATTATCCAAGGAAAGAAATTACTTAAGGATAAATTAAAAGAATGGGTAGACTCTGAAAGGCTTAACTAACCAGGGACATTTTGTCATAAGTAGAAATTCGCTGAGAACGTATTATTTACATAAGGTTTTAAGAAAAAGACAATATAAACCTAATTTCTAATTTGCAAAATATTTTTTTTGTAAATTTAAATGCAAACATTCAGAAAATATAAGTTAGTGTTTAATTTAAATATTCTAAATACGAATGGATTTTCTAAACAGAACTAATATTTCTTACGTAACAAAAAAAATAACTAATGCTTCTGAACTAAATGAAAATCTAATTGAGGAACTAAAAAAATCTTTTGAAGAAGAAGCAATAGATGCTCCATTTTGTAATGATGGCGATTATGATCTCGATGATTTAAGAGAAGATCTCCCTGCCGATTGGAAGCTAAGAGAAGAAGAATTAATTAAACCTTCCGAAGCTCTTATAACTCTTGCAATAATTGATTATTCTGTGGAGAGAGAAATTGACTTTGATGAGTTTAATGAAGTTTCTCTTGTTGCCCATAAATTAGGCGGATGTTATCCACTTTCTGTTGAATCTGATGAAGATCCATTCGAGTCAAATTTCACTACTTTTGATACTGATATGACTATTTTGTTCAGAGTTTGCTACGAAGATGGAGAAGTTGACGAGGATGAATGTCAAATTGAGGATTTCTCAAAAAACAAAGACGACTGGAAAGAGTGGCTTAATGAGTTAAAAAAATAAAATTTAAATTGCTTAATCCTTTGTTATTGAAGTTTTTGCAGAAATTAAAAAAATTATTTTAAATTAAGCTAAGTCCTGTAATATCAATAGTTTTGAACATGACAGAAAGGGTATGATAAGTCTTAGTTAATCTCATCCCACCACTTAAACATAGAAACAAGAACTTGATTACTAAGTTCCATGCCATTAGGCTCACTTAAAAAGAATCTATTCCCCTTTCTTACTAGAAGTCCACTTTCAAGAAATTTCCCCCATTCTTCAACCAATTTACTGAAGTTGCTTTCAAATTTTTTATTTTCCCAGTTTTGTTCTTTAAACACTTCTTTGATATCTACACCCTCTTTGAGTCTTAATCCCAACATTATTTTCTCATCAAGTTCTTTATAAACAAAGTCCTTATTTGTTAAGGATGAATCTAAATTAAATTCGTCTTGTCTAGTTACCCATTCTTTATATTCTTTACTAACTCTTGGTCGAGTAAACTTTCCCCCCCAAGGTGAACTAGTGGAACCTTGGCCAAAACCCCACCAGCCTAAACCACTCCAATAAACTCTATTATGTCTCGACTGATGTCGCGGAAGGCAATAGTTTGATATTTCATATCTTGAATACCCTGAGTTTTTTAAAATTAAATGGGTTGATTCACTATTCCTAAAAGCATCTTCATCACTTGGGAGTTTTAATTTGCCTAAATTAATTAATTTTTTAAACACAGTGCCATTTTCAATATTTAAATCGTAAATAGATAGATGAGGTGGTGAAAATGTAATTGCTTTTTTTAAGTCATCTTGCCATTCTTTAAATCCACTTAGTGGCAAGTTTTGAATTAAGTCTAAACTCCAGCTTTTTATTAACCCGGAATCATATTCTCTCTTCAACCATAAACAAGATTTCTCTGCATCTTCCTTCAAATGGCGCCTTCCCGACTTTTGAAGTATCTCATTATTAAAACTTTGTACTCCAAGACTAAATCTATTTATCCCAGCATTTATGAATCCGAAAAGATCATCTTTAGTAAAACTTGCTGGATCAACCTCCATAGTGATTTCAGCACCATAGTCAATTCCATAATTTTCTTTAAAAAGATCAACTAATTCTTTGATTTGGGCAGGATCTAAAATTGATGGTGTACCACCTCCTATATAAATTGTCGAAAGAGGGGATTTATGCTTAATTGACAATATTTCTTTGTATAAAAAGTACAAATACTCCTTAACAGTTTTACTTCCAAAGCCTTGTAAAGTTTCAACTTTGTTTCCTAGTGGTATAACAGCAAAATCACAATAAAAGCACCTTCTATGGCAAAAAGGGATGTGTACATAAGCGCTTCTTGGATACTTATTCATAATTTAGATACATTTTTAAGCTCCAAAAAGATATATAAGGATCGAAAAAAATCAAATCCTTATTTACTCAATTAATAAATCCTAGTAGATTATAGATATGACAGATATCTTAGTATTAATTTTATTTGTATTGTCTGGGGCTGCTTCAGGATGGCTTGGAGTTGATTTATTGCCAATAGACATTCTTAAACAGGTGTCTAACGTTGAAGGTTTTAGAATTGTTTTAGCAATAATTGGATTTTTTATAGGATTAGCAGCCGGTTTTGTATTCCTTCAACTTAGAAAAACGTTTCTTGATCAAATAAGGACAATGCCTACGGATTTATTAATCAGTAGGTCAGTTGGATTAATTTTAGGATTACTTGTTGCGAATCTCCTTCTTGCTCCAATACTATTAATTCCATTCCCTCGAGAAGTCTTTTATGCTAAACCTTTGGCGGCTATATTAAGCAATATTTTCTTTGGTGTGCTTGGTTATAAGTTAGCCGATACCCATGGAAGAACATTATTAAGATTATTCAATCCAAATAATACTGATGCTTATCTTGTTAATGAAGGTATACTCCCTGCTGCAAGTCCAAAAATTCTAGATACCAGTGTAATTATTGATGGCAGAATAAATGGCCTTTTAAGTTGTGGATTGCTGGAAGGACAACTAATTGTTGCTCAAAGTGTAATGGATGAACTACAAACTTTAGCTGACTCAAGTAGCAACGAAAAAAGGGCTAAGGGCAGAAGAGGGTTAAAATTGCTAAAAGAATTAAGAGAGTTATACGGAAGAAGACTAGTAATCAATCCAACAAAGTATGAAGGTAAAGGTGTAGATGAAAAACTTTTGAAAATTACTGAGGATATGACAGGAACTTTAATTACAGCTGATTATAATCTCTCTCAGATTGCAGAAGTTAAAGAATTAAAAGTTATGAATTTGAGTGATCTAGTTATTGCTTTAAGACCAGAAGTACAACCAGGTGAATCGCTTAATATAAAAATTGTAAGGGAGGGCAAAGAAAAAATGCAGGGTATAGGATATTTAGATGATGGAACAATGGTTGTAATTGATGAAGCAAAAGATTTTGTCGGAAGCAGATTAGATATTGTCATAACAGGTGCGCTCCAAACTCCTACAGGAAGAATGGTCTTTGGAAAACTGATAAATAATCCTGAGTCAAACAAATCTTTTAAATCACCAGCGACACAAGGCTAAATCTAGCTAGAATCAAAACATTCTTATATTTGTGATACAAATGACTGTATCTGCTCCTTATTACGGAGAAAACACCGTTATGAGGACTCCTCCCCCAGATCTACCCTCTCTTTTACTGAAAGAGAGAATTGTTTACCTCGGTTTACCATTATTTTCAGATGATGATGCCAAGAGACAATTAGGAATGGATGTTACTGAGCTAATAATTGCTCAACTTCTTTACCTTGAGTTTGAGGATCCAGAAAAACCGATCTATTTCTATATCAATTCAACAGGTACAAGCTGGTACACTGGTGACGCTGTTGGATTCGAAACAGAAGCTTTCGCTATCTGCGATACCATAAGCTACATTAAGCCTCCAGTACATACAATCTGTATAGGCCAAGCTATGGGAACTGCTGCAGTTATCCTTTCTTCTGGTACGAAGGGTCATAGAGCAGCTCTTCCGCACGCCTCTATCGTTTTACATCAACCTATAAGCGGAGCAAGAGGTCAAGCAACTGATATCCAAATAAGAGCTGAAGAAGTTTTAAAAAATAAAAAATCTATGCTTGAAATATTATCTCGTAATACTGGAAAGACTATCGAAGAACTCTCAAAAGACTCTGACAGGATGAGTTATCTCAACCCCCAAGAAGCACTAGATTATGGAGTTATCGATAGAATACTCACAAGTCAAAAAGAGCTAGCAACTAAAATTTAACACTCACAAAAACTATTTTAAAATCATGCCAATAGGAACTCCAAGCGTGCCTTACAGACTTCCAGGAAGTCAATACGAAAGATGGGTTGACATATATACAAGACTAGGTGTTGAAAGAATTCTTTTTCTTGGACAAGAAGTGAATGATGGTATTGCCAATAGCCTTGTTGCACAAATGCTTTATTTGGATTCTGATGATAATTCAAAACCTATCTATTTGTATATAAATAGTCCAGGAGGATCAGTTACTGCTGGCTTGGCTATATATGACACTATTAAATACGTCAAAAGTGATGTAGTAACAATATGCGTAGGACTCGCAGCCTCCATGGGAGCGTTCCTATTGGCCGCTGGTACAAAAGGCAAAAGAGTTGCTTTGCCCCATAGTAGAATAATGATTCATCAGCCGCTTGGAGGAACATCTCAACGCCAAGCAAGTGATATTGAAATAGAAGCCAAGGAAATTTTAAGAATTAAAGATATGTTAAATATGTCTATGGCAGATATGACAGGCCAATCATTCGAGAAAATTGAAAAGGATACTGATAGAGATTACTTTCTAAGTGCGGAAGAGGCTAAAAACTATGGCTTAATTGATAGAGTAATCACACATCCAAGCGAAGCAAATCAGTCTTAAATTTTTCTAAACAAATATTTTAATTTTCATTTTTAAATTAATAATTTTTTGGTCTATTTCACCTTTAATGTCTAAAATATTAATTACCAAATCCAAAGAAGCTACAACTAATGACCCAACTCTTTTACGACACTGATGCAGATTTAAGTCTTTTAAATAATAAAACAATAGCAATTATTGGATATGGTTCACAAGGTCACGCACATGCCCTAAACCTTAAAGATAGCGGTATGGATGTAATTGTCGGATTATATAAAGGAAGTAAATCGGAAAGCAAAGCTATTAGCGATGGTCTACAAGTGTATAGTGTTTCTGAAGCTTGTGAAAAAGCAGACTGGATTATGATTCTCCTCCCAGATGAGTTTCAGAAAGATGTTTACCTTAAAGAAATAGAACCAAACTTAAAAGAGGGTAAGATATTAAGTTTTGCTCATGGCTTTAATATTAGATTCGAACTTATTAAACCTCCTAGTTTTGTTGATGTTGTAATGATTGCACCAAAAGGGCCAGGACATACTGTTCGTTGGGAATATCAGAATGGTCAAGGTGTTCCTGCATTGTTCGCAGTTGAGCAGGATTATTCTGGAAGTGCAAGATCATTTGCTATGGCTTACGCTAAAGGGATTGGAGGAACGCGAGCTGGGATACTTGAAACAAATTTCAAAGAAGAAACAGAAACAGATTTATTTGGCGAACAAGCCGTTTTATGCGGGGGGTTATCAGAACTCGTCAAATCAGGTTTCGAAACTCTTGTAGAGGCAGGTTATCAACCGGAACTTGCTTACTTTGAATGCTTACATGAAGTCAAGCTAATTGTTGATCTGATGGTTAAGGGAGGCTTATCTCAAATGAGAGATTCGATTTCAAATACTGCAGAATATGGAGATTATGTTAGTGGTAAAAGACTTATAAATAGTGATACGAAGAAAGAAATGCAGAAAATTCTAAAAGATATTCAAGATGGAACTTTCGCGAAGAATTTTGTGGAAGAATGCAATAAAAACAAACCCTTAATGACAAAATTACGAGAAGAGAACTCAAAACATGAAATTGAAAAAGTAGGTAAAGGTCTACGCTCGATGTTCAGTTGGCTGAAATAAATTTATTTTTAATATTTCTTGGATCGATTGGTTTTGATTTATTGATCGGCGATCCAAGATTCTTGATCCACCCTGTTCAAGTAATTGGCTTTTACATAAAAAAAATATCTGATTACCTCATAAATAATTTTGTAGAGAATAAAAACATATTGTTTTGGGGAGGTCTCACAGTAGCTATATCCACTATTGGAATGAGTTTTTTTGCAGGAAAATTGATAGAACTGAGTTATGTGCAATCAAGAAATCATTTTTTTGGTGGAATTTTAATTTTTTTGGGACTTTCAAGTTGTATTGCGACTAGAGGACTTATTTCTAGTGTGAAAGAGATTGCAGAGCTAATAGAACGCAAGGAAATTAATGACCAAAATAAGAGAATAATCAAAGAGAAGGTACAAATAATAGTAAGTAGGGATGTAGGGTCATCTTCTATAAAACATCTCTTGAGGGCAAGTACCGAGAGCCTTACCGAAAATTCTGTTGATGGAATATTTGGACCGTTATTTTGGATTTTTATGGGAATTCTTTTTATGAAATTTTCAATTTTTCTACCAGGACCTTTATCACTTGGTTTTTCTTATAAAGCCATAAGTACTTTAGATTCAATGATAGGTTACAAATATGATTACTTTAGATATTTGGGTTTTTTCAGTGCAAAAATCGAGGATATTTCTACGTTTGTTCCTTCAAGATTAGTTTTAATCACATTACCTTTAGTTAGCTCTAAAGTTAATGAGTATGGATCAATTATAAAAAAAAGTTATCTTGATGGTAAAAAATATGATTCGCCTAATGCTGGGATTTCAGAAGCTATTTTTGCCTATGTTGCCGACATTAAATTGGGAGGTAAAAGTAAATATAAAAATGATATTATTGAAAAGCCAATAATTAACAAGACTGGAGATAATTGTACTGAAGAAAAAATCAAATTAATTTGTCAATTAATCTTGAGATTACAATTTTTATGGATAATAATTTTTATTTTAATTTTTTTTTTAATCTCGAGTTTAATTTAATAATAAATTAGTTTAAAAATTATTAAAATAAATATAAAATCTATGCAAGAAGACAACTGTCCAATGGAAAATCAAAATGATGATTTTACTAATACATCATCAATTGATAATGAACACTCAAAATGGGTAGATAATAAGGGGGATGAAGTAAAGAATGTTTTTGGATTTAATAGCAGCGCCGAACTTGTTAATGGTAGAGCGGCTATGATTGGATTTTTAATGCTCATATTAACCGAGTTGGTCTTTAGCGGCAGGCCTGTGACTTCTTCAATTTTTGGTATCAATTAAAAATGGAAGAAAAAAAATCTCATCCAATAAAAGCAATCCTTTACATATCTTTATGGGTAATAATTTGGGGAACATTAGGCTCTTTAATTGATTATCCTCTTTATAAAAATAAAATTTACTTAGAAGGAAGCATATATCAGTACCTTACTTTTACAATTACAGCGATAATTTCCATAATAAGTGCAAAGTTTTTTTATAAAAAATTAGAGTTATAAAAATTTGTACCTAAATTTCTTAATAATTTTAGCTGGTTCTTTTTTATCATTTGACTCGTAAAGTATCCACTGATGTGTCTCAGTATCATGATCACATCCATAATTTCCAGATATGTTATCGTAACTTGAAAGATATGAATGACAATTTTGATCTGCCTCAAAAGCAGAGTCATAACCTGTTAAAAAATATATCAAAAACAGAACGATTACAAACAAAAAAAATACTTGTAAAACTAAATTTACTACCTTCATAAGAATTTCTAAAATTTAAATATATCATTTAAAGATTTTTTTCGATCTAAAAATATTTAACGACCAACATTAAAAACAAAATCATGGAATTCTTGATTCTTTAAATAAAGGATGACTAGCAATATCAAAATCATATTTAAGCCTAATACTATTGTTCCAAAAATATTTATTT
>CACGMX010000037.1 GCA_902574405.1 uncultured Prochlorococcus sp. | reverse complement strand
TAATCCTTTGTTTAATATGTCTTTAATTTTTACCCCTGGTGTCATTGCTAAAGCTCCCAGAGCTATTGATTCGACAGGAGGGGGCGACTTTACTTGAATTTTCGAAATTTTCTTTGTTATCCATTCTTTAATCAATGGAATTTGAGTTCCTCCACCAACCAAAACAATTGCATTTAAATCGTCAATCGTACAAAATTTGCCTCTTGCTTGATTTAATAAATCTTTTAGCAAAGAGTTAAGGTGATTAATAAGATTATTTTCAATAAGTATATTCTCAAATATTTCTTTACTTAGGAAAAATTCTTTTTCTTGATATTTTTCAGTAAATAATTTTATTGGATATTTATTTTCATATTTGATTGCAGATGAACTTAGTTTGCATTTTATTGCTTCTGCCTTTGAAATATTAGTAACACAATTACTACCCGGAACAAAATAATCAATTATCCATTGATCAATATCTTTACCTCCAATTTTTGAGCCAGTTTTCCCAATTATCTCAGCACACCTTATTTTTTGTTTTGAAATTGAGCTTACATCATTACCATTAAATTTTAATAGTTCAGCTATTGGACCAAATTTCCCTTCTCCTCCTTCTATTTTGACTATATTCATATCGACTGTACTTCCGCCAATATCTAATGTCATAATTTTTGAGCCAAATGGTAAATTTATCCCTAAACTTGCTGCAGTCGGCTCATCAACTAGGGCTATTTCATCTACTGATATTTCCCCACAAAGGTTGACTAACCATTCTCTATAACCTTTATATGTATCTATTGGAGCAGTTAAAACAAGTCTTTTGACCTCATATTTGTGAGGAATGTTTTCCCATAAAATTTGAAAAAATTTTTTGCCACATTCATTAGGGTTTAAAATATTACTTTGGTTAATTTGTTCAATAGAATTTCCAATTAATCTTTTGAAATTCGAATGAAAAAATAAATTAGAATTTAAGTTATCCCTCATTTTTAGAGCACTTATACCAATTTTAGGAATCTTCGTAGTTCCCTCGAACCAAACTGCTGTAGGAATAACGCCCGGAGATGATGTAATATTCGGTATTTCAATCAAAACAGAATTGATATCTTTTTGATCTTGAAAAGCTATTACGGTATTGGTGTTTCCTAAATCAATAGCAAGTGTTCCAGATAAATTCTCTTCCATATGTATTATTTGAATCAATTAAGTTTTTTTTGTAATTTATGTTTTGAAACGGTCGAATAAACTGTAAAATATATTTTATAGTAAAAAATTTTTTTTAATGAACATATCAAATAACGCTGGAATAGATCCTAATGATCTGGCAAAGAGAGGTGAGAGCTTAATAAGAAAATCAACTAATAGATATTTAACTACAGTGAAAATTGCTTTTAGAGCTAAACAAAGACGTTTTGATGATTTTGATGGCTTATTAGAGGAGTCAACTATTAAACCCGTTCAAAGGTCAATTATTGAATTAAGCGATGAACAAGATCAACCAGATTTACTTCCCGGCTAATTTTGGTAAAAGACCAAAAAAGATGGAGATTACTAAGAGATTTTAAAAAAGGCAAATTTTGCTTTTTAATTGGTGTTGATAATTGGTCAATCGAGTTACAAAAAAGTGAATTCCATTCACTTTACCTTCTACTCTTGAAAATTAATGAACAACTATTAGTTATCAATGACGGACTGATGGATGAAGAATCTTTAACTTTAGAACTAGAACAACTACCTTGGTACATTGAATTAGAAGGGAAAAAAGATGAATGGAGTTTAAGGTTTGTTTTCGAAAGTCAAGACCAAACTAGATCCTTTGAAATGTATTGGCCGATACCAATTGCACAAAACTTAATCTATGAAATAAAAAAAATGTGGGAATCAATGGATTAAAAGATAAATAAAATTGGAAATTTTAGAAAATATTTCCCCCTCAAAAAAAATTTTTTTCACAACTTTTCCACAACATTTTTTTTTAAAATATTTGATTCACTGAATCATGTGGAAAACTTATGATTTTATATAAATCTTTATATTTTGGCATGACATCATTTTAGAAAATTAATTTCAATGACTAAGACTAATATGACTGGATTCTCATTATTCTATGATCTGAGACTGTTTCTTAATATGAATTGTTGACGATTTAGAGATTTTGAAGAAAACTAAACTTTATACATTTAAATTTCAAAAAAGTTTTTTCAATATGAAAGAGTTAAATTACGAAGAAAATTCAAAAGTTTTAAATCATGAAGATGAAGTAATAAGTTTTAAATGTGAACTTCAAGAAAATCTTCAAAAGGCTATGAAAGACTTTGTTGAAGAACACCCTAACTGGGACCAATACAGGATACTTCAAGCTGCTATTGCAGGATTTTTGATGCAAAAAGGGTTTCAAAATAGAGATTTAACGAGACTTTATATCGGCAATATGTTCTCAATGAATTTTAAAGATTAAAATTTTTTATATTTTTTCTAGTAGTATTTTTGCAATATCATTTCTGACAGGTAGTATAGATAACCTATTTCCTTTTTTTACAACTAATAACTCATCTTCATTAAATAAAATTTTTAATTCAGGTAAACTTAAAATCTTATCGGACTTAGATTTATATTTTACTTTTACACAATCCCATCTAGGATTATCAGGGTTGGATTTTGGATCAAAATATTTTGAATCTTTATCAAATTGAGTGGGATCAACAATATTTAGATCTATTACCTCCATAAGTCCTACAATACCTGGAGGTTTACAGTTTGAATGATAGAAAAAAACCTCATCTCCTTTATTCATTTTTCGCATAAAATTTCGAGCCTGATAATTTCTTATTCCATCCCATAAAGTTATGCTGTCATTTTTTAAAGTATCTATGCTGTAAGCATCAGGCTCACTTTTCATTAGCCAGTAAGACGGTTCTTTATCTGTCATATATCTCAGTGAAATAAGGTAGTGTGAATAAAGTGTGAATAAATTCAGTATTATAAGGGACCTGCCGTCCAGCTCAAAGCCCGCATCCAATCCCTAATTATTTAAATATTAACGTCAATTGAATAAGGTAACAGATCGCCTCACCAAGAAATTTTTATAAACTCTCATCTGAATATCTTTATTGAGAAACTAGTCCTATGGTTCGTTTCTATGAAACTTGAATTTAGTTTTATTCACACCAAATTTCAAATCTATTCATACCATGCATACAAAATCATTGCGATAACTGGTTTGCTTGCTTTTACTAAAGGAGAGCATCATATTTTTAAGCCATTGATTTTGAGGAATTGTAATTTTAAATAATCCTATAAGGGAAACTATGTAACCAAATAGTCTAAACTTATTATTTAGTGGACGATACTCATTTCTGATCATAAGACTCCCCATGACCAGGGCGTTCTAATATATTCCGATAATCTAAATCCATTTGAATACCAACCAGAAACTTTCCCATCTATATAAGTAACCAAACTGATTTTATTAATAAACTTAGGCTCATCAGGATAAATACTTTTAAAGGATCCCATTGGAATCTGCTCAAAAGATATTTGAAGGGTATCATCTTTGTGGACACAATTTTCAGGATTATCAAGAATTAATCTATAAGTCCTGTAGGAGATATAACCTCTTGTATCTTCCACTAAATTATCAGGATAGTCATTATCATCTTTTAATCTTTTAACCTTATATGAGTCACTACAAACTCCATTAAGAGATGATCCATACGCTACATAGTCTCTAGTGATTGTGAGTTCTCCAATGACTGCTTCACCAGCTGTTCCTGTAAATTGCCATGAACCATAAAGTCTTTTTGGCAATTCTTCTGCACTAATAGGATTAGGTAAAGCGATAGCAACTAGAAGTGAAAGTAGTAAGCGTTTCATCTAATATTTAAATCTTTTTCTGATCCTTCTATCTTCATCAATACCTAAGATTTGCCTCGTTTTGTCTTCGTGATAACATCTTCTTAAATAGTTCGACAATTTTTTGATTTGCAACTTAATATTTTTAAAGATGGATTATTAGTTTTGTAACTTTAAAGATTTACTTTGAAATTCCATATCAGCGTTACAGAAATTTAACTGCATAAATTCAAAAAAGAAGTATTTTGTATATACATTTTTAATTTAAATGAAAACCCCACTTGATGATGCATTAGAGGAAATATCAAATACAATAATTCTCCTTGACAAAAAATATGAGACTCAATATGGCAGACCTGATGAATCTGGACATGGATTTCATGAACAAAATTCTTTTTATGGAAAAAGCTTTAGTTTTTAGCATCAAGTACCCACTTCATTTTGAGAGATTTAATTAATCAAAAGTAAAAAATTTTTTTAAATTACCTTTTATAGATAAATTTTTGTATGTCTTCGAATAGATTTGATTTTGATTTAAAAAATCCATTGCTTTTTAAATAAGATTTTCCTTTTTCTATATTTTCAATTCTTTTTTCATAAGAATTTTCATCTAAATTTTTTTGCATAAAAAAATAGTCGGACTTTTATTATGAATAATGCTCACAAAAAAGCGGTTACCTTAAATACAAAATTTAAATTTTTTTTTGAATTGCTTCTCATGCAAACTAAAGATCTTATAAAAAGGTTTTTTTTCTTAAATTTCTAAGAATCTTTTGATATTTTGTTCTTCATGTCCTCAATATTATTAATTAATTTATCTAACCATTCTGTATTGTCTTCTGGTTTTAGATATGTAATTTTTGGTTGATTAATTTCAAGAGTCTCAAAATCTCCACTCATAAATTCTCCTTTGTATATTTTTTTGACTACATCTCCGTTCTAATTGATTTGAACAAAATACTGCGTATCTAATTTGTGCGGTTTGATGAACATATAGGTACGGAAAGAGGTATTTTTTTTTTAGCCATTTAAATCTATTGCTGACTTAGATTAAAAACATGGTTGTCATGAGTCGGTTGCGTTGCTCCAACTGAAATCAACCATAAACTTTAAATTGCATTTAATAAAATGACTTATTACAGTTGCTTTGATCAAAAAGGAAACATAATTGCTCGCTGTCAGACTAAAGAAGATATAAATGTTCTTAAGAAAATGGGCAGACCAATAATAGAAATAAAAGAAATGAAAAAAGAGGAATCAGTTGTTTGTTCTTTAACTGGTAGTCCATCCGATTACAACGAAGATTATTAAGAGTATGACTCAAAGAACAATTCAATTAAATCAACATGGAAGATCAGTAGTTCTTTTGTTGGTTGCATTGAATAGCATTTGTACTTTCTTTTCTACTTTTGAAAAAGTATTAACTGATCGTGAAAGAGTGAGATAAAAATATTTAGGTATTTTTGGATTATCTGTTAATCGCGAAAAGTGTGGACGAGGTGTGGATAGGCAGTCATAAAAAAAGGAGCTTATTGCCCCTAGTTTAGATTGACTGTCAATCAGTTTGATTTATTCTTCAGGATTCAGAGTAGGTACACCTTCTGCTGAAGCTACAGCAACCCACATTACTGCAGAAGAATTGCCACTATTTGCCATTGTATGAGCGGGAGTATTTGCTGAGAGAACAAATGAATCCCCCTCCTTAAAGGTTTTACTAATACCCGTCTTTTCAGCAAGGGTTAATTCACCACTTTCAATATGACCCAGTAAAGGTACTGGATGAGAGTGCATTGGTATCGTTGCTCCATTTTCAACTTCTACTCTAATCAAACGCATTTCAGCTTTTCCTTTGGGATAGTTAAAATTATCTCCATCAATGTTTTCTGTAGAGGTGAAGATTTCTTGTACATCAACAGGAGATTCTGCAGCTATGGAAATGCTTGGATTGATAAGCATTAATGCAAAAGCTAATGCGATGAATAAATTCTTGATCATGAATTTGAATTTCTAAAAAATTATTTAGACTTATAGTATTTATTTTTTAAATATCTGTCAGTACTTGATTTAACTTTTTATAAATCTTTTATAAGGACTCAGCTTACCTTAATTTTAAATCGAATATTAATGTGAATTTTCCTTATTCAACTTTATAAATTAAATCTTAAATTGAGTAGAGAAACTTATATGGAAATCATTTTTATATAAGTTATATAAATCGAATTAAGTAGTCTTTTTTACCAATTGAATATACCTGTTGTTAAATAAATATATTTGTCCTTGAAAAGCCCCTAAAAAATACTTTTTCTTGAAATAAAGATTGACAAGACATTCATAAAAAAAACTTTTATAAAACATTAACTTCTTTTATGACTATGTTTTTAACCAACAAGACTCGTTTAAAAATTAAAAATATTGTAAAAAGGATTTCACTAGATGAACCTGTCGCATTGGAAGAAAGAATTTATGTAGAAAAGTTCGCAAAACATAATTCAACTATTTGGACTTGGCTTAAGAAAGCTAATAGCTTGAGGAGATATGGTAAGCAAAAATCCGATGGAATAAATGGACTTATCCAGAATCTGGGCCTTGACGGTTTAGAAACTGAAAATCATTTCGATCCCAAAAATGATGATCTTGCTGATTGGTTTAGTGGATCTCCTGATTGGGTGAGGAGGAGCTAATTGCTCTTGGTTTAAAATAAATTCAAATTAATAATGAAAAAATGGAATTTCCTCAACTTGTCTTGTAGCCTAATCACAAATTCCGAATTGCATACATTCCATTTGAGCATCAGTTAGTTTTCTCTCAATTGATAACGTATTAAACAAACCACCAAATGCATGTTGAATTTTATTTTTAATTAGATTTCCACAAGTCATAATTACTCCCCTTTTTTGAAAGTTATTTAGTATTATTTTTATTTAATAATCAAGAGTTTTAATACCGAAAATATAAACTATAAATTAATTGTTTTTAAAATATTTCACTAAATTCATAATCAGTATTTTTGCTCTAGGAAATTTGAATCATCACCTTTAAATTAGATCCACTGATTGGAGGTTTCACTTCATGAGTACTTACAAAACGAAATACTTTAAAAATACAAAAAAGATCAATAACACTCTTTGGTTGGATAAATTAATTAATCAACTTGAAAAAAAATCAAAGGGAGTTTGATCATGAATACATTTAGAAATAAACAATTCAAAAATGAATTAGATCCCAAGTATGCTTTCTATGATTGTCTTCGTAGTTGCGAAATTAAGAGTAATTCTGAAAAGTCTTTAGAAGAATGCGTCAAAAATTGTGAAACTAGTCCAGTACCAAAGAATATCGATGGCTAAAAAGTCCGCCAAAACTAAAAATAAGGTGTATAGGGTACTTCTGTTTTTAATGAATCTCCGTAGTAACTTTCAGCTGACTTTAATAGGATCCAATAAATTAAATTCAGAAATGATTTTTCCATGGGAACATCTATACCATTACTAATTCAAATCAGAATTTCAAATAAAAACATCGTAGAAAATACTTAACTGAAGAGATTTAGATTTTCTTAGTTAATTTGTGATGCTTAGGTTTGTATGACATGCTACTAAAGCTTGTTTTATCAATCTATTTGGTAATATTGCTTATTGATTCCTTTAATTTCTGAAAATATAATGAATAAACTATAAGAGTAAGAAATTTATGAGTACGCAAAAAAGCCAAAGCCATAAAAGACAAGAGCAAAATAATACAGAATGGTTAGATGAATTAATCAATAAGATTGAAATCATGAAAAACAAAATATCAAATACTTATTAATCATTCTTCTACATTTGTTATCAAGTTAGCTTGTGGTTTTCTAGGCTGACTTTTTTGATGATTTGATAATTTTCCATGCTTCTGATGCAGTGTCTGCATATTGGAAAAGATTTAAATGTTCATCTTCAATTAATCCAAGATCAGCTAAATATTCAAAGTTAATTATCTTATTCCAATACTCTCTACCAAAAAGTATGATTGGGATTTTAGTTTTCATTCCTGTTTGACAAAGTGTCAATAGTTCAAATAATTCATCTAGTGTTCCAAAACCTCCTGGAAAAAATACTGCAGCTACTGATCGCATAACAAAATGGATCTTTCTTAATGCAAGAAAATTAAATTTAAAGCAAAGACCGGGAGTTATAAAAGCATTTGGTATTTGTTCATTAGGGAGACTGATATTTAACCCTATAGACTTACAATTTGCTTCAAATGCACCTCTATTAGCAGCTTCCATAATTCCTGGCCCCCCGCCTGTAACAATCACATGAGAATTACAGTTTTTATTTTGATTATTAATTGAAGCAAGTTTAGAAAACTCCCTTGCAGATTGATAGTAATTACTCATTAGAAGCAAATTTTCTAATCTATTTAAATTTCGTTTGAGAAGTATCGATTTATGATTTTTTTTAATTAATTCTTTTATATTTTCAATTCTCTTTTTTGTATTTGATTCTTCTGCAATGCTTGCGCCTCCAAAAATAATTATGGTTGAAAGAATTTTATTTTCTTCAAGGATTAAATCTGGTTTAGTAATTTCAAGAAGCATTCTAACTCCACGCATTTCATTTCGGCTTAGTAGACCAATATCTTCGTGAGCCAATTTATAAGTATCAGAATTAATAATTAAATTCAGGTTTTTTAAATTATTACTATGGGATATATTTTTTTTCATTTCAAACAAGAGTTTTAACTTTTCTTTCTAGAGGATTAAAATACAATCTTTTGATTGTGTTATTTTCGTAAATCCAATAAACAGGCGGACTTTTTCTTGCCTTTATTAAATTAATTTTGTCTAATTTTTGAGGAATAAATTCTTTAGCAGGATCAAAAAAATTATCTCTTTTGGGTTGGTTTAAAACAATACTACCTTCTTTCCCTGAGATAGATCTGTGATAAGTTCCTATAGGAATTTCTAATGCTCCCATAGATCTATTTAAATAAATCACATGATGAGGTTCATCCCAGGAAGGATTTATTAAAACAAATTTTCTTTCTCCAGTGATAACTAAATTGTGGTCAATTTGATGATTGTGAACGTAATATTGCTCATCTTTTAAATCATCTGGAGGAGATATAGCTTCCCCAGAATGGATCACAACATCAGAACCATTAGAACTATCTATGCCTGCATCAAAGAATGTGACTTTTGGAGTCTCTCTAAAAATATTTATTGGGAAGAATCTTAATTCCATAGTGCTAAGTCCCTTTTAGAAAATTTACAAATACTAATAAAAATTTATTTACTTTAAAAAGAGCTATTTTTTGATTTCTAATTGCAACAAACCAAGCAATCTTCTTGATTTGGATAATCTATACATTCTTTGTTTAAAGTTTCTTCTAAGAAATCTACTTTCTTAACATAATCAAGATCTTTTAATTCTTTTTTTGGAACCGTGAACTGAGTTTGTAGTTTCATTTTCAATTCTCCTAATTAATACTGTTTTTTGAATCCATTCCAAGTTTGAGAAAACCTTAATCCCAGATAAGAAATTAAAATTGTCCAAAATAAAATTTCTATACCTAAATTAGTCATTTGCTTGGCCTCCTTTCTGTCTGATTATTCTTTAGTACGGGTATTATGTAAAAATCAAGCGTAAGAATACCTAAAAGTTAAAGTTTTAATCACAAAAAATCTTACAATGGTTGTTACTCGGATGTTCTGCACATTCGTTATTCCAATAAGCTTCAATTTCTTTGAGCTTATTATCAAATGAAAGGTTTTTTTTATCCAAATTAATTTCTTGGATAGTAAATGTGTCATTTAGTGCCATAAGACTTACCTCTTGACTACACCTATGTTCTAATTCATTTGAATAGTAAATTTCAAGTTTTATGTGTGCGGTTAGAGGAACAAAATTGTACGGATTAAGGATCAAAAATAAATCTCAAATTATGAATAATTGCAAGGAAAATATCCTCAAAAAATTTATTTCAACTTTAAAAAATTTTGTTTGAATTTTGCTAGAAATTATATTCTCTTAATACCTTCTTAGGTCTGCCAGTATCTATCATTCATCTAATCTATCTGCATATTCTCTTAAAATCTCAGCCATCTTCTGAGGTGAAATTTCTTGTTGATATTCTCTACATAAATCAAAAAATTTATCTAAGAAATCTTTCATTGAAGAGGACATAAAAATTAGCGTTTCATTTTAAAAGTAAAGTATGCAAACCCACCAAGCAATAAAAGGCTCACAACCCCATAAGTAATCGCTACGCCGTACATGTATATCATTTATTTATAAAGACATAAGCAGAATATAAATAAACTAAGAAAACTCCAATAGCAATGGAACTTCCATAAATAAAAAAGTTCCAAAATCTATATAATTTAGTTTTTTTAAATACTTTTTCTTCTTCTTTAGTAATCATTTATTTTCTTTTTCTTTTCTGGCAGCATTACCTTTTGCTCTTAATACCAAAGTTATCGTAAGGGCAGAGCTTAATATCACAACATCAATTAATAGGTGCGGGGAAATATTCATCAGTTGAAAAGAGAAATAAAAAGAGTAATTATCTTTTCATCAATAAATCTATTGAACATTAAACAAGAGGGGTTATCCCTCTAAGTCTAGATCGACTGTCAATCACTATCTACTTTAGCTTTTTAGCTGCAAAAATTAAATATTCAGCATCAAAATTTGCCAAAGAAAAATTTTATTGCTCCTTTTTCTCAGCTGATATTTTTACTAGTTCAAATTCTTTTTTAGAAACTATTCTGATTTTGTATCCTGGATACCTTGTTTTCCACCATTTATTAATCGAAATAGCTACTCCTTCTAAATCTTGGGCACAAATATTCACCCATAAAATCTTAGTTTCAACCTCTTTGTAGAATTCCCAACTTGTTGGTGAAGCCATTAAAAATAGTAAATGAAAAAATTCTAAAACTTTTGTTTTTTTTTAAATAGATGAATTATTTAAAGATATAGGGTTTTCATTAAGTGGTAATAAAAAACTCTAAACAAAAGATTTACCTCACTTTCGCTTTCTAGGAAAGTATTAATTTTATTTTAGAACGAGTTTCAATTAAAAAATATCTCCGCAAAAAAGGGGCCAAAAATAGCCCCTCTTGGTGAAACTCTTCCAAAGAAACACCATTAAAATCTTACTCTGAAATCT
>CACGMX010000036.1 GCA_902574405.1 uncultured Prochlorococcus sp. | reverse complement strand
AGCAAACATATTTGAGATTAGATCAAAACAATCCTCCTGATGTAAGACTAGTTTTTCAAAACCCGGCTTTATTAGGATCTTTAACTATTAAAGAAAATGTGGGTTTTCTCCTCAAGAGAAATAAAAACCTATCGAAAAAGTTAATTAATGAAATAGTACGTGAATGCTTAGCTGAGGTAGGGTTATTTAATGTTGAGAATAAACTTCCAAATGAATTAAGCGGAGGCATGCAAAAAAGAGTAAGTTTTGCTAGAGCATTAATTACTGATCAAACTCTTAATACACACTCTAAACCTTTATTACTTTTTGATGAACCAACTGCCGGCCTTGATCCAATTGCCTCATCAAGAATTGAAGATTTAATTAATAAGACAAACGATAAAGCGAACGGATCATCTATTGTGGTTAGCCATGTTCTTAGTACTATAGAAAGGACTTCTGATAAAGTTTTAATGCTTTATGGAGGTAAATTTAGATGGGCTGGCTCAATTAATGAATTTAAAGAGAGTAAAGATCCCTATGTTGTTCAATTTAGGCATGGAAAACTTGACGGTCCAATGCAACCCAAAGACATTTAGCAATTATGCGTAGAAGCTTACGAGATTCAATAGTTGGTTTTTCCTTATTAGGAGGAATTTTAATATTCACATTTTTCTCTTTTTGGTTAAGGGGAGTAAGATTATCTTCAAAAAATTGGCACCTTTTTGCTGAATTTAATAACGCGAGCGGTTTATCAAAAAAATCTCCAGTTACTTACAGAGGAATTTTAGTAGGATCTATAGAAGATATCTTATTTACGAATGAATCAATTAAAGCAAAAATAGTTTTAAATAATCCTGAAATTATTCTTCCAAGGCCTGCTTTTGCAAGGGTAGTTACAAATTCTTTCCTTGGAGGAGATGTACAGGTTGCTTTAGAAACTAGTGACAGGACAATTCCTAAAAACATTGCAAAACCTATATCCGAAAAATGCGATACCAAATTAATTATCTGTCAGGGAGACACTATCACAGGTAAACAACTATCAAGTCTCTCAAATATAACTAATAAAATAAGTCAACTTTTAAAAGACACAAATCAAGAAAACTTAATTCAAAACATCGTCACCTCAATTGACCAATTTGACAGAACCCAAGAAAATCTAGATGAATTAATTTATTTATCTAAACAAGAACTTCAAAGAATTGAACCTCTAATAAAAGAAATTAGAATTGCTGCTAATCATTTAAATAACATTTTGTCTACTATTGATGATAAAGAAACCCTTAATGATATTAAATTGACAATTAATGCTGCTAGATCTATCTCAACAAAAATAGATAATATGAGCGATGATTTTGAAAAATTAACACAAGATAAAGAATTAACTAAATCTATAAGAGATTTGACGATTGGACTCTCAAAATTCCTCAACGAAATTTATCCATAAGAAATATTTAGAATTCATTGATAGCATTTAAAGCCATAGCTGCGATTGCTTTATCTGTAGCTTTTGGCAATTGGACATATTTCCCTTGAGCAGCCTCTGCCAACTCTTTACCAAATCCACTTGCTATAAATTTTCTCTCTGTATCAATTACCAAGAGTTTTATTCCGAGCATGGGATATTTTGCAGCAATATCTAGAACCTCCTGTTTTAAATTGACATTTTCATTATCTTTTCCCTCAACCTCATTTTGTCCTAAAGATAATCCTAATGGAACATTTCCTCTTCCATCGGTAATTCCAACAACAATAACTTGACCTATATCTCCAGTAGAAAGAGCATTTTTTGCTACTTTTGCTGATTGCGTTAGTCCATGAGCTAAAGGTGATCCACCTCCGCAAGGCATTGTTTCTAGCCTTCTTTTCGCTGCAGTTATTGATCTTGTTGGGGGCAAAAGAACTTCTGCCTGATTACCTCTAAAGGGAATTAGGGCAACTTCATCTCTATTCTCATATGCCTCGGTCAAAAGTCTGATAACTGCTCCTTTAGCACTTTGCATTCTATTAAGAGCCATAGAACCACTAGCATCAACAAGAAAAATGACTAAAGCACCCGCCTTTTTTTGAAGAAGCTTAGCCCTAAAATCATTTTCTTCAATAACTATTGATTTATTAGGGTTCCTTAATTTTCTCGATTTTTGATAAGGAGCTGCAGCTCGCAAAGTAGCATCTACCGCAATTCTTTTTACTTTACCTCTTGGAATTATAGGTTTCACATACCTTCCTCTACTATCACTAAATATCACTGATCTACTTCCACTATTTCCTGCTTTTGCTTTAGCTGATGAAAAAAGCAATAAATCAGGATCAACCATACATGCCTCAGGATCTAGTATGAATTCTTCAGGTATTTCGGGAGTAGATTCTTCTTCTCCATCAGAATTATCTTCTTCTTGTTCTTGATCTTGCTCATTATCATTTTCATTAGCCTCAGGTTCAGACTCTTCATTGTTTGATTGAGGAGGAGGTGGGGGACTCTGATCCTCTGGAGGGGGGGGTTGAATATCATCATCTTCTGGAGGAATTTGCATTGCTCTTGGAAGAATAACTAACCTAACTGCGACTTTTAGGTCTTCAGAATTTACATTCTCATCACCTCGAAGAGCTGCATTAGCCTTTGCTACTTTTACTGCAAATAATTCTGACCTATGCCCTTCTACTCCTCCTCTAAGAGCTTCATTCACTAAATAGGTTATTTGCTCTTTTGTTATCTTGACATCCTTTAACCATTGCCTTGCCAAAATTAATTGAGTGGATAAATTATCAGATTCTTCCGACCATTTTTCGGAAAATTTAATATTATTTTCTGCATGCGATAAAACGGATTTTGTAATCTCAACTCTTTGAGCGTTATCAATAGATTGATCTGCGGAAAGCACGATGGCAAAACGATCTAAAACATGATCTCTTAGAGCTCCTTCTTCAGGATTATAAGTTGCTATTAAAAGTGACTTACAAGGATGAGAGAGGCTTAAACCATCTCTTTCAATATTATTTTTCTCTCTTCCTGTGGCTTCAAGAATTAAATTTACAATTCCATCATCCAATAAATTTATATCGTCCACATAAAGAACACCTCTATGAGCCTCTGCTAAGATTCCAGGCTGAAAAACTTGTTCCCCCGTACTTAATGATGCAGCGACGTCAATTGATCCAACAAGCCTGTCTTCGGTTATGCCAATGGGAACTTGAATAAATGGTGCCTCTCTTACTTTTTTCGGAATTTCTTCAATTTGATTCAAATAATCAATTCCAATTACCTCCTCCAACAATTTATTAGTACTAATATCCCATTCCTCTGGTTTATCTGGATCAAGGTTCCTCCCAATAGGTCTTAATGAAGTATCACTATTTCTCTTAGATAGTATTTCCAGAATAGATTCATTATCTAATACCTCTATAGGAGGAAGTAAAGTATGTAAACCCCTTGCTAATACTGACTTACCAGTACCTCTTCCACCAGCAATAATCACTCCCCCTAAACTTGGATCAACTGCTGCCAAAAGTAAAGATAATTTCAATAAGCTATGACCTGTAATTGCGGCCAAAGGAAAAGCTCTAAAAGAATCCGTTGACTTCATTAAATCTTTTATTTCTCCTTTTTCTTTTAACTCGGGGTTCAAAATCACTTTAAAAATACCTGATATAGAATTTATCCAATAACTTTGTTTTTTGTAGTGGAATTATCAAATCTTAATATCAAAAATGGACTATGTATATCCCTCGGAGCAAATATTGATAGTAAATTCGGAAGCCCTCTTGAGTCACTATTAATTTGCAAACCAAAAATAGAGGAAATAATAAATGAGTGGGGAGATAGTTCCAACCAAAAAAAAGAAGAGAAAAGCAAATTTTATGCAAACTTTATTTGGTCTTCAATTTATGAGACATTACCTCATGGTGTTGATAATGAGCAGCCAAATTATTTAAATACTCTATTACTTATAAAAAGTAATTCTTTCCCTAAACCATCAAATAAAAAAGCGAAATTACTTTTAAAAGAGCTAAAAAAGTTAGAGAGATTTTTCGGACGAGAAGAGACGCCAAAGGGTAAGAAATGGCTATCAAGATGTCTCGATTTAGATATTCTTTGGTGGGAAGATTTTCATACGGTTGACGAGGAATTAACATTACCGCACCCTAGATTCATGAATCGGAATTTCGTTATTACACCACTATCTGAAATCTTAAGTAGAAGCCAAAAAATCAAAAAGTTTGATGACCCAAAATGGTCTATTAATTGATTTACAAAACCAAAAAATAACTGTTAGGCTATTTTTATTTAAAATTCATGGGCAACATAAAGTTTTTAAAAAGATCCATTTTTAAAGAAAAAATATCTGAGTTAAAGTCAAAAAAATTTAGTTTCGAAATAAATAGAATTGAGCTTCCAAATGGACACGAAGGTGAATATGGATACATTAAGCATCCTGGTGCAGCATTAGCGGTACCTATTACAAAAGACAATAAAGTTATCATTCTTCGGCAATATAGATTTGCTGTTTCAAGGTATTTATTAGAATTTCCAGCAGGCACATTAGAAATAGGTGAAACACCTATTAATTCAATTAAAAGAGAAATACAAGAAGAAACTGGATTTAGTGCAAACAAATGGGATGAACTAGGAACTCTTGTCCCCGCTCCCGGTTATGCCGATGAAGAAATTTATTTATTTTTAGCGCGTGATTTGAGCAAACTAAATTCCGAAGTTAAAGGAGATTTAGATGAAGATATAGAAGTATTAATTTTAGATCCGAACGAACTAGATAATCTTATTTCTAGTGGGGATGAGATTCTTGACGCAAAAACTGTGACAGCTTGGTTTAGAGCTAAACAATTTTTAGATAAATTATGAATAAACCTAGAATACTTTTTTGGCATAGAAAGGATTTAAGAATATTTGACAATCAAGCTTTAATCAAAGCATTTTCATTATCAAATGCTATTACTTCAACTTACATATTTGATAAAAATTACCCACACGATTTCAATGCAAGTTCAAGAGCTTGGTTTCTAGGAAATTCGCTTCAAGAATTAGGAAATAATTGGAAAAAAATGGGTAGTAGATTAATCATGGAAGAGGGAGATCCGGTATTAATAATTCCTCAATTAGCAAAGAAAATAGATGCTAAATTTGTTTTTTGGAATAGATCAACTGAACCTTATGAGATTAATCGGGATTTAAAAATAAAAAAAAATTTAGAAGAACAAAATATCCAAGTTATTGAAACTTGGGATCACTTATTATTAGAACCTTTAAAAATATTTTCCGGAAATAATAAACCTTATTCAGTTTATGGGCCTTTTTATAAAAACCTTAAATCAAAAATGAATTTATTAGGTCCATATGACCAAGATAAAGTTGTTTTCCAGTTTAAAGATATAGATACTAAACTCAAAGAAAATAAGACAATAAATTCATCTGATTCGGTTCTAGAGAAATTTATCAAAAATATCAAATTTCCTGGTTCGAATATTTGTCCATGTAGACCTGGAGAGAATGCTGCAGAAACATTATTAGAAAACTTCATTAACGAAAAAAAAATATATTCTTATAATTCTGCACGAGATTTTCCTTCCCATAATGGGACATCTTTTCTAAGTGCATCTCTCAGATTCGGCACCATTAGCATTAGAAAAATTTGGAACGCCACATTAAATTTAAATTCAGATTTTGCAAATCAAGGAAATTATCTATCAATTGAAACTTGGCAAAAAGAACTTGTTTGGCGTGAATTTTATCAACATTGCTTATTCCATTTCCCAGAGCTAGAGAAAGGTCCATATAGAAAAAAATGGGATCACTTTCCATGGCAAAACAATAATGAATGGTTTCAGTATTGGAGCAACGGAGAGACCGGAGTACCTATAGTTGATGCTGCAATGCGTCAACTAAACAGTACTGGCTGGATGCATAACAGATGTAGGATGATAGTAGCTTCATTTCTGGTAAAAGATCTTATATGCAATTGGCAAATGGGCGAGAAAAAATTTATGGAGACTTTGGTTGATGGAGACTTAGCTGCAAATAATGGGGGATGGCAGTGGAGCGCCAGTAGCGGTATGGATCCAAAACCACTTAGAATTTTTAATCCATATACCCAAGCAAAAAAATTTGATCCTATTTGCGAATATATAAAATATTGGATTCCTGAATTATCTAAAGTGTCAAATTCAGAATTATTAAATGGAGAAATATCTAATTTAGAAAAAAATAATTATTCAAGCCCTATTGTCAATCACAACATACAACAAAGATTATTTAAATCACTTTATGCTGAAATTTGAATTTCATCTATACAATTCTTTAAAACTTTATTTAAATTTTCTGCTACATAAACTTGCTCTTCATAAGAAATTTCAGGAAACATTGGAAGACTAAGAACTTCTGTACAAATTCTCTCTGTATTAATGAGTTTTGTTCTAGAAAAATTTTTATTTTTGTAAGCTATTTGTGCGTGTATTGGAATCGGATAATAAATAATTGAATTAATACCTTTTTCAAAAAGTTGTTGTTTTACCAAATTCCTTAATGAATAGTATTTTTTGCAATCAGTATCAAATAAATTTGAAAAATCTTCATTTAAAAAATATTTATCATTTCTTAATTTGATTACAAATTGATTCCAAGAATGGGAAATTAAATCAGAGCTAATTTTTGGAAAACTAATAAATGGATTTTTTTCTAATAAAGCAAGGTAATTATTGGCAATTTTTCGGCGATTATTAATCCACTTAGATATATATTTAATTTTAATGTTCAATATTGCAGCTTGAATGGTATCAAGTCTGCTGTTATATCCAATTTGGGTATGATGATATCTTATTGGGCTGCCATGAACAGCCAGTTCTCTAATTTTTTTTGCAATCTTCTGATCTGAAGTTGTTACTGCTCCACCATCTCCAGCAGCTCCTAGATTTTTAGTAGGAAAAAAACTAAAACAGCCTATATCACCGATACTACCTACTTTGGAAGTTTCCCACATTGTGCATGTTGCCTGAGCACAATCTTCGATTACTTTTAAGTCATATTTCTTGGCCAAAGATTTTATTAAGGTCATATTCACTGCATTACCAAATAGATGAACTGGCATAATTGCCTTGGTATTAGAATTTATTTCTTGTTCTATTAGTTCAGTATTAATTAGATAAGTTTCTGGATCTATATCTACCAAAACAGGATTAGCACCAACTGCACTAATAGCCTCTGCAGTTGCAAAAAAGCTAAAAGATGAGGTAATAACTTCATCACCCACACCAATATCTAATGCGCGCAAAGCTAATACTAAAGCATCAGTTCCACTATTACATCCAATAGTATTTTCAACACCAATCAGATTTGAAAAACTCTCCTCAAATTTGGCGATTTCTTTTCCTCCAATATACTGGCCCCCTTTTAAAACTTTAGAAACCTCACTCTCAATTTCAGAGCCAATTTCTTGGAACTGCCTATCTAAAGTAAATGGAGGTATCTGCATAGTAAATATATTAACCCTAAACCATATTTCTATGGGTAAAAAAAATTTTTAATTCATTTAAACCAACTTGGTTCTTTACCAGGAGTCCATTTTATATTGCAACCTAAAGAAGGCATCTGATTTGAAGGATAAGAATTATCTTGATTCAAATCTTTTACAGCAGAGCGCAAATCTTTTCCAGATAGAGGGATATTATTACCTGGTGGAAGAGGTACTGGTAAGTCAGTATTAGCAAGGGGTTTACATACTTTACTTCCTCCTATAGAGGTATTAGATAATGAATCTATTCTGGAAATACTATCTAAGAGAAATAGTGATACTTCATTAAGACCTATTGGGAGGAACCTTGATCCAGATAAACCAGAGGAATGGGATATTAGTACTAATAAATTGTTGGAGGAGGTAATTGGAATTGATTATTTGAATCAAATTGAAGAAATTCCGAAAAAAGTAAGAGAGGCACCATTTATTCAAGTTCCCATTGGCATAACCGAAGACAGGCTTGTTGGATCAATTGACGTCGCTGCATCATTAAGTACGGGGGAACAAGTTTTTCAGCCTGGAATCTTAGCAGAGGCTCATAGAGGTGTTCTTTATGTGGACGATATAAATTTATTGGATGATGGAATTGTAAATTTAATTCTTGAAGCCACAGGAAGAGAGAAAAATAATATTGAAAGAGATGGTTTAAGCCTCTCTCATCCTTGTAAGTCACTTTTAATAGCAACTTATAATCCTGAAGAAGGAGCTCTAAGAGATCATGTTTTAGATCGTTTTGCCATCGTGCTTTCCGCAGATCAATCTATTGATAACGCTCAAAGAGTTGAGATTACAAAATCCGTTTTATCGCATGCAGAAAATAATATTAAATTTTCCGAAAAATGGTCGGAAGAATCTGATAATTTATCCACTCAATTAATTTTGGCAAGGCAATGGTTAAAGGATGTCAAGATAACAAAAGAGCAAATAACCTATTTAGTGAATGAAGCTCTTAGAGGAGGAGTAGAAGGGCATAGGTCAGAATTATTTGCAGTAAAAGTAGCAAAGGCTAATGCAGCTCTTCGAGGTGATGAGAATGTAAATTCTGAAGACCTAAAAGTCGCAGTTAGGTTAGTTATTCTTCCAAGAGCAATGCAAATTCCTCCAGAAGATGATGATATTCAACCCCCCCCTCCAGAGGATCAGAGTCCCCCACCTCCTCCTCAATCAAACAATGAAGAGTCTGAACCTGAGGCTAATGAAAATGATAATGAGCAAGATCAAGAACAAGAAGAAGATAATTCTGATGGAGAAGAAGAATCTACTCCCGAAATACCTGAAGAATTCATACTAGATCCTGAGGCATGTATGGTTGATCCTGATTTATTGCTTTTTTCATCAGCTAAAGCAAAAGCAGGAAATAGTGGAAGTAGATCAGTGATATTTAGTGATAGTAGAGGAAGGTATGTGAAACCTATAATTCCAAGAGGTAAAGTAAAAAGAATTGCGGTAGATGCTACTTTGCGAGCTGCAGCTCCTTATCAAAAATCGAGAAAATTAAGGAACCCTAATAAATCAATAGTTATTGAAGAAAATGATTTTAGGGCTAAGCTTCTTCAAAAAAAGGCGGGTGCTTTAGTCATTTTTCTTGTTGATGCTAGTGGTTCTATGGCTCTTAATAGAATGCAAAGTGCTAAAGGAGCAGTTATCAGACTTTTGACCGAGGCATATGAGAATAGAGATGAAGTTGCCCTAATTCCCTTTAGAGGTAATCAGGCAGAAGTTCTTTTGCCCCCAACAAGATCAATAACTGCAGCGAAAAGAAGGCTAGAAACAATGCCTTGCGGAGGTGGATCACCTTTAGCTCATGGACTAACGCAATCAGCAAAAGTAGCAAAAAATGCTCTTTCTACTGGAGATATAGGTCAAGTTATTGTTGTTGGAATTACCGATGGAAGAGGAAATGTTCCATTAGGATTATCTTTAGGACAAAATGAGGTTGAGGGAAAAGATAATGAAAATGTCAATTTAAAACAGGAGGTTCTAGATATTGCTGCAAAATATCCCATGCTCGGAATAAAACTCTTGGTAATTGATACAGAGAGAAAATTTATAGCAAGTGGATTTGGTAAAGAGTTGGCAGAGGCTGCTCAAGGGAAATATGTCCAATTGCCAAAAGCTACAGATAAAGCAATCGCAGCTATGGCTTTAAATGCTATCAATGAATTCTAAATATTTCTTATGGATAAATTTCGTTGAGGAATTTTGAGAGTCCAATCGTCAAATCTCTTATAGATTTAGTTAATTCTTTATCTTGTGTTAATTTTTCAAAATCATCGCTCATATTATCTATTTTTGTTGAGATAGATCTAGCAGCATTAATTGTCAATTTAATATCATTAAGGGTTTCTTTATCATCAATAGTAGACAAAATGTTATTTAAATGATTAGCAGCAATTCTAATTTCTTTTATTAGAGGTTCAATTCTTTGAAGTTCTTGTTTAGATAAATAAATTAATTCATCTAGATTTTCTTGGGTTCTGTCAAATTGGTCAATTGAGGTGACGATGTTTTGAATTAAGTTTTCTTGATTTGTGTCTTTTAAAAGTTGACTTATTTTATTAGTTATATTTGAGAGACTTGATAGTTGTTTACCTGTGATAGTGTCTCCCTGACAGATAATTAATTTGGTATCGCATTTTTCGGATATAGGTTTTGCAATGTTTTTAGGAATTGTCCTGTCACTAGTTTCTAAAGCAACCTGTACATCTCCTCCAAGGAAAGAATTTGTAACTACCCTTGCAAAAGCAGGCCTTGGAAGAATAATTTCAGGATTATTTAAAACTATTTTTGCTTTAATTGATTCATTCGTAAATAAGATATCTTCTATAGATCCTACTAAAATTCCTCTGTAAGTAACTGGAGATTTTTTTGATAAACCGCTCGCGTTATTAAATTCAGCAAAAAGGTGCCAATTTTTTGAAGATAATCTTACTCCCCTTAACCAAAAAGAGAAAAATGTGAATATTAAAATTCCTCCTAATAAGGAAAAACCAACTATTGAATCTCGTAAGCTTCTACGCATAATTGCTAAATGTCTTTGGGTTGCATTGGACCGTCAAGTTTTCCATGCCTAAATTGAACAACATAGGGATCTTTACTCTCTTTAAATTCATTAATTGAGCCAGCCCATCTAAATTTACCTCCATAAAGCATTAAAACTTTATCAGAAGTCCTTTCTATAGTACTAAGAACATGGCTAACCACAATAGATGATCCGTTCGCTTTATCGTTTGTCTTATTAATTAAATCTTCAATTCTTGATGAGGCAATTGGATCAAGGCCGGCAGTTGGTTCATCAAAAAGTAATAAAGGTTTAGAGTGTGTATTAAGAGTTTGATCAGTAATTAATGCTCTAGCAAAACTTACTCTTTTTTGCATGCCTCCGCTTAATTCATTTGGAAGTTTATTCTCAACATTAAATAACCCTACCTCAGCTAAGCATTCACGTACTATTTCATTAATTAACTTTTTCGATAGGTTTTTATTTCTCTTGAGGAGAAAACCCACATTTTCTTTAATAGTTAAAGATCCTAATAAAGCCGGGTTTTGAAAAACTAGTCTTACATCAGGAGGATTGTTTTGATCTAATCTCAAATATGTTTGCT
>CACGMX010000035.1 GCA_902574405.1 uncultured Prochlorococcus sp. | reverse complement strand
TTATCTTTGGATTCCTGCAAGAATAGTTATTGCTTTGGCAATAATAATTGTAGGAACAAGACTTGGAATAATCACAAATCAAAATGAGAGAATTTTGGATCTAAATGAAGAAATTAAATTTTCAATTTTATTAAAGTTATTTATTCTTCCTTTTATTATTTTTTTAGTATGCAAATTCTTAAATTTTAACTTCAATCAATCATCTGCAGTAATTCTTCAGGCGGCAACCCCAACTGCAATATCCACAATATTAATGGCAGAGGCTTATGGTGTGAAACAAAAAATAGCTTCAAAAATTCTTTTTACAACAACCTTAATTTCAATAATGACAATTCCTTTATTAAAACTGTTTATGAACGTATTTATTCAAATAACTTAAAAAAGTCTATGTTGATTGCATGATTGATGAATATTGTAAAGATTATATCCTGATAACTAAATAATGTCTTAAGATTTAGTGTATGAAGTCAGCAAACCCTGAAAATGAATATATTCCTTTAGATCTAAGGATTTCTGTGAGGAGGGATACTTTAAGGCTTATCTCAGAGATGGCTCAAGATATGGGAATAAGCATTAATGAAGTTTTTAGTTTTTTAGCCGAAGATTCTGTGATCGATCTCGAATTAATGGAAGATCTAAATAAAATTGACATCCCAAGCAAATGCAGCATTGATGATTTAAAAAATGCTCTTCTTAAAAAAAAGCTTTGTTAAAATTTCTCAACTTTTCTATTTTTCCAGTCAGATTTATAACCATTTTTAACTAAAAATTTCGAATACTTATTTAAAACACTTTTTTGAATTCGCCATAAATTATAAATCCCAAATTTGCCCAATTTTTGATGATTAATTTTTGACCATTGCTGTCGGCGGGTGGAGTATTCATCTATTACTACCAATAGAGATTTATATTCATAATCAGGTTGATCCTCGTAATTCTCTCTCCTATCAGTATTTAGCCTTTCTGACAGATTAATTAATCCCTCTTCAGTGTTTGGTTCATAAAAAACTATTTGTCTCGAATAAAAATGTAATGAAGGTTTTCTGATCCCGATCATTGCTAAAGTTTCCCTTCCCTCTCGAATATCTAAAATTAATTTTGAGATATTCCTTATAGGTAATTGCCTTGAAGTATCTGCTAATTTTCTTATTGGCGACATCAAATAAGATTGTCCAATTAAAAGTAAAATTTGAAGATAAAGAAGAATATTTCTAGATTTTAAAGAAAATAAGATTATTGCAAAAAGGGTAAATGAAGAGAAGAACATTTTAGCTTTGAAAATAATCCCAGAGCTTATAAGTTCAGATGCAAGATTAGGCATTTCAGGATCATTGATTGAACTCAACCAAATATTCGAAAAAAAGAAAGCTATTGAGAGGCCAAACAAAATTAAAATATTAAAAATCCAGAAATATGAATAGCTTTTATTTATATTTTTTAAGCTTATAAAGCTATTACTTGTTAATAATGCCGCCGCTGGAATTGCTGGCAACCAATAGCTAGGTAGTTTCGTTGCAGAAAGGCTAAAGAAGATTAAAACTGACGTTAACCAACATAGAGAATATGTATAAAGGGTCTCACTGACATTGCAACTTTCTTTTGAACTTTTAAAGAAATCCTTAAAGGTTTTAAATATCCCATGATATAAAAAAGGAGTGAATGGTAATGAAGCCAATATCATTATGTAAAGAAAAAACCAGAACGGTTCTGCATGATTATTTACAACTGAGGTGTATCTTTGAAAATTATGGTAACCAAAAAAATTATCCCAAAAAGGCTTTCCCTCTTTTAGAAGTTCTAATATGTACCATGGAACACTTATTAGTGTTGCTATTAAAAAACCTTTCTTTGGATTTATCTTACTGAGCAACTTTTCCCAATTCTTCTGACAAAACAAGAAAGACGTAATAGTCAATAATGCTAAAACAAATGCAACAGGTCCTTTAACTAAAATTGCAAAACCTAAAAATACCCAAGCTGAAATACATTGATCATTATTTTCACTTGCCATTCTTCTCCAAAACAAAAGAAGGCTAATCCCTAAGGTTCCAGTTAAAAGGGCATCACTCACGGCAGTTCTACTCCAAATAATTATTAATGGAGAAAGAGCAAAGCCTAATGATGCAACTATTGGAGTGAGGTATTGCCTATCACTCTTCTGAGGCCAACAAAACAACGTATCTCCAATCATCAACATTAAAAATAATGATGCCAAAGCTGAAGGGAGTCTTGCTGAGAGAGTCCCGAAACTATCCCAAATCTCGTTTTTCGGTAATGAGTAAAAAAACCCCATTAGCCAATATATTAGTGGAGGCTTATCAAAACGGAATATTCCATTGACTTTTGGAGTTAACCAATCACCTGATTCACTCATTGTCCGAGCTGCAGCGGCAAATAAAGGGGGAGTTTCATCCACCAATCCTGTAGTGCTTAAACCTAAGATAAATACAATGATTCCACAAACTAAAACTATCAATAAGGTTATAAGCCTTTTTTTTGAGTTAAGAAGAATCATTTAATATTATTTATATTCATTCATTACCTTATTAAGCCAGTTCACAACCTTGTTAGCAAATATATCTGCGGAGGCATTTTTTTCTACCCATTCTCTACATTTTTGACGCTTTATTTTTTCAATAATCTCTACATAGTAAAGCATATTTTTTTTATCATCAGGATCAGCAAGATAACCTGTTTGGCCATGCTGAATAATTTCACTAGGTCCTCCCCTTTTATAAGCTACAACTGGCACTCCACAGGCTAAAGCTTCAACAATAACGTTACCATAAGCCTCATTCCATTTCGGAGTATTTAGCAACCCTCTGCATTTACCAAGTTCTTTTTGTAATTCATTGGTTGATAAAAACCCCATCCAATCTATAGCACCTTTAGGGAATGATTTTTCTATCTTTGAGGCATACATCTCATCTTCTATCAATCCCCAAACTTTTAATTTTTCGCCAAGTTGATTTGCAACATAAACTGCATCCTCTAAACCTTTTTCGGGAGCCACTCTTCCGACCCATGCCAAAGGTCCCTTAACTGAATCTTGAAAAATATAATTATCTAAATTAAACCCATTACCTATAATTGTTGGCTTTTTTATAAATGGATAATCATTAGCTTGCATTTTCGAATGAAAAGCAAAATTATTTGGATATTTAGCATATACCTTAGAGATTAAATTAGTAATTACTGAACTTTCAGAACCCATACTAATAACATGTGCAATGGGAATCTCGAAATTTAGAGTTATCCAGATAGGCAACCAATCATAGGACATGTTCAACAATACATCTGCATGTTTAGCGATATCTAATCCCTTTTCAAGCATTCCTGTTAAAAGAGAATTGTCTGGGATACTCACGGGAGAATTATAATTTTGATGCTGCCAACTAATTTGATCTTCACCTTCCACAAAATGTAATTTTGCTTTTACATTACTTTCATGTAACTTAGAATTTTTTGGAGCTACAACCTCAACAGAATGACCTAAAGAAATTAAACCTGAAACTAAAGAATTTAAAGTTAATTCAACCCCACCACCTTTACCACTCCCTAAGAACCCTATTGGAGTACTAATCAAAACTATTCGCATTATTAGACTTTTTACAAAAAGAACCTAATTAAATAGTAGTATCAGAAAATTTATTTTCCCATAAACTCTTTCTCTGGCTAACAAAAAATACTGAGATAAGAACAAACACTACTCCTATCCACTGCACAATAGTGAGTCTTTCATCTAACCAAACCCCTCCACTAAGAAGAGCAAAAACAGGTGTTAAAAATGCAAGAGTACTAAATCCAGTTATTTCTTTATTATTAGCAAAGTAGAAAAACAATCCATAAGCTATTGCCCCTCCAAAAATACTTGCAAATGACATAAGTCCCCAATCAAATATTGACCAATCTGGAATTATTGTGAAATTTGATTGTAAGCAGTGCTTAATAATTAAGGGCAAACTCCCTAAAACCATATGCCAACCTGTAACTGCCACTGGATCACTCTTAGTACAAGTGAATCTAATTAAAATTGTTCCTAATGCCATTGTGAGAGAAGCTGCAAGCATCCAAAGTTCTCCAAAGTTAAAAGCGACATCATTTATAGACTTATCAGTCATCAACCACCAATTCCCTAAAAATTCTTGTGGAACTCCTAAAAATACTATTCCTCCCAAGCCAAAAAGTAGTCCTAACCATCCTATTGGATTAATTAAATTCCCAAAAATTGCCCTCGCTAAAATAGCTACCAAAAGCGGTTGAGAATCAATTAAAACAGAACCTAAACCTGCTCCAGTTTTTTCAATACCATAAGTTAAAAACAACTGAAAAAAAGTGGCATCAACAATCGTAAAAACAAAAAACCACTTCAAATCGCACTTATAAATTTTTAAATCTCTTTTAAACAAATATGTTGTTATTAGAACAAGAATCCCTGCAGGAAGTAATCTTAAAGAAGCCACAAACTCAGGCCCAGCACTAGATACTAAAGGAGTCATTGCCGCCATTGAAGTACCCCAAAGCGCAAAAGGGAGTATCATTAAAAACCAATTTAGGATTGAATTCATTAGGTCTGCTGATAATCTTTTTAAAGTAGTTTTATGTATTTACCTTAAAAGAATGATTTGGCCTTTTAGACGAAAGTCAAAAAAAAGAATAGCTCGTATAGTAATTGATGAGCCTATCACAAGTTCAACAAGAGTTTCAGTCCTTAAAGCTCTTAAACAAATTGAGGATAGAGAATTTCCTGCTTTAATCGTGAGAATTGATTCTCCTGGGGGTACTGTTGGGGATAGCCAAGAAATATACTCTGCTATTAAAAGACTTAAAGATAAAGGATGTAAAGTCATTGCTAGTTTTGGGAACATCTCAGCATCAGGAGGAGTTTACATTGGTGTTGCATCTGACAAAATAGTTGCTAATCCAGGCACAATTACAGGATCTATTGGTGTGATTATAAGAGGAAACAATTTATCTGAATTATTAGATAAAATTGGCATTAAATTTGAGACTGTTAAAAGCGGTGTCTTTAAAGACATACTTTCTCCAGATAAACCTCTAAGTGAGGAAGGTAGAAGTCTACTCCAAGGACTTATAGATGAAAGTTACAAACAATTTACTGAAGCTGTTGCTGAAGGAAGGAATTTAACTGTTGAAGAAGTAAGAAAATTTGCTGATGGAAGAATTTTCACTGGCACACAAGCACTCGAACTTGGTCTTGTTGATGCGGTTGGAGATGAATTTGTTGCAAGGGAGCTGGCTGCAGAAATGGTTAATATTGATCCTAAAGTTCAACCCTTAACATTTGGGAAGAAGAAGAAGAAAATACTTGGACTGATTCCTGGAAGTAGAATTATTGAGAAAATAATAAATAATATCTACTTTGAGTTTGACTCATCGAATAAAGTACTTTGGTTATACAAGCCTTAAATCAATATGTATGAAAAAATGAAAGATGATTATAAAATTACATTTATTCGTGGCGCTACAACAGCATCTGGGAATTCTGTTGAGGAAATAGAAGTTGCCGTAGTGGAATTAATTGATGAATTAATTTCACGAAACAATCTAATTAAGACGAACATACTATCCATTACATTCACAGCAACAAAAGATTTAAATGCATGTTTCCCCGCTTCAATTGCAAGGAAATTTAATGGCCTTGATTCAGTTGCCTTTTTAGACTGCCAACAAATGCACGTATCCAATGATGTTGATTTTTGTATAAGAATAATGGCTCAAGTTTTATTGCCACAAAATTATGAAATAAAGCACCCTTATTTAAAAGGTGCTGCAAAATTAAGGACAGATAGATGTTAACCTTAGTAAAATAATTTTTTTATTGTAAATTTAATAGCACTTAATCAACCTTTAATTTTTATTTCCTTAATGTTAAAAATCACAAAGAAACATGTTTTAAATCTTAAAATTTTAAGATTTTTTATTATTCCTACAATTTTAGTTTTAAGTCCATATTTTAATAACATTCAAGATGCTAAAGCGGGGTTGGAATTTCAGTGGGATCAAGACGATAATTATAGAAGATTAAAGTGGTTTCAAAAAGAAAATAAAAGGAAATTTAGAAATAAAATTTATTTTTTCTTGAGGCCATCTGATAGAAGAACTGATCTCTTGAAAATTAATCTAGCAATTCCTAAGAACTTTAAATCCACTCTAAATAATGAAAAAATTAGTTTATGCAAAGTAAAAATAGGTGGTTTTGAGAGTAGAACTAAATGTTTAGAAGATATTCCAGCTGATTTCGAAATCAAGACTGATGAATCAGGCTTACGTTCACTAGATATTTACCCCTACAGCCCAATTCCTTTGAATAAAGATAGTTATGGCATTGTCTTAAAAGTCTTTAATCCCAAAAAATCAGGTTTATATCAATTTCATTCATATGGGCAACGGAAAGGGAAATCATTCTCAACTTATTTAGGAAGCTGGACTATTGTGATCGATTAAATGATAAATTAGATAAAGATTATTAAACAAATGACTAAAAGAACTTTTGGTGGGACTTCAAGAAAAAGAAAACGTGTATCTGGTTTTAGAGTAAGAATGCGTTCTCATACAGGTAGAAGAGTTATTAAAAGCAGAAGACAAAAAGGTAGAGAAAGAATAGCTGTATAATTTCTAAATTTAAATGGCCTTACCAAAGGATATGCGTTTAAAAGGTCACAGGACTTTTAATTATATTCATAAAAATTCCACAACATATTACGGGAAATTAATGACATTTAAAGTTGCAAGATCAAATCCCGAAATTCTCTTAAGCCATAAATTCACAAATACTTCAAACAAATTTAGGGTCGCGATTGCCATTAGTAAAAAAGTCTCGAAAAAAGCTGTAGAAAGAAACAAATCAAGAAGAATCCTTCAAGATTGGTTATTAAAAAATATTGAAAAAATTAATAACCACAAACCATATTGGTTACTTGTTAACCTTAAATTTGGAGATTTCTGCAATGATAAAAGCAGACTTTTGGAAGATTTTCAAAACTTAATGTTCAAATCTCGTCTAATCAAATGATTAACATGAATGAAGAAACCTTTTATGAAGGTGGTCCCGCAAAAAGCGATTTAATAATAAATCTTCTTGCAGGTGTAACTATTCTTGGATTACCATTTACCTTTGCCGCAATAGTTAGAGCATTGTGGTTGAGATATAAAATTACCAACAAAAGAATTACAATTGATGGAGGATGGTTTGGTAAAAACAAAACACAAGTTTCATTAAGTAACATCGATGAAATCAGATCAATTCCAAGAGGATTCGGATCATATGGTGATATGGTTCTTATCCTTAATGATGGATCAAAAGTTGAAATGAAATCATTACCTTTATTCAGAGAAAAGCAAAAATTTATTGAAGAAAATATAAATAAAAGATCACAAATTCCAAATCTCAACGAGGTAGAAGGATTTGCTACTAAATCATAAATAAATTAATTACAAAAACCTTATTTTCCTGTAAAATAAAATGTCTAATAAAATTACACTCTTTTTAATATCGTGATAGGGTTCATTTCTGAAAAATTACTTATCCCGATTCTAGATTTTTTCTACGGGTTAGTCCCTAGTTATGGTTTAGCGATTGTTGCATTGACAGTCGTAATTAGAATTGCACTTTTCCCTTTAAGCGCTGGATCCATTAGAAGCGCTAGGAGGATGAAAATTGCTCAACCAGTAATGCAAAAAAGACAGGCAGAAATAAAATCTAAGTTTTCAGGTGATCCAAAAAAACAGCAAGAAGAACTTGGAAAACTAATGAATGAGTTTGGTAGTCCTCTAGCAGGTTGCCTCCCATTGATAGTACAAATGCCAGTTCTTTTTGCATTGTTTGCAACCTTAAGAGGCTCTCCATTTGCTGATGTACCCTACAACATTAATCTCAAGGTAGTTCCACAAGATCAAATAGCAGCCATAGATCCAAAACCTTACAAATCCCCAAGACACTCTATATTTATTACAGAAAAATCACACTTTCCTGTAATCGCTACAATCCCCAGTGGAACAAAATTAGGAACAGACGAATCCGTAAAAATAAATTTACAAACAACAAATGGTAACAGCTATTCTGAAGTTTTATCTAAATATGATAATGGATCCAAATTTCTCCCAAAATGGACAGTTTCAAAGGGATCTGAAAATCTTAAAGTTTCCCAAGACGGTACAGTAACGGCAATCAAACCAGGAGATGCAACAATCGAAGCAAAAATCCCTGGTTTAGCTGCCAAAAGTGGCTTTTTATTTATAAAAGCTCTTGGTCAAGTTGGTTTTTATGTGGATGGGTCAATTAATTGGGATATTGCTGCATTAGTTGGTGCTTTTGGATTAACCCTACTTCTCTCTCAAGTTTTATCTAGTCAGGGGATGCCTGCGAATCCACAGCAATCAACGGCAAACAAAATTACTCCTGTAATGATTACTGGAATGTTTCTGTTTTTCCCACTACCTGCAGGAGTTTTACTATATATGGTTGTAGCTAATATATTTCAGGCATTTCAAACTTTTCTGCTTAATAAAGAAGCTCTTCCTGAGAATCTACAGAAAATTTTGGATCAACAATTATTGGCCAAAAATGAAGTAATAACAACACCCGCTTCAACTATCTCTGATAAAAGATTACCTTTTGAACCTAACAGTAAAAAATAGTCAGAATCTTAAATAATGAATTCTTGGTGTAGAAATTTAGAATTACTCATAAAATCAAGAACTTCATTAATCTGGATCAGAACTAAAGAAGAGGAAAGATTAGAAAAATTGATCAATTTCTCTTGTGAAAGATTACACATAAAAAGATTCATTTCCTGGGATTGTGTTGGCGGCATAAAAGGATTAATAAATGAAGAAGGTAAATTTTCTAACAATCCTTTAGGAGTGCTTAATTGGCTTAAAGAACAAAGTTCTGAAGTCTCAACTATTTTGTTAGTAAAAGATTTTCATAAATTTTATGAAGATCCATCCATCAATAGAACGATTAAAGAACTATCTTCAACGCTAAAGAAAACTAGTAATAATTTAATTATTAGTTCTCATTTATTTCCCTCATCAGAAGAGCTAGATGAATTAATGACAATTGTAGATTTACCTTTACCTGATCAAAAAGAATTGAAAAATCTAATAAAAAAAATTGCTATTAATACCAATTCAAATCTTGAGGAAAAAGATTTAATCGAACTTTCTGTTGCCTCAAGCGGACTTACCGAAATAAAAGTGAAGCAAGTCACTGCGAAGGCCCTTGCTCAAAGAGGAAAAATAAGTAAAGAAGATATTAAAGATATTCTTGAAGAGAAAAAACAAGTGATCGCAAGAAGTGAAATATTAGAATTTTTTGAAACCAAATCAACTCAAGATGATATTGGAGGTTTAAATGTTTTAAAAGTTTGGCTTAATCAAAGATACAGGGCCTTTTCTAAAGAAGCTAGAGATTATGGATTACCTATCCCTAAGGGCGTCTTACTCGTAGGAGCACAAGGAACAGGGAAATCGCTCACCGCAAAATCAATTTCAAAGAGTTGGTCGATGCCGCTACTTAGGTTAGATGTTGGAAGACTGTTTTCTAGCCTCGTTGGTTCAAGTGAAGCAAGAACTAGAGAAACAATTTCAAGAGCTGAGGCCATGTCTCCTTGTATATTGTGGATAGATGAAATTGACAAGGGCTTTGGTGGCGATGCTAGAAGCGATGGAGGAACTAGTCAGAGGGTTTTGGCAAGTTTGCTAACTTGGATGTCTGAAAAAGAATCTGCTGTATTTGTTATCGCTACTGCTAATGCCATAGATAAGCTTCCTGCAGAATTATTAAGAAAAGGTAGATTTGATGAGATATTTTTTCTTGATCTACCTAATTCTGAAGAGAGATTAAATATTCTAGATTTACATTTAAAAAAAAGAAGGCCTGACTATAATTTCCCTCTCTCCACAATTATTGACAGGACAGATGGATTTTCCGGGGCAGAACTTGAACAGGCAGTAATAGAAGGAATGCACATTTCATTTTCTGAAAATAGAGAACTAATGGAGAAAGACTTGATAAAGGCAGTTTCTGAACTTGTTCCCCTATCAAGAACAGCAAAAGAGCAAATTGATTCACTAAAAGAATGGTCATCCACAGGACGAGCCCGCTCAGCATCGTGAATAAAATTTAATTTTTAAAACAGTGTATAAGTTAGGAATCATTAATTTAGTTAATTTTTAATCAAAAAACCCAAATAATGAATCGAGATTAACTATCTTAATTAATGTAATAAAAAAAAAGAGTGTTAGATCAAAAATTAATAAGAGAAAACCCAACACTTGTTGAAGAGAATTTATCCTTAAGAGGAAAAGTTTACAAGATATCTCACATACACGAATTAACTATTACGAAAAAAGAAATTGACATAGAAATATCCAGTCTCCAATCTGAGAGTAAAAAATTAAGCAAATCAATCGGTCAAGTTATTGGAAAATCCCAAAATAATAATTCACAAGAATTAAATGATTTAAAGAAAAAGGGAAACGAATATAGAATTAAAATTTCTGAACTCGAAGATAAGCAAAGAATGTTAAGCAAAGAAATAGATGATGAGATTTATAATTTGCCAAATTTCCCTAGCAAAGACGCGCCTATCGGGAAAGATGAAAGTGATAATTTACAACTAAAAACTTGGGGGGATCCTTTAATAAAAGAGAATATAAAATCTCACTGGGAAATAGGAGAAAGTCTTAATATTTTTGACTCTGTAAAATCAACAAAAATATCAAAAAGTCGTTTTATTACTCTTATGGGCAATGGTGCCAGATTAGAGAGGGCATTAATTAATTTTATGCTCGATATGCATACTAAAAATGGTTACGTGGAGTTAATGCCGCCAGCTTTAGTAAATTCAGTAAGTCTTACTGGATCAGGCCAATTACCTAAATTTTCAAATGAAAGTTTTAAGTGTTCCAATGACGATTTATGGCTTTCTCCAACAGCTGAAGTTCCACTAACTGCTTTTCATAGAAACGAGCTTATTGATCCCAAGCAGTTACCTATTAAGTATGTTGCATATAGTCCATGCTTTAGAAGAGAAGCTGGAAGTTATGGAAAGGATACTAAAGGTTTAATAAGACTTCATCAATTTAATAAGGTTGAACTCTATTGGATTTGTGATCCAAGTAAATCTTTAGAAGCTCATAAAAAGATTACTTCTGATGCAGAAAGCATTTTAAAAAAGCTCAATTTACCCTATAGATTAGTAGATATTTGTACTGGAGACTTAGGCTTTTCTTCTAGTAGAACTTTTGATCTTGAAGTTTGGCTTCCTAGTAGTAAATGTTATAGAGAAATTTCAAGTTGCAGTAATTGCCTTGACTTTCAAGCACGCAGATCATCAATAAGATCAAAAATTGATAAAAAAAATACATATATACACACCTTAAATGGCAGTGGTCTTGCTATTGGAAGAACAATGGCAGCGATTCTTGAGAATGGCCAACAAACAGATGGTAGCGTTAAGATTCCAGAAGCTCTGGTTCCATATTTTGGATCAAATTTTTTAAAAACTGCTTAATATAAAAAGATGAATGTTTTAACCTCAATAACAGTACTTGGCTTTCTCATATTTTTTCATGAGATGGGGCATTTTCTTGCGGCCATCTTACAAGGTATTTATGTTGATGGATTTTCAATTGGCTTTGGGCCCTCAATTATTCAAAAAAAAGTTAGAGATATTACATATTCATTTAGAGCTTTTCCTCTTGGAGGCTTTGTATCTTTCCCTGATGAAGAACTAAATAATATTGACCCTAAAGATCCAAATCTTTTAAAAAATAGGCCAATAATTCAAAGAGTTATTGTAATTTCCGCCGGAGTATTTGCAAACTTGATACTTGCTTACTTAATTTTGATTATAAATGTAACTACTGTTGGTATTCCATTTGATCCAGAACCAGGCATTTTAGTTTTGGCTACTCAACCTGAGAAAGCTGCCTTTCTTGCTGGTTTAGAACCAGGGGATAAAATATTAGAAATTGAAACCAGTACTTTAGGAGTTGGGGATCAAGCCGTTTCCACTTTAGTAAAAGAAATTCAAAATTCATCAGACAAGCCAATTTCAATAAAAATTGAAAGGGATGGGAGTTTCAAAGATTTAACTTTGGTACCAAAAAATATTGATGGGAAAGGAACAATAGGTGCT
>CACGMX010000034.1 GCA_902574405.1 uncultured Prochlorococcus sp. | reverse complement strand
ATGAGTCACTTTAATAAGTTAGAAGAATTTGATCCAGATACAGGTTTTGTAAAAGTACAGTCTGGCTGTGTTATGGGAGATTTGAATAAACAATTAGAGAAATATGGAAGGGAATTGAGGTTGCTTCCTAGTACTTGGAAAACTGCAACAATTGGAGGTTTTATTGCAGGTGGATCAGGAGGTATTGGTTCAATTAGGTGGGGATTTTTAAGAGATCCAGGAAATCTTATTGGTTTAGAGGCAGTAACGATGAATGAAAAACCTGAATTATTAAAATTTGATGCTGAAGAATCCGAACCTCTAAATCATGCTTATGGGACTAATGGAATAATTACTTCTCTATTACTTGCTACTGATATCAAACGTAAGTGGTATTCAATAGTTATCGACTGTATTGAATTTGAAAAAACAATAGAAATATTAAAAACTCTAACCAGTGCAGCAATTGATATGAAACTAGGAGCAATTCTTGAAGATGAAATTGTAGATCAAATGCCAAAATGGTTTAGCAGTAATTCTAGAAGTCACAAGATATTAATTCAATCTACTCGTGGAGGAACAAAAACGATCGAGTTGATTTGTAAAAAATTTAAAGTTGAATTTACCCTACTTGGGGAAGAAGAAAAACTCGTTAATGGAATTTCTGAAGTCGTATGGAATCATACAACTCTACATATGAGGTCTAGAGATAAAAATTGGACTTATTTGCAGATGCTTTTGCCACTTAATAATGAACTAGAATTGATTGGTTTTTTGAGAAAAAAATGGGGTAGAAAAGTTCTTTGGCATTTAGAGGCGGTTTCTCAACAAGGATCACCGCGATTAGCGGCGTTGCCTGTATTAAGGTGGAATGGGAAAGATGAATTAAATGAAATAATGGAAGACTGTAAGAAACTTGGGGCGTTTATTTTTAATCCCCATGTTTTAACTGTCGAAGGCGGAGGCCTAGGAGTGGTTGACGCAGATCAAGTAAAAGCAAAATTAAAATTTGATCCTAAAGGGCTATTAAATCCTGGAAAATTGGAAGGTTGGGAAGTAAGAGAAAAATTTAATATTTAACATTTCTGTTTTTTGTAAATTTAATAAATTCAGCAACTAAAAAAATAGAACCTGTTAAAACAGGATGACTATGTGGCCATTTTTCTAGGGAAATTAAATACTCAAGGGCAAGTTCAAATGTTTTAAATTCAATTGTTTTTTGAAGGTCAATTTCTTTAATTTGAGAGAGATCTTTTAATTGCCAACTAGGTTGGTTTGGGACTGGCACAAGTAATAAGTGATCATTTTTCTTTAGAAGTGTTTTTAATATTGCGTAAATATCTTTTTGTCTTTGGACACCTAAAATCCAATAAATTCCTTTATCTTCATTCTCCCAACTGCTTCGCTCATTAGAGAGTGCTTTTGCAGCAGGATAATTATGCGCACAATCTACAAGAATTTCTTTGTTCAAATAATTTATTATTTCTAACCTTCCTTTCCAAGAAGTCTTTTTAAGACCTTCAGATATGTGTTTTTCTTTAATATTAAATCCCAAATTATTTAGAGCTTCAATTGCTCCAACAGCCACTGAAGCATTTTGCTTTTGAAAAATTCCTTTTAATCCAAGGTCATAGCTTTTTGTGATTGAATCTTTCCAGATAATTTCTGCTCCAACCTCTTGAACTTTTTTGGTTATTAAATTTTTAACTTGACTATTTTGTCTGCATGAGATGACAATTGCGTTTTTTTCAATAACTGCTAATTTTTCTTCGGCAATTTTTTCAATCGTATCTCCAAGAAATTCTTTATGGTCTAAGCCAATATTCCCAATAGCAATTATTGGCCTAGATTTATGGGCTGTTGTCGCGTCTAATCTTCCCCCTAAGCCAGCTTCAAGAATGAGCAATTCAACTTTTTTCTTGTCAAAAAAATTCAGTGCGCAGCAAATGATTTTTTCAAAAGGAGTCAATTCAAATGTTGAAAAATTTTTTTCTATTAATCTATAGATTTTTTCAAAATCAGTTTTGTTAATATTTTTTTTATTAACTCTAATCCTCTCGCATACGTCTAAAAGATGGGGAGATGTCGTTACACCAAAATTCCTTTTAGCTTCAAAAAGTATACTTTCTAAATATGCCGCGATTGATCCTTTCCCATTGGTTCCAATAATTTGTATCGCAGGGATATTCTCGCAGGGATTACCAAGTTCTTGAAGTGCTTTTTTAATTCTTAATAAACCTAACTTGATATTATCCCTTTCATATTTAGGTGATAACAATTCAAAAAATTTTAAATCTGCATTTTTCAAAATCTAAATTGCTATAACTCTTCAAAAATTGAATTCAGTTTATCCAAAAGAATATTAATTTCTCTTCGAGATATAACTAATGGTGGGACAATCCTTATAACGTTTCCTCCTGCAGGAACTACTAGTAATCCTTTATCAAAAGCTTTTAATGTAATTTTTTTTGCATCAGCATAATCATCATTGATCACGAGACCTTGTATTAAACCTAAACCTCTTTTCGTGATGATGATGTTAGGAAATTTTTTTGACAATTGTTCAAATCCCGCACTTAATTGTTCTCCTCTTAGATAAACATTATTGATAAGATTTCTTCTATTTATTTCTTCTAATACCGTTAGGGCAGCTTTACAGGCGAAAGGGTTCCCCCCAAAAGTGCTTGCATGATCTCCTGGAGAAAAAATGTTGGCTTTTCCTTTTACTAATAATGCTCCAATTGCATGACCTCCTCCTAATCCTTTAGCAAGGGTGAATCCATCAGGTTCAATTCCTAAATTCTCATAACCCCACATTTTCCCAGTTCGACCTACTCCACTTTGGACCTCATCTAAAATGAGAAGAGAACTATATTCATCACATATATCTCTCAGGCTTTTAAAAAATATTTTACTTCCAGGAATTACGCCACCTTCTCCTTGTATTGGTTCAACTAAAACGCCGGAAATTTTTTGATTATTATTTTCACACTCCTCAAATATTTTTTTTACCGAATCAAAATTGTTAAATTTAAAAAATTTGAATCCTTGAATCATTGGTTCGAAACCTTTTTGATATTTGGGCTGTCCAGTAGCACTCAAGGCTGCCAGCGTTCTTCCATGAAAGCTAGATTCTGCTGCGAGAATAATTGATTCTTTACCTTTATTTGTTGTATTACCATATTTTTTAATTAATTTAATTGCTGATTCATTTGCTTCAGCACCACTGTTGCAGAAGAAGACGCTTTCGGCACAACTAATATTCGTTAAAGTTCTGCTTAATTGTTCTTGCTCTTCAATGTTGTAGAGATTGGAAATGTGCTGAATCTTTTTTAGTTGACTTGAAAGCCTCCTTCTTAAAACTCTATCGCTATGTCCAAGACTACAAGTTGCGATACCAGCAACTGCATCAAGATACTTTTTACCCGTTTTGTCCCATAGCCAACAACCTTTTCCTTTTTTGAAAGATATATCGAATCGACTATAGGTATTCATCAAAGTGGGAGCGGTCGGACTTGAACCGACATACCCGAAGGTGCCGCATTTTGAGTGCGGTGCGTCTACCAATTCCACCACGCTCCCAAGGTTTCTGAAAAAATGAACTTTTTTATTATAACAAAAATCATTTTATTGACTATTATTTTGGTCAAAGAACAGTTATCAAGATAACGTTTATTAATAGTTAATCTTTTCGTTAAAAACATAGAATTATTTTTACTGATTTTGCTGACAATAAATAAGATTAAAATACGTTATTCTACACATATGATACAATTGTGTGGCAAATATCCACTAATAAACCTATTTTTAAAAGTACAACTTCATACTAAGTAATATTATGTTATATTTAAAAAAAAATCAAATGACTAAAATTAAAGCAAAAAAATTATCTTTCCAATTTGTTCCCTATCTTTTCATTGTAGTCACCATTTTGACAGCATTTGGATCTAATAGTGGGACATGGGCATGAATGATCTCAATATTAGTGGTTTAAATAAAATTTGGTCTAGTCGCTTCTTAGTGTTATTCCTCATTTTTTTAGGTTGTATTTCACTCATCAATATTGCTTACGTTTAAATAATTTCTAATTTTCATTTTCTTATTTAAGCTGCTCTATATCGAGGAATATCTGCAGAGTCTGAACTAGTCTTTAATTCCTTATTTGCCAAAGTTTTTTTGTTAAACTCTCTGGTTATTTTTATACCCAATATTTTTAATTTTGATTCAAAATTTTCATAACCTCTATCCAAATGCTCTAAACCATAAATTCTACTAGTGCCTTCAGCTATAATCCCAGCAATTATTAATGCAGCTGAAGACCTCAAATCAGATCCAACAAGATCCATCCCTTTAAATTTTTTAACACCTTTTACATACGCAATATTTTTATTTAATTTTATATTTGCCCCCATTTTATTAAGTAAGTGAATATGATTCATTCTGTTTTCGAAAATTGTTTCAGTTATCTTTGATTCACCATTTGCAATTGCCATTAAAGTTGTAAATGGTGCTTGCAAATCAGTGGGAAATCCTGGGAAAGGAGCTGTTTCAATATCTACCCCTTTGATCTTTTTACCCTTGATTGTGATTGAATTACCTTTAACCGTAATTATACTTCCACTCTCTTGAAGCTTATTCGTGACAGCTTCAAGATGATTAGGAATTACAGGAGAAATTGTTATCGAAGAGGAAGTCGCAGCAGCAGCTATTAAAAAAGTGCCAGCTTCTATTCGATCTGGAATTACTTTATGAGTACAACCACACAGCTTATTAACACCATCAATAATTATTTTTTCTTTGCCTGAGTCGTAAATTTTTGCTCCCATTTTATTTAGCATTTGGCATAAATCCTGAATTTCAGGTTCTCTTGCAGCATTCTCAATCGTAGTTCTTCCCTCCGCTAATGATGCGGCCATTATTAAGGTTTCAGTAGCTCCTACGCTTGGGCACTTTAATTTGATATGGGTACCATGGAGTTTATTAGTTTCGCCTTTTACTCTTGCTTTGACAATTCCTTCTTCAATAAAAATTTCCGCTCCTAAAGCTTGAAGTCCATTTATGTGCTCATCTATAGGCCTTGAACCAATATCGCATCCTCCAGGTAAGGGGACTTTAGCCTCTCCATATTTACTTAATAATGCACCTATACAAAAGAAACTAGCTCTTAATCCATTAACTAGTTCATATGGAAGATCTTTAATAGAAATATTTTTTGGATCTATCTCTAAGCGATTGTTTTTTTGTATTAATTTAATGCCTAAACTCTTTAGGATATTCACCATTTTTTCTATATCGGTAAGACGAGGAACATTCTCAAGAATTATCCTTTCATTAGTTAGCAATGATGAGGCCAATAAAACTAAGGCAGAATTCTTGGCGCCACTTATTTCAACTTTTCCATGTAAGTTACCTTGGCCAAAAATCTTTAAATTTTGAGATTTAAGATATGACTTCTTTTTGCTTACGCAAATCATTAAGGGTTAATTTATTAGATTCATCATGACAAAGGAAAACTTGTAAGTCCACCCTATGTAACGTCATGAATATTAATTAAAAGTGAAAATGTATTTTTTTGATTTCTTGGGAAATAAAAATTTAATAAACAATTGATCAAAATATTTATGTAATTAAAATATAGATGATAACGCATATTTCAAATTACTCATAGAACATACTTTTTTAAAAATAACTAGTAAAAATAATAATCTAGTTAAAAGATTTAGATCATTTAAAAGAGGATCATCTCCAAAAGATCAAGACTTTTTTTGCATAGAAGGTACACATCTTATTGAAGAATTGCTGAAGTCTGGGAAAAATCTCTCTAAGATTTTAGTTACCGAAAAATGGCTAAGCAAGAATCAAAATCTAAGCAAAAAATTTCATCAGTCATTAATAAATATTGTCTCAGAGGAAGTTTTGGCATCTGCGATTTCAACAATTAATCCTGATGGGATAGCAGCCTTAGTGGAGATTTCAGAAATACCTAATTATCAATTTAATAGAAAAGATGATTTTGTTCTTGTCCTCGATAGGATTCAAGATCCTGGGAATATGGGTAATCTTTTTAGAACTGCATTAGCTGCTGGTGTTGACGCAATTTTTCTAGCTGGAGGTGCGCACCCATTAGGCCAAAAGGTATTAAGGGCATCCTCTGGAGCAGTTTTTCATCTGCCATTTTTAAGATTTGATGGAAATGAAGAAGAAATATTAAATTCTTTACTAAAGTCTTTGTCTGAATTATCAAATGTAGGATTTAAGATATTCTCTACTAGTAGCCATAATAAAAGTTCAAAAAAACCGTCAAAACCATACTGGGAAGTTGATTGGTCTAAATGTACAGCATTAATTTTGGGTAATGAAGGTCAAGGTATTCATGAAAAAATTCAAGAAGCTTTTAATGAAACAATTACAATTCCGCATAGTGAGCTTGTAGAATCATTGAATGTGGCTTGTGTTGCAGTTCCGTTATTACTAGAACGAAAAAGAGTCGCATACACCTCTAATAAATTAATAAAAAGTGACTGATTCAAGTTTTGATTTTGATTTAATCGTAATAGGAGCAGGATATGGAGGTTTTGATGCCGCTAAACATGCTGCTGGTAAGGGACTGAAAGTCGCAATAGTAGAATCTTCTGATATGGGAGGCACTTGTGTTAACAAGGGTTGTGTTCCATCTAAAGCTCTTTTGGCTGCAAGTGGAAAAGTTAGAGAAATCGCTGATTATGAACATTTAGCTAAATTTGGTATTCATGCTTCTCCAGTAAGGTTCGAGAGATCAAAAATAGCAGATCATGCAAATAATTTAGTTTTAAATGTTAGAGAAAATTTAACAAAAACTCTTAAAAGGAGTGGAGTTGAAATTATTTTGGGCATTGGCAGAATTGAAGGAAATCAAAAAGTAGGTGTAAGAGATAAAAACGGAATTGATAAAATTTTCACATGTAAGAATATTCTTATAGCAACTGGTTCTTCTCCTTTTGTGCCCCGTGGAATAACTTTGGATAATAGGACTGTATTTACTAGTGATGATGCGGTTAAACTTGAGTGGCTTCCAAGATGGATAGCAATTATTGGAAGCGGATATATAGGACTAGAATTTGCTGATGTTTATACAGCTCTTGGTTGTGAAGTTACTATGATCGAGGCTTTGGAAAATATTATGCCAACATTTGATCCAGATATCACTAAAATAGCTAAGAAAAAACTTATTCAATCGAGAGATATAGACACAAAATCAAATGTCTTTGCTACAAAAATAACACCTGGATGTCCTGTAAAAATAGAATTGACAGATGCAAAATCTAAGGAAGTTGTAGAAACTTTAGAAGTTGACGCTGTACTTGTTGCAACTGGCAGAAGTCCTAATAGTAATAACTTAAATCTTGATTCGGTTGGTATTGAAACAGTAAAAGGGTTCATTCCTATAGATGATCAAATGAGAGTTAAGAATGGTGATGAGATAATACCTAACATTTGGGCTGTTGGAGATGTAACAGGCAAACTAATGCTTGCCCATACAGCTGCAGCTCAGGGTACAATCGCTGTAGATAATATTTGCGGTGGAAATGTCGAAATCAACTATAAAAGTATCCCTGCAGCAACCTTTACACACCCCGAGATAAGTTCAGTTGGTCTCTCTGAAGCTGAAGCTAAAGAAATATCTGCTAAAGAAAATTTTACTTTGGGAGTTGTCAAAAGTTTCTTTAAAGCTAATTCAAAAGCATTGGCTGAATTGGATAGTGATGGATTACTAAAGTTGATTTTCAATAAAGATAATGGGAAAGTATTAGGTGCTCATATTTTTGGGTTACATGCAGCTGATTTAATTCAAGAAATTTCGAACGCTATTTCAAGAAACCAAGATGTAATTGAATTATCTAAAGAAGTTCATACTCATCCTACTCTTAGTGAAGTAGTTGAGGTCGCATATAAACAAGCGGCTTCTCAAATAAAATAATATCTAAAATTAATGGAGATAAGACGCAGACCACCAAATCCAACAGTAAGGGTAGAAAATTTAGAATATGCTGTACCTCATAGAGAAGCACAAGCAAAAAATATTCTGGAAGAAATTGTATGGCACAAGGACATTGAAATTAAGAATTTTAAAAAAATAGTCTCTTTAGAAGATCTCATCAAAAAGATTGAAAACCTTCCCGCTCCCAAAGATTTTTGTAAAAATATTTTGGAGTCAAAAAGAAAACCCGGAGTAATTGCTGAAATAAAAAAAGCTAGTCCGAGTAAAGGAGTTATTAGAAAAGATTTTAACCCTGCAGATATAGCAATTTGTTATGAAGGATTTGGTGCATCATGTATTTCAGTACTTACCGATAAAAGGTTTTTTCAAGGTAGTTATGAAATACTCGAAACTGTAAGGAAATCAACTAATCTCCCTCTACTCTGCAAAGATTTTATTATTTCTGCTTATCAGATTTATAAAGCAAGGATATCTGGTGCTGATGCAATATTATTAATCGCTGCGATTTTAAGTGATGACGATTTAATTTATTTAAAGAAAATAGCTGATAATTTAAAGATGAGTGTTCTTGTTGAAGTCCATAATTCTAATGAATTAGAAAGGATTCTAAAGTTAAAATCTTTTAATTTGATTGGAATAAATAATAGGGACTTAAAGACTTTTAAAACGGATTTAAATACATCAATAGAATTGATGCATACATATGCAGATATATTTTTAAAACAAAATATTATTCCCATAAGTGAATCTGGAATTAATTGTGCCGAAGATTTAGAATCGCTTAGATCTATTGGAATAAAGGGAGTATTAATTGGTGAAACTTTTATGAGAGAAACTGATATTGAACAATCGTTCAAGAAATTATTTAACTCAATTTAATATTGACTTCAAATCGTGCTATACAATTGAATAAACAGAGTTGTACTGAATATATATGCAGGCTGTAATTTTAACAGGTATAGTTGCAGGATTTGTACACGTAGTTAGTGGCGCTGATCATCTAATTGCAATGGCACCAGCAGCGATTAATAATCCCCAAAAAGCTCTTAAAAATAGTTTCTCATGGGGCTTGGGACATTCTTCTGGAGTCCTCTTGTTAGCTATCCTAGCGATTTTAATTAAGGATATTACGCCATTAAACAAATTTTCTAATATTGCGGAATTCCTAGTTGGAATTTCTCTTCTAATTGTTGGAGTATTTGCTATGAAAAATTCTTTTCAATTAAGCATCCACTCGCATTCCCATAAGCATGAGAATGGAATTCTCCATCGTCACTTTCACTTTCATGTTAAGGAACAAAAAAATAAGAATAAGCACTCACATGCTTTAACTGGTTTAGGCTTGCTACACGGTATAGCTGGAGGTTCACATTTGCTAGCAGTTCTTCCTGCTTTAGCACTACCTTTAACAAGCGCTTGCTTATATTTGATTTCATATTTGATTGGTTCACTCATAAGTATGAATCTGTTTACTTGTTTAATATCTTTTACCACCTTTAAAGCAAGTCAGAAATTTATTAAAAGATTAATAGCTGTAGCAGGAGGGCTTTCCTTTTCTCTGGGATTATTTTGGATTCAAAGAAGTGCTTCTATTTTTTTGAATTAAAAAATTTTTTAATTTAGGAATAATTAATTTTGAGGTGACAATCCCGATTATTTTTTCGTTATTGATTAATCCAAATTTATTACTATCTTCGCTAAATTTAATATTGTCGCCAATAACCTCAACATTATTATGATTTACTGAATTTATCCTTTTTATTAGGTTTTTATTTTTAAGTGGATGATTAAAAATAACTATTTGTCGATTTTTAAGTATTGATTTGTTCTTTTTATATCTTTTAAAAAATACAATATCCCCTTCTTTTAAGTAAGGATACATTGATTTACCACTAATGATAGCGGTTTTCCTTAAACCTAAAAAAAATAAAATAAAATCAAAAAAACTTTTGAAAATAACTCTGATTAACTAGCTTTTACAAAAGCGTCTGATCTTCCTTTTGAAGCCCAGAAAATATTATGAATCTTTTCTACATAACTCATGAGTTCTTCAGCTTGTGCTAAGTCAATATTAACTTTGCATGCACTGCATAATTTGGCCGCCTTCCAAATGGTTTCATGTAAGTCTGGATAAGTTTCTAAGTGAACTGGTTTAAAGTAATCTGTCCACAAAATTAGAATTTCTTTCTTTGTTTCTTTTGCTTGCTCTTCTTTAACTGCAACATATCTAGAAAATGTATTACTGTATGAAGCCCACTCTGCTGAATCAGTGCTAGAGGGAGCTTCTAATGCAATAAGTTTTTTTGTCATTGATAAAACTGCTTCAGCTGCAACTCTTGTAGATGCTGGGTCGTAAACACCACAAGGACCATCACAGTGAGCATGGACTGTCATTGGGGATTTTTTATCTAGAAAAGAATTGATGAATTTACTTAACATTTCAAATATTTGGTGTTGTATATATATTACTTGGAGATTAACTAAATTGAAAAGCCTTAGATATTTTTCTTACTTAATTTAATTGACTTTTAATAATTCAACTTCAAATATTAAAGTCGCATTAGCAGGTATTACATTTCCAGCTCCTCTTGTTCCGTATCCAAGTTCTGAAGGTATTGTTAATTTTCTTTTGCCTCCAACTTTCATGCCTGCTACACCTTCGTCCCAACCTTTTATTACTCGTCCAGCGCCCAAGGGAAAGCTGAATGGAGCTCTTCCGATACTGGTATCAAATTGTGTCCCGTCTTCTAGAGTTCCTGTGTAATTTACAGTAACTGTTTTCCCAGCACTAGCTTCATCTCCTTCCCCGCTTATGATATCTGCAATAATTAGACCACTTTCTGTAGTCCTTGAATTGATGTCTAATGGAGTTTCTTCAGCCATAGCGAAAAGTATAGGATTTGGATCTGATGGGTCTAGTTCAAATAAATTATTATTTGAGACATTTGATGATTTTGCAACAGGTGTTTTTTGAACTGACTGAATTTCTGATTCAGCAGCATTAACAACTTGTGGTGAATTAAATTGACTGAAAAGAGTTAATGAAACACAAAAAACAAAAATTGCAAAACTAATAAATACTTCTTTCACTTAAATTTTGAAAGTTACTAAAACTTAGTTTACAGAATGAAGGTACAATAAATGGGTGATTATAAATTTAATTTCGTAATTTTAGATTGTTAATCCCAACTCAAATTAAAAGTCTAAGACAATATTTTTACCCTTGTTTAGGAGGAATTTTAGGAGGAATTTCTGTTTCAACTCATTTTTGGCTGATATTTATGCCGATATCTTTATTTATTTTATGGGAGGGAAGTGAGAGAAAAATAGCAAATTTTTGGTGGGGTTTTTTCTTCGTTTTGATAAGTCATTCATGGTTATATGATCTTCATCCATTGACATGGCTTGGGTTTTCGTGGCTTGCAAGTTTAATAATTGCCATTTCAATATTATTATTTTGCGCTTTTTTGGGTGGGATATTAGTTTATTTATGGGGATTGTTAGTTGGAATTATTCTCTGGAAAGAGGATGTTTTTAAAATGAAAATATTACCTTTAACAGTAAAAGTATTTTTTTTATCTTTGACTTGGGGGATTGGTGAATTGATACTTTCTCAAACACCTTTTTTTTGGATAGGTTTAGGAGAGAGTCTTATCCCAGGTGATATTTATCTTGCTGGTTTAGCAAGATGGATTGGTGCAAGTGGTTTATGCGTTTTACAAATATTGGTTGGATTTTGGATTTTTTATAGTCAAGGTAGATGGGAAAGAAAACTTCACTTTAAAAAAATATTTCTTTTAGGACTTTTGCTTATTATTATCTTACATTTATTTGGAGGTTTAATAAATCCAATAAAAAGAAATTATGAATATCCAGTAGCTATTTGGCAGACTAATATACCAACAAGAGAAAAATTAAAAATAAATGATGAATTTATTAAAGAAAAGCTATCTATCGCTCAAAAATATGCTTTATCAAACAAAGCGAAACTTCTTGTTGCTCCTGAAGGAACTCTATCTAATAATTCTTATTTATCTAAAGGCGTTAAGGTTAATACCTTGGCAGGAGGTTTCAGAAATTCAAATAATGAGTTAAGAAGTTCTTTACTCGGATTTCAAATTGGAGATAAATCTTTTACCTCATTTATAGATAAAAATAGACTTGTTCCAATAGGTGAAAAAATGCCTAGGTTTCTAGATAGCTTTTCAAGAGGATTATCTGCAGTAGGAGGAATTCAACCAGGCTCTGA
>CACGMX010000033.1 GCA_902574405.1 uncultured Prochlorococcus sp. | reverse complement strand
GACCAAATTCAACTTGGTCTCCAATCTCAGCATCGATACCAGCAAAGGAGTTTCTGTAAAGAGTTCTTGAAGCATGCCACCAGTGGCCAAATAAGAATAGCAACCCGAAACATAAATGTGCATAAGTAAACCAGGCTCTTGGAGAGCTTCGGAATACACCGTCGGATTTATAAGTTTCTCTGTCAAATTTGAATGCTTCTCCAAGTTGAGCCTTTCTAGCTAATCTTTTCACTACTGCAGGATCTGTAAATGTTTGTCCATCTAGGTCCCCTCCATAGATAGTTGCAGTGATACCAGTTTGTTCAAATGAATACTTTGCTTCAGCTCTTCTGAATGGAATATCAGCCCTTACATTGCCTTCTTTATCTTCAAGAATGACAGGAAAGTTTTCAAAGAAATTAGGAATTCTTCTAACTTCTAATTCGTTACCTTCCTTATCTTGGAAAGCAATGTGACCTTGCCAACCAGTTGGTAAACCATCCCCATTAACAAGAGCTCCAACTCTGAATAGCCCCCCTTTAGCTGGACTATTTCCTACATAATCATAGAAGGCTAATTTCTCTGGAATAGATGCATATGCCTCTGATTTAGTGGCACCATTATCTATAGCAGCTTGTACTCTTCTGTTAATTTCAGTTTTGAAATAGCCTGAATCCCATTGATACCTGGTAGGACCAAAAAGCTCTACTGGGGTTGTTGCTGAACCATACCACATTGTTCCAGAAACAACGAAAGATACAAATAGTACAGCAGCTAAAGCACTAGCTAGAACACCTTCAAGACTTCCAAGTTTTAATGCTCTATAAAGTCTTTCCCCAGGCCTATTGGTGATGTGAAAAATTCCTCCAATAATACCCATAAGTCCAGCCGCAATATGATTAGCTACAATACCTCCAGGGTTAAAAGGATTAAATCCTTCTACTCCCCAGGAAGGAGCCACAGGTTCTACATGACCACTTAAACCGTAAGGATCAGAAACCCAAATTCCCACGTTTGCGCAATGAAAAGCTCCAAAACCAAAGCATGTAAGTCCTGCTAAAAGTAGATGAATTCCGAAAATTCTTGGTAAATCAAGAGCCGGTTCACCCGTTCTTGAATCCTCCCATAAATCTAGGTCCCAATATGTCCAGTGCCAAATAGACGCCAACATCAATAGACCACTAAATACTATGTGTGCTGCTGCAACCCCTTCAAAACTCCAGAATCCTGGATCAACTCCAGTAGCACCCGTAATATCCCATCCATTCCAACTACTTGTGATACCAAGTCTTGCCATGAAAGGCATAACGTACATTCCCTGTCTCCACATTGGATTGAGAACGGCATCAGAAGGATCAAAAAATGGCTAATTCATAAAGAGCCATTGAACCGGCCCAGCCGGCTAATAATGCAGTATGCATAAGATGCACAGCAAGTAGTCGACCTGGGTCATTAATAACTACTGTGTGCACTCGATACCAAGGCAATCCCATCGGTTAATTTCTAGTAACTATGCTGTATAAACAGCTAAACATCATGATAGTAAGGGTTTTTTAGTCTTTGAGGGATTTTTGTAAATAAATTTATTTTCTTGCAAAAATTGGGTAAATCCATTGGTAGAACTGCGTTTACAAGAAATTTTTGGCTAAAAACTGTTAATATTTTGGTCACAATTCTCAAAGTAAAACGCCAAAATAAGAAAAATAACTAAAAAAAATGGCAACTATCAGATTTATCCGTGAGGATTTGGAAGTTCAATGTAATCCTGGTGAAAATTTAAGGGAACTTGTAATGAAAGAGAATTTACAGCTTTATGGATTAAAAGGTATTTTGGGAAATTGTGGAGGTGCGGGACAATGTAGTACTTGTTTTATTTCAGTTGAAGGTGGAAACAAAAATTCTTTGAGCCCTCTTACATCTGTTGAAGAAGAAAAACTTAAAAATAGACCAGAAAATTGGCGACTTGCATGCCAAACTTTGATAAAATCATCTGCAGTAATTTTAACAAAACCACAATCCCCTCCCTCAAATTTGGAAGAACTAAAAAAAATTAGTGAAAATAAAAAAATTACCTCGCTAAATTGTTTAAGACTGTTAATCAGTTTATAAAATTTGTTTATTTTTCCACTTTATTTCTAGTTATATGTCTATAGTCTTAATACCTAATATAGAACTACCAATTAAATGGAAACAACTAACTTTGGATTCGTAGCTAGTCTTTTATTTGTAGGGGTGCCAACAATATTCCTAATAGGTTTATTTATTTCTACTCAAGATGGAGAAAAATCAAGCTTCTACTCTGACTCAAGCAAAGGTAGGCTTGGACCAAAACGCTAATACTTTAATAAATGCTTTGCGTTTCCGTACAGGAATTTTTATTTTGGAAAAAAAAACAACTTTCAAAAGGTGGTGATCAAAAATCTTTTGAAGTATTACTTGATTGTGTAGGCGGTATTTCGACTAATGATTTAAACTGGAAAATTCTAATTTCCAATGGAAACTTACATTTAAAAAAAAACTTAAAATTTCTTGAATCTGTTTGGGACGATCATTTACTAAAATCTTGCCCAATTCAATACATTTGTGGAATAACTTATTGGAGAAACTTAAAATTAAAAGTTACAAATAAAGTACTCATTCCAAGGCCAGAAACAGAGCTTATGGTTGATATTGTATTTAATATTTTTAGAAACAAGTCAGAAAAAATTATTTTTTGCTGAATTAGGAACGGGATCAGGCGCTATTAGTATCGCTTTGGCATTGGCTTATCCATTGAGCTACGGAGTAGCAACTGATGTAGATCAAGATGCATTAGAAATAGCCACTGAAAATTATATAAGTTCTTCTAAACACTCAAATTTGAAATTTTATTGTGGGAATTGGTGGTCACCTCTTGAGAGTTTTAAAGGAAAATTAGACCTCGCTATTTCAAACCCGCCCTACATACCAAGAAATACTTATGAAGAATTACCCAAAGAAGTTAAAAATTTCGAACCTAAAGTTGCTTTATTAGGTGGCGAAGATGGTCTGAAACATATTAGGGAAATAATACAAAAAGCACCATTATTTTTAAAAAAAGAAGGGTTGGCTAATTTTAGAGAATCATTTTGATCAAAGCGAAAAAGTAAAACAACTTCTTATTAAAAATAAATTTACATCAATAAAAATTGTGAAAGATTTTTCAGGTATTGGTAGGTTTACTATTGGGAGATATAAATAAATTACTATAGGTTCGAAATCTAAATGAATATAGTAGATTGCAAAATTGCCCTAAAGACTCTTAAAAGTGGTTTACCTATAATTTTCCCAACAGACACCCTACCTGCAATTGGATGCTTACCAAAATTCTCTAATATTATTTATGATTTTAAAAAAAGAGATAGAAATAAACCCTTAATTCTTATGGGGTCAGAACAAAAACATCTAATTAATTATGTTAATGAATCAGCTAAAGAAGATTACGAAAATATAGCTTCAAAATATTGGCCAGGAGCTCTGACAATTGTTATTCCTGCTTCAGATAATCAGACTTTAAACCTCACCAGTAATGATCTTACTATTGGATTGAGAATCCCAAATTCATTTATAGCACAATCTCTTTTGAGAGAAACAGGTCCATTATTAACTTCAAGTGCAAATATTTCAGGTTTTAAAGGTTCAATTACTGTTGAAGGTATTGCTCAAGACTTCCCTGCTGTAAAAATTTTGGGCCCTATCCCTTGGGAAAAAAGTAGTGGAAAAGCTAGTACTATTATATTTTGGAAGAAAAGTGGAGATTGGAGAATGATTAGAAAAGGTGAAGTATTAGTTAGTGAATTGTATTAATGTTTTTATTATTATTTTTCGTTTTATTAATTCAATTTTTAACTTATTGGATATTTGAACCTTTTGCATCTTTTTTAGAGTATCTTCTCGAAATAAGATTGTTACCTATAATTGCTCTAATAGGTTTAATCTTTTTATTTTCAACAAAGAATGTTGAGCAGAATTAAATAAAACGAAATGCCGGCTAACAGATTTGAACTGATGGCCTTCGCTTTACAAAAGCGCTGCTCTACCGCTGAGCTAAGCCGGCAATCTCTTCATCTTACAATTAGGAAGGCTCAATTATCATTATTTTTTTAGCTTTTTTTTAAATTTATTACTTTTTGATATCTTTATTAGCTTTATCAGTTTTTTTAAATTTTATTTCTCCTGAAATAGTTCTTTTGATTGGCAAATTGGCAACTAATGCAGTCATCCTATCCTCTGTCTCTAAACTTACTGCCACCTCTTCAAAATCAATTTCAACATATTTAGCAACAACATCAAGAATTTCTTTCCTCATTTTATCTAAAAGATCAGTTGTTAAGGAACTCATATCAACTCTGTCATGAGCAAGTACAAGTTGTAATCTTTCTCTAGCTGTATTTGCACTAGACGTTTCTCTGCCTAGTAATTTATTTATAAGATCTCTGAGAGTCATAATTTTAAAAAATCTTTGTTTGCATTAATCTCATGAATTTATCTTTAAGACTTTTGCCTTCTTTTTTTGGATCGATAATTGGTACATCTTTATTTGTCAGTCTTTGAGAAACATTCAAATAACATTTTTTTGCAGGAGATCTACCATCTGTAAGCGTGAGTGGCTCTCCTCTATTTGTACTTATTATTACCTGTTCATCTTCTAAAACAATACCCAACAAAGGCAAAGAAAGGATTCCTTGAACATCTTCGATAGATAACATTTCTTGACTAGCCATCATGTTAGGGCGAACTCTATTGATTACAAGTTGGATAGGCTCAATATCTGAAGTATTAAGAATCCCTATTACTCTATCTGCATCCCGTACTGCGGATAATTCGGGGTTGGTAACAACAATAGCTTCTTTACAGGCCGCGAGAGCATTTTTAAACCCATCTTCTACACCTGCAGGACAGTCTACTAAAACAAAATCAAAGTTCTCACTAAGTAGCTCACTAATTTTTTTCATATCTTCGGGCTTCATCCAATCCAACATCCTTGGATCTCCAGCAGGTAGAAGAGCAAGATTAGGCTCCTTTTTATGTCTAACCAATGCTTGTTCAAGACGACAATTCTTGTCTAGAACATCTTGAGCAGTATAAATGATGCGATTTTCCAATCCTAGAAGAAGATCTAAATTTCTTAAGCCAAAATCAGCATCTAAAACAGCAGTTGTTGATCCGCCATTAGCAAGGGCTATGCCTAGGTTTGCAGTTAAAGTTGTTTTCCCAACCCCTCCTTTACCTGAACAAATTAAGATTGTGCGAGTATTTTTCCCCACGATTTTAGAGATTTTCCAAATAATAAAGCCACTTGCAGAAAGTTAAATATTTTAAAGATTAAGTAATTCTTAAATTTATCTAGTTTGAATTAATTTATTGCAAATTATTGATTAATTTTTACTTTCGATTAAGTGTGGTTTGATAATGATCGTTTGTTTATTTATTACCGCAATTTCTGGGTAACAATTTTTGGGCTTATCCTTTGGCCCAATAGCTATCACATCCGCAATTCTTAACTGTAAAGGGTTTAAATAAAGTGATGAAATACAGGCATTTTTATTCCCACTTTTTCCCGCAAATGCGACCCCTAGTAATTTGCCCCAAACGTAAATATTTTCCTTAGCTGAAACTATTGCTCCTGGATTAACATCTCCAATTATGCATAGGTTTCCATTTGAAGATATTCTTTCACCTGATCTTACCGTCCCTTTGTGAAGAATATCGTCTTTCTTTTTTGAATTAAATGCTATTAACTTATTTTTAATCTCTTGCTCTTTGATAAAAGTTGAATCTATTCTTAGGGACTTTCCACTTAGTACCGTATCTCTATTATTTGAGTAAATGCATAATGAATAAATATCGATTTTGTCAAAATGATATTTTAATTTTGATAATTGATGAGCACTTATTGACTCATTGACTGCGAAAATTTTTACTTCTAAAGGTCCCTTTATTGAAGAAAATCTTTTGAAAGTTTCATTGATATTTTCTAAATCTAACGAAGAAAAAATTTCTAAATATTTACTTTTAGTGTTTTCTAAAACTATTTCCATTGAATTAAATCTAGGAATTGTTTTTTATTAATGAAATTTCATTGTTAATTTCATTTTTGATCATACCTGGATAAATAATAAAAGAGCTTTCCTCAGATCTCATTAGAGTTTTTATTAATGCAGAACTGTTTTCTAATGCGCTTTGATTAGTGCCGTCCCATATTTTTAGTGCATTGTTGGATTCAAACCCTTTAAAAGACCTTTCCTTAATCCCGCAAAATATCTCTGAATCATAACCATTCTTTTCACATAATTTTGTGGCAAATGCAAGTATTTTTAATCTATTTATCTTGCTTAAAAAACTTATGTCTGATGCCTTTAATAAATCCCTATCAATAAACATTTTGCATAGTGTAGAAAGTGGCTCAAATGATTCATCTTTCCATCTAATCAAATGATAATAAAAAGTTACATCATCATTTCTTATGAAATCATTGAAATCAACCTTTGAAGGTGAAAAAATCCATTTATATAGGGAATTATCTAACCAAATTTTCTTTTCAAAATTATGCTTTATTGTATAAATTATTTTTTCCAGAATCCATGTTGATATTTCGTTTATCCTGTGGTTGTAGATTGTTCTATACATCAAGTTTCTTAGTACAAGGAAATGCTCAATAGCGATCACTCCTTTTGGTTTGATTCCGATATTCCCATCAGGTGAAAAGGTAAGAGCTGAAATTATTCTCTCTAAATCTACTAATCCATAATTAGTACCAGTGTTATAACTATCGCGTAAAAGATAATCGAGACGATCGCAATCTATCTCACTACTTATTAATGTTTTTAAAGGTTTTGAAAATATTTGTTTTGATTGAAATAATTCACCAATTTTTTTTGGCAACTCGTTGTCATACTTTTTGAGTATTGAATTTATTGGAGAATAATTTGTAACTAAGTTTTCAGACCATTGTTCGTGATCATGCTCGAATATTGTTTCACTGGTATGGCTTAAAGGTCCATGACCTAAATCATGAAGTAGAGCAGCTCCATAAAGAACAAATTTATTTTCACAAAATGAAGATTTACTTTCAATTAATCTTTTATAGATCTTTCTCGCGATACAAAAAACGCCAATCGAATGGGTAAATCTGCTCGATTCTGCACCATGAAAAAGTAATGATGCCGCTCCTAATTGTTTTATTCTTCTAAGTCTTTGAAAAGCAACTGTATCAATTAATTCCATAATCATTAATTCTTCGGGCTTTTCTGCATCAAATACTATTTCTTTATGAATTGGGTCATGAAAAAGTCTTTTAATACTCATATTTTTGGGATTTTTTTTTAATTTCAATTTTTAGCCATTTCAAGACTTAGTTTCTTCATTGTTTAATTCAATAGTTTGAACTGAAACTTCTTCTTTTTCTAGGAGCGACTCTAGAAATAATTCTGCATTCTTTATCCACTTATCATCAGTACTTCCATATTCACTAGCATCTGGAAGATCAAGTAATTTATCAGGAGTCATACCTTGACCTTGAATATTATTACCTTTAGGAGTTAAATAACTTGCAACTGTTATGGCAATACCACTATCCTCTCCTAAAGTTTTCAAAGATTGAATTAAACCTTTTCCATAAGTTTTTTCTCCCATAAGAATTGATCTTTCATTATCTTGTAATGATCCAGCAAGTATTTCACTAGCACTCGCAGTACCTTTATTAACTAGAGTCACCATTGGTCCATCAAAAGATGTCTCCTTTTGAGAAATTATTGCATCTTTGATCCCATTTCTATTTTTTGTTTCTACAACAGGTTTTTCACTTAATAATGAGTCTGCAACTGCTATTCCTGAGCTTACTAATCCACCTGAATTATTTCTAAGATCCAAGATCAAACCTTCAACCTCTCTCTCTTTTAATTCTTGAAGGGCCTCTTCAACTTTTTTGGGTACGCTTTCGCTGAATTGCGTAATCCTCAAATATCCTATTGTGTGAGAATCGTCTCTTAATCTTTTTGTTCTAACTGGTCTAAGATCTACTGATCTCCTCTCTAAATCGACTTCCCTAATTTCTCCTGATGCCGAAGATATTTCAACCAGAACCTTAGTTCCTGATTCGCCTCTTAACTTAGAGGCAGTATTAGCAAGGCCTAATTCTTGGGATGAAATTCCATCCACTTTTTCTATGAAGTCTCCACTAACTATTCCAGCTTCTTCGGCTGGAGATCCTCCAAGAGTTGAAACGACTTTAACTTTTTTGTTATCATTTTCACCTAATTGGAGCCCAACCCCATTAATCTCACTTCCAAAATTGCTTGATTTAAGGAGTTCATAATCTTTAGGGCGTAAAATTCTTGTATACGGATCTTCTAGAGGTCTTAACATGTCTTCAATAGCAGAATAAGCCTCTTCAGTTGTTTCAATTTGTTTCTGTAATGTTTTTTGTCGAATTCTCTTCCATTGTATTTCTTCAAACTTTTCTGGGTCATAAAAACCCTCATTAACCAATGTCCAAGCATCAAGTACTAATTGCTTGCTATCACTAAGCGCATTTACTCTCTCAATCAATAAAAGATTGAGAGAAAAAACTATGATCATCGATGCAGTGATCAAAGTCTTGAATGTTAAAAGTTTGTTAAAAGATGAATTCATTGGGTTAAGTGTTAACACCAAGTATAAGAATTTTAAGTAAGCTCTTTATATCAAAGCTAATTTTTTTTTGGATGGCGAATTCTTCATCTGTTTATGACTGGTTTCAAGAGAGACTTGAAATTCAAGACATAACTGACGACGTAACTTCCAAGTACGTACCCCCTCACGTAAATATTTTTTATTGTTTAGGTGGCATAACCTTAGTATGCTTCTTAATTCAATTTGCAACAGGTTTTGCAATGACTTTTTACTATAAGCCCACTGTAACTCAAGCTTATAGTTCAGTAAGTTATTTGATGACGGATGTAAGTTTTGGATGGTTGATACGATCTGTTCATAGATGGAGTGCATCAATGATGGTTTTGATGTTAATCCTTCATGTTTTCAGAGTTTACCTTACAGGTGGTTTCAAAAGGCCTAGAGAATTAACTTGGGTGACAGGCGTTGTTATGGCAGTAATAACAGTGGCTTTTGGAGTTACAGGATATTCTCTACCTTGGGATCAAGTCGGTTACTGGGCAGTCAAAATTGTCTCGGGTGTACCTGCTGCCATACCAGTAATCGGTGATTTTATGGTCGAACTACTTAGAGGTGGAGAAAGCGTTGGACAATCAACTCTTACAAGATTTTATAGTCTTCATACTTTCGTATTGCCTTGGTCTTTAGCAGTTTTCATGTTGATGCATTTTTTAATGATTCGTAAACAAGGTATTTCAGGTCCTCTATAAACTTTTATACTTAAACCAATACAAGACTCCCTCATGTCTACGTTAAAAAAACCAGATTTATCTGACCCAAAATTAAGAGCAAAATTAGCTAAAGGTATGGGCCATAACTATTATGGTGAGCCTGCTTGGCCAAACGACTTATTGTATATCTTCCCAGTAGTTATTTTAGGTACTATCGCTTGCGTTGTAGGACTGGCAGTTCTTGACCCTGCAATGCTAGGAGATAAGGCAAATCCATTCGCAACCCCCTTAGAAATTCTTCCCGAATGGTATCTTTACCCAGTTTTTCAAATACTTAGGGTAGTCCCTAATAAACTTTTGGGTATCGCACTTCAAACATTAATTCCACTAGGATTAATGATCTTACCCTTTATCGAGAACGTTAATAAATTCTCCAACCCATTTAGAAGACCAATAGCAATGTCTATTTTCTTGTTTGGAACTTTTCTAACCATATATCTTGGTATCGGAGCATGTTTGCCAATTGATAAATCACTAACTTTAGGCTTATTTTAATTTTTAAATCTTAAACATATCTAGATCTTCATACCCATTTCTTAGAAAATGATTCATTAATAAGAATCCAACAATAGTCCAAGTTTGATATGTCCTTGATTGTTGTCCAACCCAAGTACCTGTAGGTCCATCAAAATATTCTGCCCATTCTTGCTTAGGCAATTGATTAAGTTGGCACCAATATGATTCCTCTACTAAAGACTTCATTTCTTCCATAAGAATTACATCATCTGAACCATATTTTTTTTGATGCAATAGAACAGCTGTACCAAAAAACCAAAGTAAACTTGGCCAGTGACCACCGTTATGGTAACTCCATGGCCAATTCTTTGGATCCGATCCAGTTTTGTTTTGCCATTCTTCGACATCCATATGAGGATGACAAATCCTCATGGGCATTTGAGCCATCAAATGTTGTCTATTATGTAAAACTAATCTAAATAAAGCCCTTTGTTCTTCGGGAGGAAGTACTCCGAACATACATGCTAGAGAATTCCCTAAGCTGTAAAATCGAAAGTCAGGCCTTCCTGTCCTGATATTTCCTATTAAGTAACCACCTCGATTCTCTAACCAATCTTGTAGCCATGAGGGAACCACTTGGGGTTGAACGTTAAATTCATTGAAATGTTGATCATCTCCATACTGTTCAGTTGGCCTCCTTCTTAAAATTTGCATTGTTTGGCTGGTAACCCAATAATGTTTTAAAAGAAAACTTCCTAAATCTTTAACCCATTGATTTGTAAGAATAAGTCTTTGGTCTAAAAGTCTACTAACATGATCTGCTCTACTTAATTCCATTAAGTTTATACAACTTTTTAAACATCCATGAAGTAAAACTTCAACTTCGAGGGGTGCTCCCCATACATCCATAGGTCTATCAATCATAAATGCGCAATCTGGAACAAAGAGTACTGGAGTACCCTCAAATGTTGGATGCAGAACTAAATCTAGAAGAAGTTGAATACCTCTTTGTACACTTTGACTTTTCCCGAAGGCATAATCTCCGCTTTTATTGACGTAATACCAACATAAAATGGGCCACCATAAACTTGCATCAGCTGAAGTAATCCTCCCTATTGATCTCTGACCATAGTCTCCAATGAGCTTTCCATTCTCTTCAATGAAACTGGTAGGAAATACCCCACGTGTTTGGTAATTAGTGCTTTGTAATTCAAGACATAGACTTAGGAACTTTTTGACAATTTCGTACCGTTTTTGGGTTATTAGGTAAATCATCACAGGAACGTTGTCTCTTAAAAATATTTCTCCATAATTTAATTTTTTATTTTTTGTTGGGTGTTCTAGTGCAGCAACACTTCCTACTAACTCGCCTGAGATTTCAACCAAAGTCTTTTCAAAGTGTTTTTTTGCATTTGTTACAATTTTCTCTTCATCGGAACTTGGTCTTACTCTTAAATTTTTTTGACTAAATCTTTCTGCCATTTCATTTAAATCCCTTTATTTAAGCCTAGTTGTTTAAAGAGACTTTGAACAAATAAAAAATTAATAAAAAATTTTTGTATAAAAGGTTGCACAATCACAGTGGGATGGTTTAGTATTTTCTTCTGGGCAGAAATATACTTTTTGCATTATTCATCCAATTTCCTTAAATCTGATTTTTTGGCAAATTAATGAATTTTCTGGAAATTTGATTTCGATCATTATTTCTAGCCAGAAGAAGGGTTTCCCTTCAAATAAGTTAATCACTTGTTGTTTAACTTCGCACCTAGAAAAACTTAGGAAAAGAAATTCTTAATAAATTAAAAACGTGAGATACCGATCGACCTAAGGTGACAAAATAATAATATTAAACATTTTGTTGTCTCCCTGTTAGGAGGTGATCCAGCCGCACCTTCCGGTACGGCTACCTTGTTACGACTTCACCCCAGTCATTAGCCCCACCTTCGGCGTCCTCCTCCACAAGGGTTGGAGTAACGACTTCGGGCATGGCCAACTTCCATGGTGTGACGGGCGGTGTGTACAAGGCCCGGGAACGTATTCACCGCAGTATGCTGACCTGCGATTACTAGCGATTCCTACTTCACGTAGGCGAGTTGCAGCCTACGATCTGAACTGAGCCACGGTTTATGGGATTTGCTAGCTCTCGCGAGTTTGCTGCCCTTTGTCCGTAGCATTGTAGTACGTGTGTAGCCCAGGGTGTAAGGGGCATGATGACTTGACGTCATCCACACCTTCCTCCGGTTTATCACCGGCGGTCTTTCTAGAGTGCCCAACTAAATGCTGGCAACTAAAAACGTGGGTTGCGCTCGTTGCGGGACTTAACCCAACATCTCACGACACGAGCTGACGACAGCCATGCACCACCTGTCACTGCATTCCCGAAGGCACCCTCAAATTTCTAAGAGGTTCGCAGGATGTCAAACCCTGGTAAGGTTCTTCGCGTTGCATCGAATT
>CACGMX010000032.1 GCA_902574405.1 uncultured Prochlorococcus sp. | reverse complement strand
ACATAATGTAAATTTTTTCTTAACACAACAGTATGTTTTGATGCACTAACTAATTTGCATAAGTATTGACATATCAATAGTACCAAGGGTGATAAGTTTAACTTATGAATGATAGAAAAAACATTAATGGAGATTTTATCGAAAACGCTTGACTTATAAGTACTTAATGAAGCATTCTTCGGATTGAACATTCCACATTTAGTAATTAGTAGACAATGGCTACAGAAACAATGGGTATCGCTCTCGGCATGATCGAGACACGCGGACTTGTACCTGCAATCGAAGCAGCAGACGCAATGACAAAGGCTGCAGAAGTTCGCCTTATTGGTCGTGAATTCGTAGGTGGCGGTTATGTCACAGTATTAGTTAGAGGAGAAACAGGAGCAGTTAACGCAGCTGTAAGGGCTGGTGCTGATGCTTGTGAAAGAGTTGGTGACGGTTTAGTTGCAGCTCACATTATTGCTCGTCCTCATAGAGAAGTTGAACCTGCTCTTGGTAACGGTGAATTTCTTGGTCAGAAGGACTAATAAATAAAGCAAAATTTATAAATTTTGCACAATAATTATTTTCCCTACACAGACCTAAATTTATCCTTATGAGTAAGAAGTATGATGCAGGGGTAAAGGAGTACAGAGATACCTACTGGACTCCAGAATATGTACCCCTAGACACCGATTTACTAGCCTGTTTCAAATGTACAGGTCAAGAAGGTGTTCCCCGAGAAGAAGTTGCAGCAGCTGTTGCCGCTGAATCTTCAACAGGTACTTGGTCAACAGTTTGGTCCGAGTTACTTACAGATTTAGAATTTTATAAAGGACGTTGTTATCGAATCGAAGACGTTCCTGGAGATCCTGAAGCCTTTTATGCTTTTATTGCATATCCTTTAGATCTTTTTGAAGAAGGTTCTATTACAAACGTATTAACATCTCTTGTAGGAAACGTTTTTGGATTTAAAGCTCTAAGACACCTACGTCTAGAAGATATTAGATTCCCAATCGCTTTCATCAAAACTTGCGGTGGTCCACCAAATGGAATCGTAGTTGAAAGAGATCGTTTAAACAAATATGGAAGACCTCTACTTGGTTGTACCATTAAACCTAAATTAGGATTATCTGGTAAAAACTATGGTCGAGTTGTATATGAGTGCCTTAGAGGTGGTCTCGATTTAACGAAGGATGATGAGAATATAAACTCTCAGCCATTCCAACGTTGGAGAGAAAGATTTGAGTTTGTTGCAGAAGCAGTTAAACTTGCTCAGCAGGAAACTGGCGAAGTTAAAGGTCACTACCTAAACTGTACTGCCAACACTCCTGAAGAACTTTACGAAAGAGCTGAATTTGCAAAAGAGCTAGATATGCCAATCATCATGCATGATTATATAACTGGCGGTTTTACTGCAAATACTGGATTAGCAAACTGGTGTCGTAAAAATGGCATGCTTCTACATATTCATAGAGCGATGCATGCTGTTATTGATAGACATCCAAAACACGGTATCCATTTCAGGGTTCTAGCAAAATGTTTGAGACTCTCCGGAGGCGATCAACTACATACTGGAACTGTTGTTGGAAAACTAGAAGGTGATCGTCAAACAACTCTTGGTTACATTGACAACTTAAGAGAGTCATTTGTTCCCGAAGATAGATCAAGAGGTAATTTCTTTGATCAAGATTGGGGTTCAATGCCAGGAGTATTTGCTGTCGCATCAGGTGGTATTCACGTATGGCATATGCCTGCACTTCTGGCGATTTTTGGAGATGATTCTTGTCTTCAGTTTGGTGGAGGAACACATGGTCATCCATGGGGTTCAGCCGCTGGAGCTGCAGCCAACAGAGTTGCTTTAGAAGCTTGCGTAAAAGCACGTAATGCTGGTCGCGAAATCGAAAAAGAGAGTAGAGACATTCTTATGGAAGCTGCTAAACACAGTCCTGAATTAGCTATCGCTCTTGAAACTTGGAAGGAAATTAAGTTTGAGTTTGATACCGTCGACAAACTAGACGTTCAAGGTTAAACCAGATTTCAAAAACGAGGAGATTCTTCTCCTCAAACTTCTACAAATCTCGTTCTATTACGAGTAATTTCATTCACATTTAAATTAATTATGCCTTTCCAGAGCACAGTAGGTGACTATCAAACAGTTGCAACCCTGGAAACATTCGGTTTCTTACCACCGATGACCCAGGAGGAAATATACGATCAAATTGCATACATAATTGCCCAAGGCTGGAGTCCTGTTATTGAGCATGTTCATCCTAGTGGAAGTATGCAAACTTATTGGTCTTATTGGAAGCTCCCATTCTTTGGGGAAAAAGACCTTAACTTGGTTGTAAGTGAATTAGAGGCATGTCATAGAGCATACCCTGATCATCATGTAAGAATCATCGGATACGATGCTTACACTCAAAGCCAAGGAACAGCTTTTGTAGTTTTCCAAGGACGTTAAATCTACTTTTATGTAGTAAATATCTTTCTCCAAAAAATACTTTTGGAGAAAGTTTTTTCAAAAGAGTTTCACATTTGAAAATTATGTCAAAAAAAACCAGTAGAGAGATTGCATTAGAAAGAAGAAAGGCGATGAGTGATAGCGGTAAAAAAGCTGCTGCTTATTCTTCAACTACTAAAGATAGAGTTCGATCTTCTCAAGATATACAGATTTCTGGTACTCAGTCTTCTTCAAATAATCAAAATATTACTAAAACAGTTACAAAACATATCACAAAAACTCAGGTTAGTAGAAAGTCTTCTTCAACAACTTTATCTAGTAAAGAGTTAGTAATAGAGAGAAGAAAAGCAATGTCTACTCATGGGAAATCAGCAATAACTTCATCCGATAGAACTCGTACTGATGTTAAAAAAGAAAGTCCTGTAAACACAGTTAAAACTTCCACAAGCAAAAATCAGGAGGTTCAAAACTCACATAATACAGAAATTAAAACATCAAAACCAAACGTTAAAAGAAGAATTAATCAAAAGAGAAAGCCTATTACTAATACAAGTAGAGATATTGTTTTGGCGAGAAGAGAAGCTCAATCCAAGCATGGTAAATCAGCAACTAAACAAAATACCAGTGCAGCTTCTTTGGCTAGAAGGGGAGACCCAGATTTAAGTAGTAGAGAGATTTCTCAGAGAGTGAGAGAGCTAAGAAGTAAAACTGGTGCCACAGGCAAAAAAGGTAATGGTAAATGTAGACCATGTGGTCCAAATAAGAATGGAGCCAAACAAAATATTGCAGATGCTAGCTGGAAAGTTGGTAAAAGTGAAACTGATTCGGGTCAAATAGTTACTGGAACACAAGCTAATAGATCTGTAAAAACTACAGGTAATGAAGCAAGTACATGCAGGACTGTAACTGGTACTCAATATATGGGATCAGAAGTAGTTGACCAATTTTGTCAAGATAGACCAAGTTACAAACAACCGCTTAGATCTACTGTTACCTCTACAACATCAGGTAATAAAGTAACTGGAAATGAAGTCGGAAGATCTGAAAGGGTCACAGGCGATGAGCCTGGGACTTGTAAAAATCTTACAGGAACTGAATATGTATCTGCTAATCAGTCACAGAAGTATTGTGGTGATATTCCAAAAAATCCTTCAAAGGTTAAACATAGTACTACAACTGATGGATTAAAAGTATCTGGATCACTTCCTGGTAGATCAACTCTGGTTACTGGAGATGAATCAGGTTCTGGACATCAGTTAACTGGAGATCAATATCTTGGCTCAGAGCCAAATCCAAAAGGTAAAGCATTTGAAAAAGTTGGCAGTTACAACACTCTTAATGGGAATAATGTAACTGGTACAGGGGTAGGAAGATCAGACCATATGACAGGCAATGAACATGGGAGTTGCAAGAATGTAACTGGTGATGAGTACATAGGAACCCAACAATATGAGAAGTTTTGCGGTTCAAAACCAAAACCAGAAGCTAGAAAAGTAGGTTTAAGCCTTTCTTCAAAGTCAAATTTAATAAGCGGAACTATGACAGGAAGATCAAAAATAGTAACTGGAGATGAACCAGGTTCATGCAAAGTGCTAACAGGAACACCATACGCAGGCTTAGATCAGATAAATGATAATTGTACTAAAGAGATTTCTGAAGATATGAAATCCCGATCAACAGTTAATTCAGGAAATAATTCAAATGCCAGACTTACAGGACAACAACCAGGAATTGGCGGAGTAATGACAGGTGCTAAGAAAGGTGCTTGTAAAAACCTAACAGGGACTCCTTATGTTGGCGGAGATCAGTTCTCACAAGCTTGTGATAATCCTCCACATGATACTGCTTTTGCGAATCCGGAAAAGTCAGCAGGTAACTCTTGGAACGAATTCTCTGTTAAATCACCATCAAGAGATAAATATTCTGAAAAAAATACTCAAGGTGTTACGGGTAATGAATATGAAAATGGTTCAAAGGTAACAGGGCCTTTTGATATGGCAGTTGATAAGGTCACTGGCACTGAAAAATTTAGATTTGAACCGAACAAAAATATTACTTATAAACAAAAAATGGAAATTGAAGAGGTAGACCGTGCTGCAAAGACACCAGAAAAAAGAGTCGCATCAAGGATTACTGGTGAAGGACAATCAGTAGGAAACGTAACTGGTGATGATTGGGATCGCGGCGATAAGGTAACAGGTACAGAGGGAGCTTCTTCTAGAAAGCGAAATCCATCAAGAGCAGGATTTATGAGTGCAATGCCCCCTATGGAAGTTAAAAGAAATGAGGAAACAGAACAACCAGATTTCTTGATAACTGGATCTAGTGGAAATACTCGTGAAGGACAACTTGTTACCTTTTCAGGTGGTGCAAGAGGTTAAGTAAATAATGCCTTTAAGAGGACTGGCTAAAGCCAAGAACTTCACATTGGGGCCAACAGCTCCAATGAAAACTTTTACTGAAAATATCCATATACAAACTAAAGAATCAAATAATTTCCGAAATTCTGGAAAGTCTCATAAATTAACCAATAATATTCAAAATGAAAATCTATTTAGGTATGAAAGCAAAATAAAAAGTGATTTTGATGAAATTGTTCCAACTCTCAAGGAAATTGCTCGAATTCAACATCACGAAGATTTTATAAATAAGGCACAGAAAATATCAAGAAAAAATTTGGGAATAGATTTACCCTTACATGTATTAGATAAATCTTGGGTTAAACCCCTTGATATGAGAGCTTTATATGCATGGTGTGCTTTCAAACAGCATGAGAAACTAAGCGACAATTTTTTTAACAATGATCCACTTGAAGGTGCTGCTGGAAGTAGGGATGCGGAAGACTTTGAGAAATTTCTCTTAGATTGTGGAATACATTTACTTGATATAACTCCTTGTTCAGATGGAAGATTAGCTCATTCAGTTGCTTATGTAATGAGAATACCTTTTAGTTCAGTAAGAAGAAGATCCCATGCTGGAGCACTGTTTGATATTGAAAATACTGTTAATCGATGGGTAAAAACTGAACACAAAAGATATAGAGAGAATGTTCCTAATGAAGCTCATAAAGATACCAGGTACTTAAAAGTTGTAACTTATCACTTTAGTTCAGTAGATCCTTTGCATCAGGGATGCGCAGCTCATGGGAGTAATGACGAGTTAGCTGCAGCAGAAGGTAGAAATAAATTATATGCTTTCAAAGAGGCAGTAGAGAATAGTTTTTGCTGCGGAGCTTCTGTGGATTTAATGTTAATTGGACTTGATACAGATACTGATTCATTAAAAATACATTTATCAACTAGCGATGGTGGTATAGATTTAGAAAAAAATATTTCTACATTAGAAATTTATAATTCAACAATAAATTTCTCAAGAGAGGATGCAGAGAGAGAAATTTGCCAGACAATTTCTAAGCAATCTTCAAAAGATAAACTCAGTGGACTGGAAAAATTTACGTATAAATTAATTGTCAATAATATTTCTCAAATTGATTATGTTAAGAGTTTTCATAACGGTTCTTATAAAGATATTGGACATGCAGAGAGGTTTATTGGAGTAGGTATAGGTTTCAAAGAAGTACATCTCAGAAATTTAACTTATTTTGCTCATTTAGATACAGTCGAAGAAGGGGCTCCAGATTTAGATGTAGGAGTGAAGATTTTTACTGGATTAAATGTTTCTCAAGATCTACCTATTCCGGTAGTAATAAGATTTGATTACTCCGGAAAAGTACCAGGTGCAAAAGAGAGGGCAATAAATGATTGTGAAAGAGTTAATAATGCGATATCAATTAGATATAAAAATTTAGTTGATCAAGGGTTGTTACACACTTGCTCTACTATTAGAGATAGGGACAACATTCATTCCGCTCAAATTATTGGAATGTCTTTAGATAAAAAAACAGAGGAGGCTCACTAGTTATGTTAATTTGTAAGGTTGTAAAACCACTTGTATCAACCAATAGGATCCCTGGTTTTGAACACAAACATCTTCAGGTTGTATTGGATGGTTCTTCAAAAAAGGTTGCTGTAGATGCTGTTGGCTGTAAACCAGGAGATTGGGTTATTTGTGTTGGGAGTTCCGCTGCTAGAGAAGCTGCAGGAAGCAAATCTTATCCAAGCGATTTAACGATTGTTGGAATAATTGATCATTGGGATCCTGACAAGTCATAAAAAAGGAGGATAGAAATTATGGAAATAATGAAGGTACTTGGAAAGATGGTATGTACTCAAAGAGTGGCTGGCTTAGGTCATATGAATTTACGAATTCTAGAAAATAATAAAGGAAAGAAATTAGTTGCTGTTGATCCTGTTGGTGCTAGAGAAGGTAACTGGGTTTTTACTGCTAGTGGCTCTGCCGCGAGATTTGCATGCCCTAATCCAGAAGTTCAAACCGATTTAACAATTGGCGGTATTATTGATTATTGGGAGAATGACTAAAATTTTAACCTCAAACATTTATTGAGAAACCTTGTTGAAGGTATAGTGTAATTAGTCTTGAATAAAGAATTTAATGTGGAATGAAAGAGAATCACCTTTGAGGATTGAAAAAAGATTTGAATTTGAGCAATACTCAAAAATTAGTAAATTCATGGAGAAAATTGAAGAATTATGTAAAGAAAGTGATATCTATCCAAATATCAGTTTCGGCAGGAATTTTGTAAGTCTCTCAATTTTTTTAGATAATAAAGAAACATCAGACAGGGAAAAAGACTTCTCAAAAGATATTGATAAATTGTATTTAGAAGACTAGTCCTTTTTAATAACTATTTGGCTTTGCAATATCTCTTTTGATTAAGGCCATTAAATATTTGGGGGCTTTATATCTACTAGGTAGACATCTATTTAAAGTTTCAAGATGACCCCAACACACCGTCTTTTCAATATCTTTAACTGAGTTACCTTTTAAAATTAATAGTCTAAGAGCTTTGCAAAATAAAGGATAACCTGCTTCTAGTTCATCTATATTAAGCTTTGCTGCTGACATAGATCAAAGATGAATTATCAACTAATAATCTATACAACTATGGTGCACAATTGGTTCATATTTCAAATTTCTCAATAATTAGAAATTAATCTAGAAATGCGACGCAATCTATCTCAACTAAAACTCCCTTTGGTAAAGATGAAACTTCCACACAGGCCCTTGCTGGAGGATTCTCAACATTAAAAAAATCACTATATATTTTATTGACAATTTGAAAATTACTTAAGTTAGTTAAGTAGATGGTTGTTTTTATTACATCCTCTATTTTTGCTCCACCAGCTTTGAGAACTGCTGCGAGATTTTTTAAAACTTGAATAGTTTCCTTCTCTATATCTCCTAAACATGTTATTTCATTTAAAGCTGGGTCAATAGCAATTTGACCAGAACAATAGATGAAATCCCCAGCTTTTATAGCTTGATTATAAGGTCCGACTGGATCTGGAGCATTTGATGTTTTTATTACTTGTTTGGAGGACATTTGTTTAAGAAGATACCTATCTATTTAAACCCATAAATCTTTATTTGCTCTTAAAAAAGTAAATTCTTCTAAATTCTTTGCTCTTAAGAAAAGGTTTATTTTCATCTCTTCATCAAGTAAAAATGGAATTGTCAATTCATTAAGAGAAAGTTTTTTTTCAACTTCCGAAAGTTTATTTTTTATATCTTGATCTTTAGGCTTGAGATTTAATGCCCACAATATATTTGACTTAGTATATTCATGCGCACAATATATAAGAGTATTTTTTGGTAAAGATTTGATTTTTTCTAGCGAAGAATACATTTGTTGATAAGTTCCTTCAAAGATTCTTCCACAGCCTCCTGAAAATAATGTATCACCAATAAAAAGAACAGGATTTTTCCCATTTAAAAAGAAGGCAATATGCGAGTTTGTATGTCCTAATACTTCAATTATTTTTACTTCTTCTCCTAAAATATTCAAACTTTCCCCATCCTCTACAGATACATTTTGTAAAGGTATCCGCTTTTTTTCTCTTGAGGAAGCAATCACTTTTACATTTGGCCATCTTTCAATAAGAGACTTAGTCCCTCCAATATGGTCTGAATGATGATGAGTTTGCAAAATGGCTTTTAAGTGATAATTATTTTCATCTATATATCTAATTACTGGTTCGTGAACAGATGGATCTACGACAGCAACGGATTTATCTTTTATCCACAACCAAATGACGTTATCATTTAAAACTCTTAGTCCTATTATATTGCGAGCTTTATTAAATTCCATTGTTAACTTAGAATGAAGAGTCCTTGAAAGAAATTGATCTATGTTTACTATAGCTTTACCAAAAGGAGCTCTGTTAAAAGATTCAATTTCAACTTTTAAAAGAGCTGGGTTGGATTTCTCTGATGCGTTGGACCAAAATAATAGATCATTAACCTTTGAATCAAATTGCAAACGTGCTAAAGCTTTATTAGTAAGAAATGGAGATGTTCCTGTTTATGTAAGTTATGGTCAGGCTGATTTGGGTATTGTTGGGTATGACGTTTTACGAGAATCTGAATTAAAAGTTGCAAAGTTATTAGATTTAGGTTTTGGAGGTTGTCATATGTCTTTGGCGGTTAAGAAAAATAGCAATTACTCAAAACCAACTGATCTTCCAGCGAATTGTAAAGTGGCGAGTAAATTTATCAAAACAGCAAGATCTTATTTTGAGGAATTAAATATTCCTGTAGAAATAGTACATTTGACAGGATCTGTCGAGCTTGGTCCTATTACAGGTATGGCAGAGGCAATAGTTGATTTGGTGGCAACAGGAAAGACTCTTAAAGAGAATGGTTTAATTAAAGTTGATGATCTTTTCTACTCGACTGCAAGACTAATTGGAAATCCTTTATCTATGAGGTTAGATGATAATCATCTCAGAGATACGATTTTATCAATAGAATCAACTAACGATATATAAACAAAAGCTTAATGTTTAATGATTTTAGAAGGATTAAAAAGTTAGGTAAATATTTAACTAAAGATAAAAAAACAATCTATCTAATTTTGTTAGTTTTATTGCCAGTTTCTTTTTCTGGAGCTATTCAACCATTATTAGTTGGTCAAGCAATTACAATTCTCAGGAACGAAACTACAGATGTTTGGCTAAGTAAAACTTTTTTTGGGCAGTCAATAAATGCCATAATCCTAACTTTATTTATAACTGTTCTTTTTAGATTGGTTTTGCAAGGATACCAAACTTACAATATCCAAGCAGTGGGTCAACGTTTGACAGCAAGGATAAGAAGAGAACTTTTTGATCATTCAATATCTTTATCCCTTAAGTATCACGATAAAATGCCTGTAGGGAAATTATTAACGAGATTAACCAATGATGTTGATGCTTTAGCCGAGGTTTTTGGTAGTGGGGCAGTTGGAGTTATTGCTGACTTTGTAAGTCTCATAGTAATTTCTTTGACAATGCTTTCAATTGATCGAGGGCTTGCCATTTTATTGTTATTAACTCAGATTCCAGTTTCATATTTCATTATTTGGCTTCAAAAACGCTATAGAAAGGCTAATTATCAAGTGAGAGAAGAGTTATCTCAACTTAACTCTGATTTTCAAGAGAATCTTCAAGGTCTAGAAGTTGTTCAGATGTTTAGAAGAGAAGCTCTTAATAGTAAGAAATTTTCTAATACTGGAGTTGCTTACAAGAAAGCAGTAAATGGAACCATATTTTATGACAGCAGTATTTCAGCATTTATAGAGTGGATTTCGCTTGCCGCAGTTTCCTTGGTTTTAGCAGTTGGGGGTTATCTTGTTACCTCTGGAAATATTGGTTTAGGAACATTAACAACTTTTATTTTATATTCTCAAAGACTCTTTGAACCTCTAAGACAGCTTGCAGAGAGATTTACTCAGATTCAAGGAGGCCTTACAGCTGTTGAGAGAATTAATGAATTATTGGATGAAGAAATTCAGATTCAAGACTCTTTTTCTGCAAAGAATTTTTCAAAAGGTATTCAAACTGTAAATAAGCAATTTAAGGGTAAAATTGAATTCAAGAATGTTAATTTCTTTTACAAAGAGGGAGAAAATATCCTAAAGAATCTATCTTTCTTGATCAATCCTGGAGAGCATGTAGCTTTTGTAGGACCAACTGGTTCTGGTAAAACAACCATAATTAGATTGTTATGTAGGTTGTATGAACCTCAATCAGGTCAAATTTTAATCGATGATATAGATATAAAAGATATTCCTATAGCAGCCCTTAGAAATATGTTGGGAGTAGTTCTACAAGATACCTTTATCTTTAGTGGAAATGTTGCTGATAATTTAAAACTAAATGCCAATATAGACAATCTTGAATTAGAAAATCTTTGCAACGAATTAGGATTAGATAATTTGCTGAAAAAATTACCAGAAGGTTTGAACACCTCATTAAGAGAAAGAGGGGGGAATCTCTCTTCTGGAGAGAGACAACTTCTTTCAGTGGCTAGAGTCGCGATTAGAAATCCTGTTGTTTTAATAATGGATGAAGCAACAGCATTTATGGATCCCTCTACAGAGGCTACCTTGCAGAAAGATCTTGAGAGGATCCTGTCAAAAAGAACAGCATTAGTAATAGCTCACAGATTAGCAACTATTGAAAGTTCTGATAAGATTTTAGTCTTAAAATCGGGCACATTAGTTGAAGAAGGAACACATAGTGAATTGCGACTGAAAAAAGGTTTATATTTTCAGCTTTCTGAGCTTCAACAAAAAGGATTCGCGAATTTTTAATGATTTTCAGAAACCAAGGATCGTTAATAAAAAAATCAAACAGCATATCAACAGATGAGCTGATAGATCTCTATGGTTTAAATTCTTATGAGTTTATTCAAACAGAAAAAGAAGAAATATTTGTATGTAGTAAAAATAAGGACTTAGACCTAATAGAACTAGATCAACTTTTACAAACTGTTGGTTGGAGCAGAAGACCTATAAGGAGAGTGAAAAAAGCTTTGGATTTCAGTATTTTGGTGGTTGGGTTATGGCGTCATGATGATAAATTTCCTAGATTAGTAGGATTTGCAAGATGCACTGGTGATGGAATTCTAGAAGCAACAGTTTGGGATGTGGCTATTAACCCTGTCTATCAAGGACTTGGATTGGGGAAAGAGTTAATGAAATATGTCCTAAAAGAATTAAAAAATATTGGAATTTCTAAAGTAACCCTTTTTGCTGATGCTGAAGTGGTTTCATTTTACAAAAGACAAGGTTGGATATTAGAACCAAGAGGCTCCAAATGTGCTTTTTGGTATGCAAATTAATCATTTTTTGTAGTAGTCAGAATATATAGATTTTAACGATTCGCCTTTTAACCATCTTCTTCTAAAGTTCCAGTTCTTTATTGCTTGGAGAAAAATATTAGTTCTTTCCCATTTCCTTGAGCTTATAAAAATAGGTGAATTTAATTGTTTTAAATCTTTTTTATTGTTTAATCTCCTTAAAAAATCTACATCTTCCATTAAAGGTATCTTTTTAAAACCATTATTCTTGAAATAGATATTTCTATGCATTATTAAACCTTGATCACCATACGGTTGTTTAAAATATTTACTTCTAATATTTACAAGAATTTCGAGGACTCTATATATTATCTTTTTGTGATTAATTTTAAATTTAAAATAGTAAATTCTATTCTTGTTTCCCTTCATAAATGAATTTGTCTTTTCAAACCAATCATTAGTTAATCTTGTGTCTGCATGCAAAAATATGAGCCAGTCTCCTTTTGAATTCTTTGCTCCCATATCTAATTGTAAACCTCGATTCTTTTCTTTGGATATACATACTTCCGCTCCATAAATATTTGCTATGTCAATAGTTTTATCTTCACTTCCGCAATCAACAATTATAATTTCTCCCTCTTCCTGAATAGTTGATAAGTCTGAAAGCAATAATGGCAAATTATTAGCTTCATTAAGAGTTGGAATGATAATTGATATTTTAGACAAGTTGATTAAATTCGATTTTCGATATCAAATATTGTATCTATATCTATTTTTTTATCTAAAAGC
>CACGMX010000031.1 GCA_902574405.1 uncultured Prochlorococcus sp. | reverse complement strand
CTTGGGAAATGATTTCCATTGCAATTTAGCTGAAGTTCATTTGAATCAAATTGATCCAAGAAATTTTGAAGAGCAAAAAAAAAGCTTTTAAAGCAGCCGCTCTTTCTGTAGCATGCTTACTTAATCATGAATTTGAAGTTGAGCGTTACAGAAAAAGTAGGGAATATGATCCTATTGTAGGAGTAAGTTTCACTGGATTATTTGATTTTTGTGTCCATGCCTTTGGTACTCCATGGTTGAAATGGTGGGAAGCAGGAAGACCAAATAGCCAAGAAGGGAAGACCTTCAAAGAAAAGGAAGCTAAATTCTTAGATTCTTGGAGAAAAATAGTAAAAGAAACTGTATGGGAATATTGTGATAAGCATAATCTAAGGAGACCAAATAGATGCACAACAGTTCAGCCAGCTGGAACTAAAAGTCTTCTTACTGGAGCAGCTCCAGGATGGCATCCTCCAAAGGCTCAAAGATTCATAAGAAGAATTACTTTCAGGAAAAATGATCCAATTGCTTTAGCTTGCATGGATTATGGTTACTCAGTTGTTCCATCTCAATCTGATAAAGATGAAAATGGTTGCTTGCTCGATAATCCATTTGATCCAAGATGTACAGAATGGTTGGTTGAAATCCCTACAGAAGTTAGTTGGGCAAATATAGACGGCGCAGACCAAATAGACATCAATAATTTCTCAGCATTAGCTCAATTTGATTTTTACATGCAAGTGCAGAAATTTTACACAGAGCATAATACCTCTGCAACCGTAGAATTTAGAGAAAATGAAATCGAGGGTTTAGCTAAGGCTATTCATAATGCAATAGAAAACAATGAGGGATATATTTCAGCAGCATTGCTAGCAAGATTTAGTGCTAACGCTACTTTTCCGAGATTACCCTTTGAACCAATAAGTAAAGAGGAATATTTATCATTGCAAAATAAAGTTATTGAAAGGAAAGTCAATAACGATTTCTTTGACGCTCTTAATAAATATGATGTTGGAGAACTATCTGAAGCAGGACCAGCAGGTTGTGATTCAGATAAGTGCCTACTTCCTCTAGCTAAACCAAAAGATTAAATTTTGTATTATTTGTAAATAAAAAATATAAATTTGTTTTTAAAAATTTAATTTATGGCTAATTCTTAAATAGAGACATAAATTATCTATGACAATAAGCTTAAATATTGGGAACTTATTTAATGATTCTTCTAATCACGCATTAGTGGATGAGCTTAGAAAGAGAACATCAGAAAAGGAAATCTTAGATTTTGAGGAAAAATTTAACTCCAAAAACGAGAAAAATCTACACGTTTATATATGTAGATTTCTAAAAAATAGATCAATTTCCAGAGGTCTAGCCTCTAAATGGTTAATAACTATCATTAAAAACAAAGAATCAAAAATTAATTCTCTCCAAAAATTAAATAATTAGGTCAGTCCTGATAGTCTCCATAGAGCAATTCCAAAAATTGAGAATCCCATAATAAAGGTAAAAGCTAAAGCGTTTACCAATTGAACCTTATCATTCATTCTGTTAGCGAATGGTAGTAATTGAGCAAATAATGGAGTCTCTTCAACTATTGCAGATTTTTTTGCTGTAGGTTTTTTGCTTTTAGAAAACATAAAACGAATTTTATAATCTTAAGAATTTTACATTTAAAAGTTCATTAAAAAAAAAATACTTCTCAAAAACGAACAAAATGTAACCTGTGAGCAATTACATTAGGGATAATATATAAAAAATTTTTAGCAGAAATATAATCTATTATTAATATATTAAGTTTATTTTTTAAGATCTAGACAAATAATTTTCTTGAATGTTACTATAGATTTGTAGCAACCGCTACCAAAACGTTCAACTTGCGTTTAGCAAGCCGCAAATCGACTTAAGCCATGGAACGGGGACTTAAGCGAAACCGGAGCTTAAAAAATGACTCTAATTTACAGAGGACAAAAGTACGTCCAAAACAAAGAAGCAGCAAAGAAGCAGCATAACGAACTAACTTACAGAGGCAAAACTTATACAAGCTAGTTCATTTATCAAATAAATAAAAAAGCCACTTTAAGTGGCTTTTTTATTGCCCATAATTTAGAGTAAAAAATCACTTAATATTTCTAACAAGCATTAAACTAATATGATTTAATTGCATTTATAGATTTGATAATCATGGCAGACCAAAAACCTTTATTTAAAACACCATATGACATAAAAGATGTTAGTGCTCTATTCGCTATAGTTGCCTTCGTCTTAATAATTGCTGCCATAATTGGAAATAACTTATTTGGATTATTTCAACAAAATGTGAATTTTGGCTAAAGGCAAGATGTTTTAATTATACAAAATAGTGATATTGCTCTTGTCTTGAAAACTTTTTTAGAATTAAGATATAGCTTCAGTCTTGGATATATTTTCTAATAGATGACTTGTAAAGATGACTCATTAAAATGATTAAGTTTTTTATTATCAAAAAATAATGATAGTATTGCAAAAAAAAAAAAAAAATGTTGCTTAAACTTATTGGTGATGCACTGAAGATTCAACTTTTTGAAATCTCAGACAGTCTATTTGATGAATTAAAGTCAAATAAAGAGTTAAGAAAAGAATTTAAAATTCCCTTCGTAAAATCTAAAGAGGGGGAAACTTGGACAAAATTGCCAACCGACTTTAAATATAAGAATGAAAATGAGTGTAAAGAAGTTTTTAGTACGATTATCAATACAGTTCCGGAGATACAATTTGGAGATAAATCCGAAGATGTTGCATGTATGGAATGGGAAGAAGGAGTTGAATTTAAAGAGGTCGAAGAGAAATACGCCTTTGATGAAAAAAAATATCTTCTCTTGCAAAGACTTTTTAATTGTGGAACATGGAAAGGATTTCACAAAGGAAGTCTAGGAATTATTGATACTCCCGAAAAAGAGATATCCCTCAACTCAGGTTTTTCAGTAGTCAAGAAAAGATTATGGTTTGGCGATAATGTTAATGATTGCTTCGAAGTAAGCTATCGAAATAATCAATATGGAAAGTTTAATGAATTTATTTTCGATACTGATGATGGTTCCGATAGTTTCATTTTAGAAAATGGAAAAGTTGCAGAATGGTGGACTACACTCGCTCAACAAGAGATGAAAGATGAATAACATAGCTCTAGTCTTGAAAGCTAGATTTACTTGTAGTTATAGCAATAGCTTTAATATCTAACTTGACATGCGTTTCCGAATTGTTTCCGAAAAAATCAACCACCTTTTGTTATAATTAAAAAGCTAAAAATTTAATAATTTTTGCCTGGAGGGGTGGTCGAGTGGTTTAAGGCTCTAGTCTTGAAAAGTAGTTATTAAGCCAGTCATAGCAATCATTTTAGAGAGTAAGGGGAAATAAAGTTCCGAATAAGTTCCGAATATTAAAAACCAAGGTTCATAATCCTACTTTTTAGAGGAAATTTTATCTTGACATTGCCCGATATATACGGAGAATAAAAAACAATAGGAGCTGAAATTATTTTTAGTTACCTGTCAGCAAGCACAACTAGACAATTTGCTTTGGAGCTAGTTATGTAGCTATACCTGTATGAAAAAGCAGGAATTCACTACAAACAACCAGGTTAAGAGCCTGAGTTGGATCACTTGACGTAGTGAAGTAGAGAGTGAGACTCTACTGCATGCCTAAAGCTAAAGGTTGGGCAACGTATCGTAAAGCAAAGGCTCCGTAAAGTCATTTGACAGGAGTCGGTATCTAACACAAACAAGTTGGGTATCGATTCAATGACTTTAAATAATGATCAATTAAGAATTGGCAGATTAATAGCTGAAGTAGAGGACCTTACTATTGCTGTTAAAGAATTAATCAAAACTACACCTCAGAGGAATAAGACTTGGTTGAAGCCTCATGAATTAGCTTCTTTGCTTGGATGTTCTCCAAAGACAGTTGGTAGATACAGAATGATTGGAAAAATCCAAGCAGGCGCTTTTAGAAAGAGAGGAAATAGATATGAGTATCACGCAGATAAAGCATTAAGACAAGTCCAAAACATAGGAGATCATAATGATCAATGATGAATATGGTTTTGATCTTAATTCTGCCCAGGCAAGAGATAATTTAAATTATGAAATTCAGTCAAATATTAGGAGAAAAAAGAACTTTAACGCCATAGAAAAAGTAGAAAAAGGCCCCAGAGATATAAGTCATTACATGAAAAAGAGGCAACCTACCGAGTGGATTGTAAGTTCATTTGGTGCTAGAGGTGCTTGTGTATTACTTGCAGGGGATAAAGGAGAAGGTAAAACTTCATTCCTATATCAACTTGGTTATGCAGTATCAATAGGTAAAGACTTCTTAAATGAGATAGAAACCATTAAAAGCAAGGTCTTGATGTGGCAAGCAGACGAATCAGAGGCAAACTGCTTAAATAAATGCCATTTAATGGGAATTGAAGAAGGAGTTGACTATATATTTGCTGAAGATGGGTGGGATAAGTTAGATATCCCTAAATTAAGAAACTATATAAAACTAAATGGTTATGAAGTTGTGCTTCTAGATAGCATAAGTACTCTATTAACCAATGAAAAATATAGCTTTAAGGATCCTGAATTCGCAGGAGCTTTATATGAACTAAATAAACTTGCAAGCGAACTAAAAATATTAATAGTTATAAATAGTCACTTAACTAAAGCGGAAAGAGAAGGTGTAAGCATTAATGACATTTTAGGTTCCGGACAAATTTCAAGCGCTGTAAGTGATATTTGGAGTATTTATAAATCCAAGAAGCAAGAATTTGAAGATCACTATGTGCTTAGATGTTTAGGAAAGAGAAATTGCGAAAAGGATGATGAATGGAATATACAGGGAAATAAAGAGGATTTATCATTCACTTTTAAAAATGCAGGTAAATATAAATTATCGCCGTCATCAAAAAAATATTTAAGCCAAAAAATAATTGATCTTTTTTCTGAGGTAAAACAAGAAATAAGTATTAATGAAATTTCAGAAAGACTAAAATCTAACCCAGAGCATACAAGAAGAATTTGCACTGAATTATTTTGCAAAAACAAATTAGCTAGAAAAAAAAGGAGTTCTAAAGGAGGACGTCCTTATTACCTATACTGCACAAATACTTTTCCTACATAAGTAATGGCGTGAATAAGGAATCATTTCTGAGTTATTAGAACTATTGAAATTTGTAAGAAAAAATTTATTTATTTATTTATGCAAGAATATGTATTTAGGAGCAAATATTTAGATTTTTATAGGCATCTTAAAAAAGGAAATTTATATCTAAATAATTTTGAATATTTAAAAGCTAAAACAGAATTTACAAATTGCATAAACTGCAAAAATATACCAAAAGAGATGAAGGAAACGATTCATCTGCTGAGAATTATCACAAATTACAATTTATTAGAAAATATTGAAGATCAAGAAATTAGAGGGGATGAGGAAATAGCAGCATGGGATTTTAATTTTGAATATAGGTTTTTACGTGCACTTAAGTTGGACAAACTTGGGAAGATCGAAAATGCCTTGATGATGATTGAGGATAATATTATTAAACATGAACAATATCAAAATCAATTTAAAGAATTAAGTATTCATTTAAGTAAAGAACTACAGGTAATTTTAAAAATGAGATTTTATTAATTTAACTTAAATCTAACCAAGAGCATACAAGAAGAGTTTGCAATGAATTATTTTGCAAAAACAAATTAGCTTGAAAAAAAGGAGTTCTAAAGGAGGACGTCCTTATTATCTCTACTTCAAGAATACTTTTCCTAAATTAGAAAAGGCGTGAATAAGGAATCATTTCTGAATTTTTAAAACTATTTAAGTTTTAATAGACAAATATTAATTAATGAAGAAAAAAATTAATTGGCAAATAAATCTCGAAAAAGGTAATTTTTATTTAAAACATTTTAAATATTATTCAGCAAGGGAGGAATTCTCAAAAGTTTTTGATAATAATCAGACTCCAAAAGCATGTAAAGAAGAGGCAAGATTTTTAGTGTATATTACCTACTTTCATATAAAAAGATTAAATTGGGGACTTTATCATTACAATTTATACAATGATTATGCATTATCAAAATTTAGCATATTCCAAAAAAGCTTCTTATATACAATCTTAAATACTAAGGATAAATCAAGATGGGAAAATACAATTAATCGTATACAAAATGATTTAAATAGTGATCCTGAATTAGTAGAAAAATATAAGAACTTATTAATTCATTTACCTTTAGATTTTCAAATTATTTTTAAAATGACTTTTTATTGAATTATGTGGTGGCCAAAAAATAAATATAGTGAATTATCTACTTTGGAAGATATATCGCAACAGTTAGAATGGGATCCAGGGTGTCGAATTTTAAAATTTAAAAGAGGATTTATTTATCTACAAAATAAAAATTATCAAAAAGCAATTGATGATTTTAATTCAGTTATTAGCCATAACCGTTATTTAGAAATGTGTCCAAATTTTAATCCAACTCCATATTTTAAAAAAATTTACTTATACCAAACATACTTATTTAGATCCTTGGCATATGCACTTTTAGGTCAAATGTACAAAAATTTAGGAGGTGTAATTAGCAAAGATTTTTTTGCGCAATCTGAAAATGATTACAAATTTTTTGAAAGTAAAAAAAATAAAAAAAATTATGATTATGCATATATTTATTTAATTTTATTTTCATGGAGTGTTTTGAATAAAGAAACTGAAAAAGCTATTAATAATTATTCAAAAGTCAGGAAATATAGCCCAGAATTAATGGATTTTGAAGAAGATGTCTTTAATCTTTTACCAATAGAGTGTGTAGAAGGTTTGAAAGAATCAATAAAATTAATAGATTTTACTTTAGGAATCGTTTAAAAAAAAAGGAACTAGATATATATCAGAATTAAATAATTAATAAGAATATGAAAAGATCTGTATATTTATCTCTTATAAAAGAGTTAACTATTGAGATAAAAGCTGATAAATATAGCTTGATTTTATTAATGCAAAGGGGATTTATTTATCTACAAAATAAAAATTATCAACAAGCAATTGATGATTTTAATACGGTTATTAAGAGAAATGGTCAAATAGATACAAGGATATATTCATATACAGGTGATAAAACTTACGTCTTACAAAAACATAACCTCTATAAAACATGCCTATTTAGAAGCTTGGCTTTTGCACTTTCAGGCGATATGAGAAAATCTTTTAAAGATTATGAGTATTTGATGGAGTCTAATTGCGAGAATGGATATCCTTATTTTATTGTTTTTTCTTGGGATGTTTTAAAGCATAAAACTGAACAAGCTATTGAACGTTATTCCTTACTCAGATTTTATGCTAAAGAATTAATGGATTTTGAAGAAGATGTCTTTAATCTTTTACCAATAAAGAATAATCAAATTTTGAATCAATCAATAAAATTAATAGATTTCAGTTTAGGAATCACCAGAAAAAATAGGAACTAAATATATATCAGAATTAAAAAAATTAGATTATGTTTAAAGAAGAAAATGTCCCATTAGATTATTGGAGATTTATCAGATTAGGAAGAGCCAAGAAAATCCTAGAGGATTTTGAAGGAGCTATTCAAGAATATACTAAAGCCATAATTACTAGTAAAAAATTAAGTAATGCTTTTTTTCATAGAGGAAATATATATTCAATTTTAGGGAATCACCAACTTGCTATAAAAGACTATAAAGAAGCTCTCAAAAAAAGTAATACATATTTTGCGAAATCATATACTTTAGAAAAAATACAAAAGCAATATATAGATAAATTCAATAAATTAGAAAATTAAAATGCAAATTAATGATTACAAAATTCAAAAATATACTAAAATCATTAATAGTAATGCATCAATTTATCCAAAAATATTTATTTATAAAGATAGAGGAATTTTATATTTAAAGAAAAATTTATTTACTAAAGCTATCGATGATTTTACACAAAATATAGAATTATCTAAAGTGGTTAATAAGAAAAAAAGAGTAAATCTATTCACTAATAGAGAATTAGGAGTTGCTTATTTTTATAGGGTTTATGCTTATGCTAAAACTAATTACTTAAAACTAGCTATTGAGGATTTTGATAAGGCGGGTAAACTTAATCCTTTGAGTTTTGATAGAAATATGATAAACAAATTAGAGGGCGAAATTAAAGATATTTTAAAAACAAAATTATCTCTGCTTAAACTATTTTTTCTCGAATAGATTCTCAAGAGATTTAGCAACCTGAATTTTTTTTGTAGCTTTTAATTCTATTTGAGAAACCCTTTGAGGAGTAATTCCTAAAAATTCACCGACTTCTCTTTGAGTTCTAAATACACCATCAACAAGTCCAAATCGATTTGTAATTACTTTTAATTCTTGTGCATTAAGAGATGATGAGATCAATAAAATAAATTCATCAGTAAAGTATGAATTCTCTTTTATTTTTTCATTTAATAACTTGATCATATAATCACTTTCAAGATGAAAGCCGAACTGAACCATGTCATTATGGGCACCCTTGTGATCGCCTAATTTACTCTTTGCTATTCCTCTTTTCCAAAAAGCATACCTATCATTGCAACCAAGTCTGAAGGCTGTATTCAAGGATTTTATAGCTCCTTCAAAGTCATTCTCATAAAATTTAGTATTACCTTCATGCAGAAATTTGATATAAGGTAAATCACCTTGGTTTGAATCATTTGTATTGGAAGCTGTAGAATCAGTCATTTTTAAAATTTTGATATTAAGGATTAATTGATTAAATAATTGATATTTTTAAAAATCTATTGAATTGAGTTCCCTTAATCTTCTTCTAATATTGATTTCCCTAAATAGATAATTTGCTTTATATAAAAGAGAATCAAATAAATTATGAAGGTTAAGAATCTCAAGATCATCCAAAAAATTATCTTCTGATAAAAGATATTTAAAGCTAATTAATATATCACTGTAGCCATACTTTTCTTTACAATTATCAAACTTAAGATCGATTCTTGGATCATGATTTTTCATTATAAAATTTATGTTTCCTTGATGGTTTTCTGGAATATCCTTAACCTTTATAAATGAAGTTAATTCTATACATTTTGATTCTCTATTATAAGAAAGGTTATAAAGAAAACTATCCTCGACCAAAACAAATTGATTATTTAAATTCTTAGAGTTAATTCCAAATAAATTTAAAATTTCAGAAATAAATCCATTTGATAAATTTTGAGTTGAGATTCTCATAATAAAAGTAATTTGTTATTGCATTATTCATTTAGTTCCCATTTAAAAAATTGATTCCTCTTCATATTCTTCTTCACAACAAAAAAGTAATTTATATAGTATTTGGTTCGGCCAACAAATTTTTAATTTCCATAATGCCCTTGTTAATTCCTCAAAAAGTTCTTTATAGTTTTTGTACTTATTCATTTCGTATATATCAATCAATGTATGTCTTCTATCAGCATCTAATCCATATCTAAGATTTATTAGTTTTTTTTCCTTGGGATTTAATATGCTTAATAGCATTTTTGATATTTCAATATATTTCTTAGCAATAATATTATTAGAGTTTAGCCTTTGGTACGAAAAGCATCTTTCATTTGAAAGAATAGTTTTTAGATAATTTAAATTATATATAATATTTTTTGATGAAATTTTATAACTTAATTGCAATAATACTTTATCTAAAGAAAAAAGATTATTATATTCTGGATTTTCTAGATTTTCTATAGTCTTATAAAGTTCAGTTTCTAATTCATTCAAAATAGAGTTATGTCCAATACTATTTTCGAATCTATTAGAATTATCGATTTTTGATAGTCTCGAAAAAATATTTGTTTCTATTTCTCGAGCTAAATGCAAACCATTAAAGTCATCTTTAATTTTATCTATAATCATTTCATAGCATATTTCCATACTCAAAGAATTTATTGTGATATTATTTTTATCATAAAAATCTAAAGCACAAGAAAAACAAAAATCATATAAAAGTATTTTATTTTTTTGATAACTATAAATATTTTCTTTAAGTTTCTTATTACTATTTATACCTGCCATATCAAATTTCAATTTTTTATTTTTTGATAAGTTTTCTAGAAGAGAAATAACAACAAATTCTCTCCATTTATTAATTGATGGGTATCTCCTATAACATTCTCTATATTCAACAAATTTAGTGAAAAAATAATCTAACTTAAGACATCCATCTATATATGCTTGAAAATTAAGTTGATTTTTTATATTAATTTGATTTTCAATTACTATCCTCTTGTAGTTCAATTTTTTAAAACTATTTATTTATTTTTAGTTTTAAAAAATTTTATATGATTCCTTTTTTTAATCAGTAAGTTTTACAATCTCTCCAAAAGGGAAATATTCCTCATCAGCCCCTCCAGGGATAACAACCCAAAGGACTGGCAATTCGGGTTCCTTTTCAGGGAAGTATCCAAATCCATCAGTTAAATAAATACAAACACCTTCATTATTTGTATATTTTTTATTTGAAATATCCTGAAAAAATGGTTCAAAATCTGTACCCCCTCCTCCCTCAGGCTTGGGGATATTTTTCATAGATTCAATATCATATGGCCCATAACATTCATCATCTGCGTACCATAGTCTGCAATTTAAATTAGGATAAGCATTAATAATCCCCTTAAGCTCACTCATAAATTTATTTATTTCATAATCTGATATTGATCCGCTCGTATCTATACAACAAAAAACATTAATACTTTCACCTTCTAAGTTTTCGAGATATAAGCCTGAATATATTAGTCTCCTATCAAATTCACCAAAATCTGTAGGAGTTCTAACTAAGAAATTCCAAAGTTTTGTCTTCCAATCTATCTCAGGATCGAGAACCTCACCTAGATTTCTTTCAAAAGATTCTGACAAAGAATTTTTCGAAAGGCCCTTAGTAATTAACTTTGAATCATTTATTGCTTGCTTCCAATAATTTCTGATTTCAGATTCAGTCTTTAAATCATTAATTCCAATTTTATTAATATCATTACTTTCCCTTTTCAAATCTTTATCATCTAAATCTTTTTCACCATTTATTAAATCTACTAATTTCAAGTTATAGCTTTTCTTATTTTTAATTATTAATTCGTAAACTTCCTCAACACTCAAGTGCTCTAAATCCTGATCTCTTATTCCATATTTTGGTAATTTACAATTTCCCTCATTTATAATCATTCCATTAACTACTATATCTGCTGCAATATTAAAAATATAATGATCTCTAATTCCTCTTCTTAGATTATGAAGAAGAGCCATATGGAGTAGTTCATGTAAAAAAACTCCATCTCTTTCTGCGGGTGGCAATTGAATATAAGTTATTGGATTGAAAATTATCTTTTTACCATTTGTGGCTGCAAGTTGTACTTCAATAGAAAAATCAATTTCTGCATATAAAGATAACGCCGCAAAAAAAGGAGATAACTTGCGTAATCTTATTTTTGTTGCGCTTATATATTCAAAAAGTTCGGTGGATTCCATTTTTTTTTATTTATTTAAAATTGATTCAAAATCCTTGAAGTATTTAATAATCGTTTCATCATTCATTACTACCTTTGCTAACTCAGATAGCTTTCCTTGGTTTTTAAAGCTTTCTACAATATCGGATGCATATAATTGTGTCCATTCTGGAGTTGCATTATCTATTAACCAAACAAAAACATTTTTTACTTCTTTAGCACTTTTTGATCTGTATATAAGTCCTGTTGTTGTTGCCCATTGAGAAGAGATTTGCTTTGGAAAAGTAATATTTTTACCCTTACCTTTTAAAATATTTTCAAGTTTAGGGATCTTTTTATAAACATTAATATATGAATTAAATTCCGAGGCGGCTCCTTCTCCAACGGCAATATCGATTGGTAACAGATGTTTAAATAAGTTACTAGCAATTTCCCACGATCTTGGAGAAGGCCATGCTTTTTGATCCACATTCATTGAATGGAGCAACTTTGGTCTGAATGCTAAAAAAGCAGTAATCTCTTCTGCAATATTTTTACTAATTGCATAATTTTTAAAACTTTCATAATTTGCTTCTACTTCTAAGTGAATAAATCTATTTGCTAAAGGTGAGGGCATTTCGAAAACTGAAGCCCTATCCTCTTTTCTATTACCTGCTGATAATATCTTCCAACCATCTGGAACTTTATAACTTCCTATTTTTCTATCAAGAATCAATTGCTGCGCAACTCCTTGCATTACTGGAGGTGCCATATTCAATTCATCAAGAAAAAGAATCCCTTCCCCAGTTCTTGGAAGAAATTCTGGAGGATACCATTTTGATGTACCTTGCTGATCATTATCTTTTGGATGGACTGGAACAGGTAATCCTCTTAAATCAGTTGGCGCAAGTTGGCTTAAACGTAAGTCAATGAAATCAATTTTTGCCTTCTTTGCAGCTGCCGCAACAATACTTGATTTGCCAATCCCAGGTGGGCCCCAAATCATAGTACTTATATTTAAATTATCTGAAATTAGTTTTTCTAAAAAATTAATCAGTTCTTTTGGATTCATAACAAAATTATTTTCTAGAAGATTTATAGTTCCAAATAATTAAAAATGATTCCAAAAAATATTTATTATTCCTCCAATTATTTTTAAATAGGAATCAAAAAAATAAAACAAAACTAAAAATAAATATCTAAGTAAAAAATTTAAATTTTTATGGAAGTGGAAAACGCCCAATGGGAATATCTTGCTTGGGATTTAAAAAATCATTTAATTGAAAAAAGTAAAATAAATATCGATTCAAATAATTTTGCTGCTGCTCTAATTGATCTAGATAAAGCTGTAGATGTATTTCCTAAAAATGCATTATTTTTTGTTAAAAATGGTAAAAATAAAGAA
>CACGMX010000030.1 GCA_902574405.1 uncultured Prochlorococcus sp. | reverse complement strand
ACAATGCTTCAAATTTCTTATTTGCTTATGCAGTTGCTAAAGAGCTAGGCATTGATTTTGAAAGTTTTAATAAATTTGATTTTGTAAGTTTAGGTGGAAGAAATAAAATTCTTAAATCAGTAAAAACAACGATATATGATGAATCATATAATGCTTCGCCAGAGTCAGTAAAAGCATGTATTGAAAACCTGCTTGAAAAAACGAGAAATAAATTTTTCATATTTGGAAGTATGCAGGAATTGGGAGAAGAATCTGAAAAATTTCATAAAGAAATATTCAACTTAATAAATAATTCAGACATAAAAAAGTGTTTATTTATTTGCGATAAAAAAGATGAAAAATTTTACACTAATTATCTCAAAGATAAGAAAAAATTTTTAGTTTTAAATAATATTAAGGATGTACCCAAAGAGATAAACAAATCTACAAAAAAAGGTGATTCTATTCTTATCAAAGGAAGCAGATATTGGCAACTTGAAAAAATTATTGAATTAATCAATTAGATTATGATTTCTTTTTTTTCCAGTTTTCTACATTGACTTGCTTAGTTCTTGAGATTGCTAATGAATTATCTTTTGAGTCTTTGGTGATCACTGAACCAGCTCCAGTTGTAACTGATTCCCCGAGATTAATTGGCGCTACAAAAACTGTATTTGCACCAATATTGGAATTCCCCCCAATTTTTGTTTGATGTTTTCTCTGACCATCAAAATTTGCAGTAATAGTGCCTGCTCCAATATTTGTAGAGCTTCCAATAATAGAATCGCCAATATAACTTAAATGATTTACTTTAGATTCTTCCCCTAATTGACTATTTTTTATTTCAACAAAATTACCAATCTTACTTTGAGAAGATATTTTGGAATTAGGCCTTATATGACTATAAGGGCCAATTTTTATATAATCCATTATCTGAGAAGCATAAACAGTAGAGTTTGAAATTTCACAATTTAATCCCACATTAGAATTCTCAATAAAAGTATTTGGTCCGATAATGCTATGACTACTTATTTTGGTATTCCCTCTTATATGTGTATTAGCCTCTATAATCACATCCTTACCAATTTCAGCTTCTTCACTAATAGAACAACTTGCTTTATTTATAAAAGTTACACCATTCAGCATATGCTTTTCTTTAATTAAATTCTGAATACTTTCCTCGCACTCTGAAAGTTGAATTCTGTTATTAATTCCTTGAAGTTCTTTATTATCCTCTACCTCGAGGCCTAATGAATTTTTTAGCAAAGATACCGTATCTGTTAAGTAAATCTCTTTTTGATTATTATTGCTTTGCAAGTTACTAATTATTGCTGACAAGTTACTCCAGTTAAAACAGTAAACACCTGCATTTATTAATGGATTTTCTCTTTCTAGATCATTGCAATCTTTTTCTTCAACAATTCTCTCTATAAAAGCACCCTTCAAAAACACTCTTCCATATCCATGAGGATTTGTTTTCTTTGTAGTAATTAAAGAAACATCAGCTTTTTTTGAATCGTGTAAATACAAAAGTCTTTTTAGAGTGCTAGGCCTAATTAGTGGCACATCGCCGTTAAGTACCAAAAGTTTTCCTTCATGATTTTTTACTTCTCTACAAAGTACCTGGATAGCATGACCGGTTCCTGATTGCGGTTCTTGAATAACAAAATGGATTTTTTTATTTTTTGTGATTGACTTTTGTACTTCTTTTGATTTGTGTCCTGTAATGACGAAAATTTGATCAGGTTTTAATTCGACACATGTATCAATTACCCTTTGTAGAAGACTTTTGCCAGAAATTTTATGCAAAACTTTTGGCAATGAGCTTTCCATCCTGGTGCCTTTGCCTGCCGCTAATATCGCAACACTTAACATTTTTATTTGAAATCCTTATTTAATCTAACTCTTAACGGATAACTTCGTCATTCCCCACTTCTTTCTCCATTTATTTGTAGGTAATAAATTTGAGAATAATTGATCATCCAATCTTCTTTTGATTATATCTTCTTTACTTGAGTTTAAATCTTGATCTCTATATGGAATACTAGCTTTAGTTAAGAGATGTTCCTCTTCCATTAAAGATAACTTTTCAAAATTGAAATTAGGTTTCAATTGATCCTTATCAAATTTTGATATTGCGACAGTTCCCTGACTCCAAAAAGTTCTGTTTTTAAAACTTGGCTTAATGCTAAAAATTTCTAAGCCAAGATTTCTTAAAGCTTTTCTTACTGCCGCTGAAGAGGAATAAGTTATTAAATAACCCTGAGAATTAAGTTTTTCTGTGACTTTAGATAGAAATTCAATTGTCCATACTTGTGGGCATTTTTGAGGAGAAAAACCATCTAAATAAATCAGATCGAATTTAATTGATGAAGGAAGAATGTTGATTTTTTCTCTGGCATCACCCCACAAAATACTACATTTAAAAAATTGATCCTCAAAGTAATCTTTTTTATACAGTGATTCAAATATTGTTTTGACTTTAGGAGCCCATAATTTAAAGAAAGATTCGTTTCTAAGCGAATATTCAAGAGGCTTTTTATCAATCTCCAACGCATACAAATTTAAATTTGATTTTTGTTTAATTAATTCATCCAATAAAGAAGCGGAATTGTATCCTAAACCAAAACATATATCCAAAACATTGAGAGATTTACCCTTAAATCTTTGCAAATTAGAAGTAGATGTAAACTTTAACTTTGTTTCCTCCAATGCGCCCAATAAACTATGGAAATTCTCTTGAAAAAACACACTTCTCAAGGAGTAACTACCATCTTTAGTTAAAACTTCTATTAATTCAGACAAAAACTTTTTAGGCTATTTACTTAGTTTGGCAAGCTCTTCCCAAAAAGTGGGATAAGAAACGCTAGCTGCATCTGCTCTCATAATTTTTGAGTTACCTTTGGCAAGAAGTGAAGCAATAGCAAGACTCATTGCTACTCGATGATCTGTCTCACTGTCTACCTCCGCAGAATGGAATTTTGATTGCCCATTAATAATTAACCCATCTTCTTTTTCTGTTATTTCAGCACCGAATTTTTGTAACTGTCGTGCCATGACTTTTAATCGATCTGTCTCCTTAACTCTTAATTCTTGTGCATCCTTAATTTCAGAAACTCCATTACAAAAACAGGCAGCCACAGTAAGGATAGGAATTTCATCTATAAGTTTTGGGAGAATATCTCCTTCAATAGTGAATGATCTTAAAGTATTTGAAGTCTTGACTTTAATAGATCCAATAGGTTCACCTGCAATAGTCGATTCATCTAAAATCTCATAATTGCACCCCATTGAATCCATTACATTTAAAATACCTGTTCTAGTTGGATTTAATCCGACATTTTGAATTAAAATCTCTGAATTGGGAACAATAGATGCAGCAATCATCCAAAAAGAAGCAGAGCTTATGTCTCCAGGAATCAATATTCTCTGGCCAATTAAGTTGCCCCCTGACTTGATAACTACATTCCTTCCTAATTCTCCTCTGATACTGATGTCAGCTCCAAATGCTTTTAACATTCTTTCAGTATGATCCCTTGAAGATGCTGGTTCAATAACAGAAGTGGTTCCAGAAGCTTTGAGGCCTGCCAATAAGATTGCAGATTTTACTTGAGCACTTGCTACAGGGGTCCCTATAACGCACCCTTTTAGTTTATTTCCATCAATTGAGATTGGAGCTTTGTTACCTTTTTCTCTACCAAAAATTTTGCCACCCATCAAGGATAATGGTTTGCCCACTCTGCCCATTGGCCTTTCATTTAGAGAAATGTCACCTGTCAAAATAAAATTCTTACCTTCTTGACCGGCAAGTAACCCCATTAATAATCTCATGGTGGTTCCCGAATTCCCACAATTTAGAATTTCTTTGGGCTCTTTTAATCCGTCAAGACCCAATCCAGAAATCGTAAAAGGTTCATTTTTTTTTATTTCTGGTATTTTTACACCTAATTTTCTAAGACAATCAGCAGTTGAAAGTGGATCTTCAGAATATAAAAAACCCTCAATTGTTGTCTCACCCTTAGCAATACTTCCTATAATTAAAGCTCTATGAGAAATAGATTTATCTCCAGGTACTTTTACTTTTCCTTTTAAATTAACTCCACCTTTTATTGTGCGGATATTATTCATTTTCAAATTAAATACTTGATGAGATTTCTGTAAAAACAAATTAGTTATATATTATCAATAAGTTTGTTTTTAAAAAAAAAATAATCAAATTAATTAACTGTTTTCTATAATCTAACTAGAAGAGGACTTGATTATTAATCTTACTTATTATCACGTTGCAAAGGATGTTCCAGAAATAAATCCAGAGATTGCTGTTGTCATCGATGTTTTAAGAGCTACAACCACAATTTCCTGGGCTTTAAATAATGGAGCTGACTCAATACAAGTTTTTGCAGATTTAAATTTATTAAAAGAATGTGCAAATAAGTGGCAAGCTGAAAAGAGAATAATGCTTGGTGAGAGAGGCGGAAAGAAGATTAAGGGCTTTGATTTAGGAAATTCTCCTTTATCAGTTACCAAAAAAGTAGTTAAGGGTAAAAGACTATTTATGAGTACGACTAATGGGACTAAATCATTGCAAAAAGTTCAAAATGCTAATCATTTATTTGCTATGGGTCTGCCAAATAGGAAAGCAGTTGCCGAAAAAATCATTTCATTAAAAAGTGAAAATGTTTTAATACTTGGAAGTGGTTGGGAAGGCTCTTATTCACTTGAGGATTCTTTAGCTGCTGGTGCTTTAGCCTCATATCTAAAACAGAACTGTGATTTCGAAATTAATGTTCTGAATGACGAATTACAAGCTGCTTTGGCACTTTGGAATTTTTGGAAAAATGATATTTTGAAATGCCTAAAAACAGCAACCCATGGCAAAAGATTGACAAGTCTTGGAGATTACGAGGATGATTTTAAATGTTGCTCTGAACTTGACTGCTTAGATATTGTTCCAGCTCAAGTTGAAAGAGGTGTGATTCGTGCCTCATGATTTACGAATTGGTTCAATAGGAGTAAAGTCTTGACTGATTTTTTGGTAGCTGCATTACAAATTACGAGTACTTCAAATGTTGATGCAAACTTTATTGAAGCAGAGGAACAGATTGAATTAGCGGCTAGAAGAGGTGCTGAGTTGATTGGATTGCCGGAGAATTTTGCTTTTTTAGGAGGAGATGATGAAAAACTTAGATTAGCTTCTGAATTGTCAGTCAAGTGTGAGAATTTTCTAAAAACCATGTCACAAAGGTATCAAGTATTTCTTTTGGGAGGAGGTTATCCCGTTCCTGCGGGTGATAACAGTCATACTTTTAATAGGTCAGCACTATTTGGGAAGGACGGTCAAATTTTGGCAAAATACGACAAGATCCACTTATTTGACGTTGATTTGCCGGATGGAAATCTATATAAAGAATCATCCACTATTTTATCTGGGGAGGAGTATCCACCTGTAGTAGATGTCCCCGGGTTATGCAAAATAGGATTATCAATTTGTTACGACGTCAGATTTCCAGAACTTTATAGATATTTGTCTTCGAAAGGTGCAGATTTAATTATGATTCCGGCAGCTTTTACAGCGTTTACTGGAAAAGATCATTGGCAAATTCTATTACAAGCAAGAGCAATTGAGAATACAGCATATGTGGTTGCCCCAGCTCAAACTGGGATTCATTATGGTAGAAGGCAAAGTCACGGTCATGCAATGGTAATTGACCCATGGGGTACCGTTTTGTCTGATGCTGGAAAAACTCAGGGAGCGGCAATAGCACCTGCTGATAAAGAAAGAGTAAAGAAAATTCGGGAGCAGATGCCAAGCCTTAAACATAGAAAAAATAAATTGTTTTCAAACTAATGATAAAGTTTTTAGAAAATAAACTTTTTCGTTATTTATCGGTTTTTTTATTTTTAAATTCTTCAATCCTCCCAGTTAAATCTTCTAGTGCTCTTGCGGCATGGGCTATAAAAAATAATGGTGCTTTAGAATTAAGAACTAAATCAAATACAAATTTAAGAGCATACTTTAAGAAGGCTAACCAAATATCTGGAGATAGATTCTGGATAGATTTTCCAGGGGAATTAAAAAAACCTAGAACAATAAAAGGTAATGGCCCAATAAAGGAAATTAGATTAGGTAAACCAAATAAGGGTACAACAAGACTAGTAATTGAATTTAAGCAAGAAACTGACTTGAAACCTTTGACTTGGCGATTGGTTGGCTTAGATCAAAATAGGTGGAGAATTAAACTATTTGATTCAAAATATCCTTTTAAAAAGATTGGTGAAGGCCTAGTTGATAAGAGAATAGGAAATATTAAAAAAAATCAAAACTCAATTCATAAAGAGAAACGTAATTATGATTACTTGAAATTACCAGACGTAAAACAAAACAAATTTTATGTTGTTATCGACCCAGGTCACGGAGGCCCTGATCCGGGTGCAATAGGTATTGGTGGAATTAGGGAAACAGATGTTGTCCTAGAGGTTTCCAAAATAACTAAAAAATTACTCTCTGAGAAAGGTGTCCAAGTAAGATTAACCAGAAAGAATGAAGTTGATTTAGATTTACCTCCAAGAGTTTCTTTTGCTAATAAAACGGATGCTGATATCTTTGTAAGTATTCATGCAAATGCTTCAAGGGGGAAAAGAAGGGATATTAATGGATTAGAAACCTTTTACTACAGAGGTGGGAGAGGTAGGTTACTTGCTAAAAAAATTCAAAAACAAATTTTAAGAGTTTCTCCTGGAAGTCCTGATCGAGGCGTTAAACAAGGTAGATTTTACGTAATTAAAAATACTAAGATGCCTGCAGTTCTTGTAGAAATTGGATTTTTAACGGGGAGATTAGATGCAAGAAGATTAAAAAAAACAACGCATCGTAAAAGGTTAGCTTATGCAATTGCAAAAGGCATTCTTGAATATCTTTCTCAAAAAGGGTGAAGCTTAAAATAGGGATATTTGACAGTGGTATTGGAGGTTTTACTATCCTTAATTCTTTACTAAAAACACGTAAAGATGTGGAAGTTTTTTATTTAGCGGATACAAAAAGAATACCTTATGGTAGTAAAAATTTTAAAGAGATAAGATTAATTGCGAAGGAGATTTGCAATTTTTTTGTTGATAAGAATTTGGATGCACTTTTAGTGGCTTGTAACACAACAAATGCATGTGCACTTGATATTCTGGAAGATAATTTAAAGGTCCCTTGTTTTGACCTTATAAACTCAGTATCGGGAATAGTTGATAAACAAATAATTGGTGTATTAGCTACTCAAACAACTGTTAGATCATCATATTACAAAAAAGCTATAAATTCTAAGAAAGTGAATACGATAATATTTCAGCAAGAATGTCCAGAATTTGTATCGGAAATTGAAAAAGAAAAATTAAATCTTGATAAGTTAAATTATCTTTCAGATTTATACTTAAGACCATTAATAAATAAAAATATTGAAGAATTAATACTTGGATGTAGTCACTATCCCTTAATTTATGACTTTTTAAGAAAAAAATTGGATTCAAATATAAAAATTATTGATCCATCGGTAGCTTTAATAAAAAAATTTAATGAATCTTTTTCTATTTCAAAAACTGCCTGTTATGAAAGTCTTTCTTATGAAAATGTAGATTTCTTTGTTACTTCAGAAAAAGATATATTTTTTAAAAAAGTAAAATTTTGGTTTGAAATTAATAAAGAAATAAGGTTAGTAAACCTCCGAAGCAATGTTTGATTCCTTAATATATATAAGAGGTCAATCATGAATACAGTAACAGAACTACTACAACCAGTTGAAAATGATCTTGATGATCTTATTCTTGAACTGAAAAATTTAATTGGAGCTGGTCATCCAATTCTTCAAGCCGCAGCAGAACATCTTTTTAGTGCGGGGGGTAAAAGACTTAGACCAGGCATCGTATTGTTAATTTCAAAAGCTATATCTCCTGAATTTTGCTTGACAACCAAACATAAAAGGCTTGCTGAAATAACTGAGATGATTCATACAGCCTCATTGGTCCATGATGATGTTGTTGATGAGGCTTCTACAAGAAGGGGAGTTGATACAGTTCATAGTAGATTTAATACCAGAGTAGCTGTTTTGGCGGGTGACTTTTTATTCGCTCAAGCAAGTTGGCACCTAGCAAATCTTGACAATGTAAATGTAGTTAAATTACTTAGTAGAGTAATAATGGACTTAGCAGAAGGTGAAATTAAACAAAATTTAAATAGATTTGATTCGGCTCAATCTTTTTCCAAATACATCAATAAAAGTTATTGCAAAACAGCATCATTAATAGCCAATAGTTGCAAAGCAGCTGGAGTTTTGAGTGGGATTAATGACGAAAACTTAACCTCGTTGTACGATTTTGGCAAAAATATTGGTTTGGCATTCCAAGTTGTAGATGATATTCTTGACTTTACTGGAAATGATAAACAACTTGGAAAACCTGCTGTAAGTGATCTTGCTAGTGGTTATCTTACCGCCCCAGTTTTATATGCCTTAGAAGAAAATAAACAATTATCAGTTCTTATAAACAGAGAACTTGCTGAAAAAGATGATTTAGATGATGCTCTTAATATCATCATGAACTCTAAAGCTATTGAAAGTTCAAGGAAACTAGCTGAAGATTTTGCAATGCTTTCTAAAGAAGCTATAGTCTGGCTTCCTGATTCAGAATATAAAAGAGCTTTAATGGCACTTCCAGAATTTGTTCTAAGCCGTATTTATTAGATCTATTAGAAATAAACTTTGAACTAAATTAATATTAAAATTTTTGAAAACCCTAATTTTTTCGACTAAATTTATTATGCATAGATTCATTTAATGTCATTAGATAAAAAAAATTCAATCAATAACATACTTGAAGAAAAGAGAATTTTCCCTCCATCAAAGAAATTTGCAGAAAACTCAAATATTTGTTCTCAAGAAGAATTGCTAAGTCTAAAAAAACAAGCATTAGAAAATCCTATTAAATTTTGGGGATCTTTTGCAAAATCTGAATTAGATTGGTTTGAACCATTTCAAACTGTATTAGATAACGAAAATGCGCCCTTTTTTAAATGGTTCAAAGAAGGGAAGCTCAATATTACATATAACTGCTTAGATAGACACATAAAGAGAGGACTTGGAGGAAAGACTGCACTTATATGGGAAGGCGAACCAGGAGATAGTAAAAAATATACTTACGAAGAACTTCTAAAAGAGGTATGTAAAGCATCTAATGCACTAAAATCAATTGGTGTAAAAAAAGGAGATTTGGTATGTATTTATATGCCGATGATTCCTGAAGCGATGTTTGCAATGTTAGCTTGTGCAAGAATTGGCGCGCCTCATTCAGTTGTCTTTGGAGGATTTTCTTCAGAAGCATTAAAAGATAGGTTAATTGATGGAAACGCCAGATTTGTTGTAACTGCTGATGGTGGTTTTAGAAAAGATAAGGTAATTGAACTTAAGAAAGCAGTTGATTCAGCCATTGAAAGTGGTGCAGATAAAGTTGTTGAAAAAGTAGTTGTTGTTCAACGATCCCAAAAAAATATTTCGATGGTGGATGAAAGAGATTTTTGGTGGCACGAATTATTAAAAGATCAAAAAGATCATTGTGAACCAGAAATAATGAATAGCGAGGATAGACTTTTTATTCTTTATACTTCTGGCTCAACTGGAAAGCCCAAAGGGGTAGTTCACACTACAGGTGGTTACAATCTTTGGTCCCATTTGACATTCAAATGGATTTTTGATTTGAAAGATGAAGACATTTACTGGTGTACTGCTGATGTTGGTTGGATTACAGGGCATAGTTACATAGTTTATGGGCCTTTATCTAATGGTGGTACAACCTTAATGTATGAGGGAGTGCCAAGACCCTCAAATTTAGGGGCTTTTTGGGAAATTGTTCAAAAATATAAGGTTTCTATTTTTTATACTGCACCAACTGCAATAAGAGCATTTATGAAGTCTGGGCGTGAAATCCCTGATAAATATAATCTTGAGAGTCTTAGGCTTTTGGGCACAGTTGGAGAACCAATTAATCCCGAAGCATGGATGTGGTATAAGGATGTTATCGGTAATGATAAATGTCCTATTGTTGATACTTGGTGGCAAACTGAGACTGGTGGTGTGATGATAAGTCCCTTGCCTGGAGCCGTTGCTACAAAGCCAGGTTCAGCTACTTTCCCTCTGCCAGGAATCGAAGTTGAAATTGTCGATAAGAATGGAGAAAAGGTTAAGGAGAACGAGGGTGGCTATTTAATTATTAAGAAACCTTGGCCAGGGATGATGAGAACAATTCACGGAAACCCAGAGAGATATTTAGAGAGTTATTGGGAATATATTTCCTTTAAGGGAGAAAAAAATGTTTATTTTGCTGGAGATGGAGCACGCATTGATGAAGATGGTTATATATGGATTATGGGAAGAGTTGATGATGTCATAAGTGTTTCAGGACATCGGTTAGGAACAATGGAAATAGAATCTGCTTTGGTAAGTCATAAATCAGTTGCAGAGTCCGCAGTCGTTGGTAAAAAAGATGATTTAAAAGGTGAAGTTATAGTTGCTTTTGTATCTCTAGAGAAAGACGTTAACGGTTCTTCAGAATTAGTAGAGGATCTAAAGAAACATGTTGTTAATGAAATTGGAATTATCGCAAAGCCTGAAAAGATTATAATATCTGACTCTCTTCCGAAAACACGTAGTGGAAAAATTATGAGGCGAATTTTAAGATCTTTGGCTGCTGGAGAAAAAATTAGCGGTGATATAAGCACTCTTGAAGACAGTGCTGTTTTAGAAAAGCTGAAAGAATTATCCTAATTAGATTCATCAATTAAATTGGAAATTTTTTTTATTGTATTTCTTTTGAATTCATCATCGGCCCAGTCTCCCAAAAAATTTTCTCTTAGTCCTGCGCTTGCAATTATAGTGTGTGTACCTTTTAACATTACCCCCTTAGAATTATCTTCTTTTCTTGCTTTCAGACAAGAAAATAATTTATCTGTTTGATCTAATTCGTCTGAGTTGAATTTTATTAGGAAGTTATTTTTTTGATTATATGTTTTTTCAATTAATCGTAAAGTTCTTTCAGGGCTTGGGCTGAATTCACTGTTGAATTCTAATTTTTGAGAAATTTGTTTCAATAATGGAATAGATTTGTTAGCACTGAAGTTATTAAAACTAATAGATATGAATTTTTCACAATTTCTTCCACCATCAGGGGAAATTAAATGGAGTTTGCAGCCTAGGCTATGACCAATTCTTATTGAAGGAATTGATGCTCCTATTCTTTTGGATAAAGATATTCGGCAATTCTTGAAATCCCTCCATGCTTTAATAGCAAGTTGTTGGTGATCGAATTGTGGAGTGTATTTATAAGCATGTACTGCATAATTTTTATTAATTAAACTCTCTATAAATCTTCTATAAGTTAAATCTGGTTTAGAAGCTAGATAACTTCCACCAATAAATTCCACAATTTTTTTTGGATTTGAAGGCCAATAACAAAAATTATTAAATTGATATTTTGTAAAAGTCATCTTTCATAAGCTAAAAATGTTTCAAAAATTATTTTCTAATCATATTTCTTAATTTATATTAATTTAAAAGAAATATTTATTAAATGCGTCAAGATAAATGAAAGTATTTTGAGTTAATTGGAACTATTTAACAAAAAAGAATTAAATCAATTGGATTTTCTTCATGATCAAATTAACACCAATCCCTCTGAGGACAGTGTTGCTAATAAAAATAAAAAAATTGAAAAAGTTTTAATTCTTGATACTGAAACAACAGGTTTAGACGAAAATAAAGATGAAGTTATAGAAATAGGTTGCATCCTATTTGATGTATCTTTTAAATGTGTACTTTCACAAGTTTCTTTTTTATTTCCAGTTAATAATAATGAAGCTGAAAATGTAAATGGTATATCTGCAGAAGTAACTAATATCTCTCAACCATGGGAAGATGGATTGAATTTCTTTCTAAAACTTGTTGATTCTTCAGATTTCATTGTTGCTCATAATGTGGAGTTTGATAAGAAATGGTTTGGAAAAGGAAGATTGCCTAAGCTTAATAAGAAATGGATATGTAGTTTAGAGGATATTAATTGGTCTTTTCAAAAATCACTAAAAACAAGACCTTCAGTAACTGATCTAGCCTTATCTTTTTCAATACCAGTTTGGAATTTACATAGAGCTTTATCTGATTGCTTTTATATATCTGAGGTCTTCAAAAAATGCGACAACTTAGAGGAACTTTTACTTAAAGCTACTGAACCGAGGTTTTTATACAAGGCTTTGGTTAGTTATGAAGATAGGTCTTTAGCTAAAAATGCTGGGTTCAGATGGAATAGTCCTGTGCAAGGAGCTTGGTCAAGAAAATTAACTATTGATGAGGCAAAAAATCTTGATTTTAGAGTTGAGATTTTGAATTAATATTTATTTAATTTTTGATTAAGAAAATATTTAGTGCATCTTACAAGGCATCCATTTATTACCCATTTTATGTGCTCCAATACATCCGTATTTTGAAGCAGCCTTTTCAGCTTCTTGTTTAGTGTTAAATAGATCTGACATCATATTTTCCTTATTTGAATCTGAAATTTGTTTGGAATGATTATGATGATTTTGATGAGAATTAGGTGAATACTCCCATATCCCCATAGTAGTAACACCGGCAGAGATAATTCCCATCCCGACTACTGATAAATTGACTATTCCCATTGCGACTGCACCAAAAGAAAATACACCCATTGGGACTACCCCTATACTAATTACTCCCATTGGCACTATTCCTATTGAAACTATACCAAGGGGTGCTATTCCAAAAGCAATTTTTTTTGGTTTTGTACCGCAATGTTGATTCTCTTTACTTTTATTAATTCCCAATAGTTTTACTAAATGTTAAATTAAAATTGTCTCACAAAATAACCAATCAAAGATTAATTTCTAGATGAATTAAAAATTTTGAATTATTTTTTAGAACTTTGAATAACTTAAAAAACCTAAGAGGAACAGTAGACCTATTTCCTGATCAATTAATAAAGTGGCAAAACGTTGAAAAAATTTTATTAGAGCAGCTTTCTAGAG
>CACGMX010000029.1 GCA_902574405.1 uncultured Prochlorococcus sp. | reverse complement strand
ATTTCTAATCCGGCCACTTGTAAAGCTCTTATGGCTGTTTCCCTACCTGCGCCAGGCCCTCTTACCAATACTTCTATTTGCCTCATACCTTGATCAAGCGCTCTTCTGGCTGCAGCTTCAGCAGCTGTTTGAGCAGCAAATGGCGTACCTTTGCGAGCCCCTTTAAATCCACTTGCGCCTGCAGAGGACCAAGAGATTACATGGCCAGAAGTGTCAGTAATTGAGACGATTGTATTATTAAATGTGCTTTGGATATGTACCACACCATTAGGTACATTACGTTTAGATTTCTTTGAACCTGTTTTTTTTACTGTAGCTGCCATGATGTTTTAATTTAATACTTCAATTTGTAGATAGATTTAGTTAATTATTTTTTTCTTCCAGCAACTGTTTTTCTAGAACCCCGTCTTGTTCTTGCATTGGTTCTAGTTCTTTGACCTCTTACTGGAAGACTCATTCTATGTCTTCTTCCTCTTACACAACCTATATCTTGAAGACGTTTCAAAGCCATTCCCTCTTTTCTTCTCAAATCCCCCTCTAAAGTGAATTCTTCTGTGGCACCTCTAAGTTTTTGCACATCAGAATCTGAAAGGTCTTTGACACGAGTATCTGGGTTTACACCCGTATTAGCAAGAATTAGCTTTGATCTCGTTAAACCAATTCCATAGACATATGTTAATGCAATTTCAACTCGCTTTTCGCGAGGTATGTCAATTCCTACAATCCTGGCCACGTGTTTTGAATAAATAAAAGTTTGAATTTTAGGGTTGAAATTTAACCCTGACGCTGTTTATTGCGAGGTCTTTTCTTGTTTATAACATAGATTTTACCTCTTCTCCTCACGATCTGATCGTCAGGACTAATTTTTTTGACTGAAGATCTGACCTTCATGGTGATTTAACAAATAAAACGTTAATACTATATTCTACATCATCATCAAGCCATTTTTTGTTTGATATCAGAGGAAATGGTTTTTAAATCTCTATCAGCATCAATATATTCTAACAATGAGAGATCTTTAAAATAATGAATCAATGGTTCTGTAGTTTTTTTATAAATATCAACTCTTTTTCTAATTGTATCTTCTGTATCATCTTTTCTCCCTCTTAAGAGCAAACGCTGAATTAGCACTTCTTCGGGAATATCTAAATAAAAAACCACTTCTAAAGATTGATTAATTTCAGTTAAGACTTCATTCAATGAATTTGCTTGAGATAAATTCCTTGGGTAACCATCTAGAATCCAACCGTTATTATCCTGAACTAAATTATGTTTTACTATCTTTAATACGAGTTCATCACTTACAAGTTCCCCTCGATTCATAATATCTTTTACTTGGATACCAAGGGTAGTATTCATTTCGATTTCTTTTCTTAATAATTCACCAGTAGAAAGGTGTAAGTAAGAGTTAGTTTGACTTAGCAATTTCGCTTGAGTCCCTTTCCCTGCTCCAGGGGCTCCTAAAAATAATAAATGTTTTTTCATTAATTTTTAATTAGTCCCTCATACCTTTGTGAAATAACATAAGTTTGAATTTGCTTAGCAGTATCTATAGCAACACCCACAAGAATAAGTAATGAAGTAGCTCCTAAACCTTGAAAGGTCTGTACATTTGTAGCTCTCTCTACTGCAGCGGGAATTATTGCTACTGAACCCAGAAATAATCCTCCCAATAATGTCAACCTATTTTGTATACCTGATAAGTAGTTTGCTGTATTAGTTCCTGGTCTAACTCCTGGTATCGCTACTCCTCCTTTCTTTAAATTTGAGGCTACATCCACTGGATTAATAGTAAGAGATGCATAAAAATAAGAAAAGCCCAAAATCAAGGCGAAAAATGTAAGAGCATATGGCCACGGATTAGAAGATCCTGGATTTAAACTACTTGCTAGCTTGATTAAGACTGGATTGCCCGTAACATTTGCAATAGTTATTGGTAAAAAGATTAAAGCAGATGCAAATATAATTGGCATGACTCCTCCTGCATTTAATTTCAAAGGTAAATAACTTTGCCTTGTAGGAAGTAGTGTTGCATTTCCTATCTGCCTTTTTGCACTAACAATAGGTATGCGTCTTGCCCCCTCTTGGACAAAAATTATCCCAACAATTGTAAGTAGAAATACTCCAAGTAAAACTGCTATACCTAAAACATCTCCTCTATCACCAGTTTGAGCTTTTTCAATGGTTGAACTTAGAGCCTTAGGTAAAGTCGAAACAATATTCAAAAAAATTACCAGTGAAGCACCTTGACCTATCCCTTTTTCAGTAATAATTTCACTAAACCACATTACTAACATTGAACCAGTAACTAAGGCAATGGAGGTTTGTAAGACAAATGTAGTTTCACTTATCCCCTCAATAGCATATTGTCTGAGAATTAAGGAAAAAATTATACTTTGTAAAAAACCCCATCCTAATGAAACATATCTAGTTATTTGAGCAATTTTTCTTCTTCCCGCTTCTCCTTCATTTTTTTGTAAATCTTCAAGAACAGGTAATGAAGCTGTGAGAAGCTGAATAATAATTGATGCATTGATAAAAGGAAGTATGCCTAATGCAAATATTCCTAAGGTTGAAATTCCTCCTCCAGTAAAAATATCTAAAAAACCTATTAATTGACCACCTTGATCTATAAAACTTTTAAAAGCAACCCTATCAATACCAGGCATGGGTATATAAATACCAAGTCTTACTAAAAGGAGAAGTCCTAAAGTTGTTAAAACTCTACTTCTTAGCTCTTTATTTAAAAATAATTGGGAAAGTATTTCAGAAGCGCTAGGATTTCTACTTTTGTTGACAAACATTTTGAAGCTTACGTAAATTTTTAGTAAATTTATTTATTATTTATAAGCTCGCAGGATCCACCTGCGTCCTCAATTTTTTGTTTTGCAACTTTTGTAAATGCATGAGCTTGGACTTTTAGCTTTACATTAATTTTTCCATTACCTAGGATTTTTAAAGGAAATTTTGGTTTAAAGATTAATCCCTTCTTAACTAGTGAATCAAGATTAACTATATCGTTATCTTTGAAATCATTTAATTTTTCTAAATTAATAATGGAAAAGTTCTTTTGATTAATTATTTCAAAGTGCTTTAATTTTGGAACTCTCCTATATAGAGGCATTTGGCCACCTTCAAAACCTGGACGTGTAGGTCTTCCAGAACGTGACTTTTGTCCTCTCATTCCAAAACCACATGATGCCCCCTGACCAGCTGCAATTCCTCTACCCTTTCTTAGTTTTTTCTTTCTCGAGCCAGAGTTTGATTTAAGTGTATTTAATGTTGAAGTCATAATTTTAAGAATAGAGCTGTTCAAGTGAGATGCCTCTCTCCCTTGAGGCAGATTTGTGTGTTCTTAATTGAGAAAGAGCTACCATAGCAGCTCTTGCATTATTCAAAGGTGTTTTACTACCCAATCTTTTTGCTAAGACATTTTTTATGCCGGCTAATTCTAAAACTGTTCTTATTGAACCACCAGCAATTACACCTGTACCTGGGGCAGCTGGTCTAATTAGTACATTAGCAGCACCATCTCGACCTTTAGATAAAGTCGGTATTGAATTATTGGAGGTTAAGGGAACCCTAACAAGATTCTTTTTACCATCTGAAACACCCTTTCTCACTGCACCAATGACATCACCTGCTTTACCAACTCCAACTCCAACTTGACCTTTCTCATTACCTACAACAACAATTGCTCTAAAACTCATTTTTTTTCCACCTTTAACAGTCTTAGAAACACGTCTAATTTGAACTACTCTTTCTTGCCAATCAGAGTCTCTCTCAAGATTTTTTGAATCACCTCTTCTATTTCTTTTTCGATCATTACGATTATTCTTTTTTTGTTCTATGGGCATAGCTCCAGGAACGTTATCGTTATTGGATTGAATTTCTTTTTTTGTTGGAGTGTCAGTCATAGTAAAAAATTAAGAGTTAGAATTCTAGGCCAGCTTCACGAGCAGCGTCCGCAAGTGCCTTTACTCTGCCGTGATATAAGTTACCTCCACGGTCAAAAATTACTTGCTTAATACCTTTTTTAATCGCTCTTTTTGCTAATAATTTTCCAACAATGGAAGAAGAATTACAATCAGCAGATAATTTCTCAGATTTTTCTCTCAGTTCCTTATCAACAGTTGAAGCTGAGCAAATAGTTGTTTGAGCGCTATCATCTATGACCTGAGCATAAATATGGTTATTGGAGCGAAAAACAGATAATCTTGGACGCGTTGCATCTCCAATTAAGAATCTTCTTAATCTTCTATGTCTTTTTTGGGTTTGTAATTTCCTGGAAAGTTTGGTCATTGTTTTTATTTGGAATTATTTTTTGCCAGATTTACCAGCTTTTCTGAGAATTCTCTCATCATGGTATTTAATTCCTTTTCCTTTATATGGCTCTGGAGGTCTAATTGATCTGATTTTTGCTGCTTCATTGCCAACAATTTCCTTATCAATTCCAGATACGGTAACGTTTGTATTACTCTCAACTTTGTATGTTATACCATCGGGGGGGATCATTTCTACAGGATGACTATATCCTGCACTTACAACTAGATTTTTACCTTTTACTTGTGCTCTTGATCCAACGCCAACAATTTCTAGTTTCTTTGTAAAACCTTGCGTAACCCCTTCAACCATATTTGCAATTAAGGCTCTACATAAACCATGTCTCTGCCTTGAATATATTTTGGTTGTAGTAGGACTTACTACAACAGTATTATCTTTCTTATCAAAACTAACTCCCTCAGGCATGAGACGTTTTAACTCACCCTTTGGACCTTTCACTGTAACTGTTAATCCATCAAAATCAACTGTAACTTTTTCTGGAATAAGTACTGGTGTTTTTCCGATTCTTGACATGATTAATTCTCCTTAATAAACATAGCAGAGGACTTCGCCGCCAATGCCTTGCTTTCTAGCATCGCGATCACTCATTACGCCTTTAGAAGTTGAAATTATGGCAACTCCAAGACCTCCAAGAACTTTTGGTAAACCTCTAGTATTTTTGTATATTCTCAAACCAGGTTTACTAACTCTTTGCATAGATCGGATAGTAGGAAATTTGTTTTTACCACTATATTTCAGACCAAGTATTATTTGTGATTTATAGCCTTCACCTTCCTCATTAATATCAGAAATAAATCCCTCTTTTTGAAGCACTTTTGCAATACTTAGGGACATTTTTGAACATGGGATTGATGTGGTTGTATGCTTTTTTTGACTCGCATTTCTAATTCGAGTAAGCATATCTGAAATAGGATCGTGATTTGACATAGTTTTAATTTAATTCTTACTAAAAGGCATTCCTAACTCTTGCAAGAGAGCTTTACCTTCTTGATCTGATTTTGCACTAGTGACAATAGTTACATCCATACCTCTTATTGAATCTATTTTATCAAAAGAGATTTCAGGAAAAATCAATTGCTCTTTCACTCCAACGGTATAATTCCCTCTCCCATCGAAACTTTTTGGATTAACTCCTCTGAAGTCTCTTATTCTTGGTAAAGCTAGATTTATAAACCTCTCCAAAAAGGAATACATCCTGTCTCCTCTCAAAGTGACAGTACAACCAATCGGCATGCCCTCACGAATTTTAAAACCCGCGATAGCTTTTTTAGCCCTAGTTACAAGGGCCTTTTGTCCTGTAATTGTTGCCATTTCGTTTAAAGAGGCTTCTAGAGCTTTCGAATTTGAAGCTGCCTCACCAAGACCTCTGTTAACGTTGACTTTGACAACTTTAGGTACTTGATGAATATTTTTAAGACCAAGGTCCTTTAAAAGTTTTGGTCTTATTGATTCTTTGTAGCGATTTTTTAGAGTCATAATTTTTTGTTAATTCTGGTCTTTGTCAGAATTGATAAATTAGAAAAGGTTGAAATCTGGTTTCTGATGAAAAATTAATCAATTACTTCACCAGTTTTCTTCAATCTTCTTTTCTTAACCCCCTCTTTATCAATAAAGTATTCAATCTTACTTGTAAGATTTTTATCCTTTGAAAAGAACATTACATTTGATGCATGTAAAGATGCTTCTTCTGTAAGTATTCTTCCAGTTTCTCCCTCCTGAGTTGGTTTTACATGTTTAGTCCTAAGGTTAATTCCCTTTACAACTACTCTATTTTCAAGAGGGATGGTTTTTAAAACCTCACCAGTTTTACCTTTGTCCTTGCCATTAATTACTTTTACCAAATCTCCAGTTTTGATTCTCATTTTTATTCTCTGGACATTTTTCTTTTGCTTTAATGAATCCAACATTTAAATCACCTCCGGAGCAAGAGAAACAATCTTTGTATAATTTTTATCCCGCAGTTCTCTAGCTACAGGACCAAAGACTCTCGTACCTTTTGGGTTCTTATCTTCATTAATCAATACTGCCGCATTGTCATCAAATCTGATTGAGTTACCAGTATTTCTTCTTAATGTTGCTTTAGTTCTGACAATAACAGCTTTAACAACTTCAGATTTCTTAACTCCCATGTTAGGAAGAGCATCTTTTACAGTTGCTACGATTACATCTCCGACATGCGCATACCTTCTATTAGAACCTAAAACCCTAATACATTGGAGTCTTTTTGCTCCGCTATTATCGGCAACTGTTAAATAAGTTTCTTGTTGAATCATTTTTTAACCTCCTTTGCCTGACTTGTTTTATTGAGAATCTCTTCTATTGCCCATCTTTTATGAGCACTGAGCGGTCTAGTTTCTCTAATTTTAACTCGATCACCTAAAACACATGTATTTTCTGGATCATGCGCCTTATATCGTGTAGTTCTACTTACAATTTTTTTATAAGTAGGATGTGGATATCTGTTAATAACAGCAACAACAACTGTTTTATCCATTTTGTCGCTGACAACAGTACCAATTCTTTCTTTGAGTGCCATAACTAATAATTAATCAGAAGTTGTTTTAGAAGCAGATTGACTCTTACTGAGAGTGAGTAATTGCGCAACTTGTTTCTTGATAATTTTAAATTTGTGAGTTTCATTAAGCTGTCTCGTAGCTTGCTTGAATCTCAAGTCAAAAAGATCTTTTCGTAATTGGTCAATCTTTTCAGTAATTTGTTCAGAATTTAATTTTTTAAATTCTTTAAGTGACTCTGAGTTTTTCATTTTTTAACCTCCTCTTGAGATTTTTTACTATTTATTGTATTTTCTTGGGAGGAATTTTCTAGATTTTTATCAATGGAGATAAATTTAGTTTTTACAGGAAGTTTGTATTGAGCCAGACGCATAGCTTCCTTTGCAATTTCCTCAGTGATATCCTCACCACCCATTTCAAAAAGTATTCTTCCAGGTTTTACAACTGCGACCCAAAACTCTGGATTACCTTTACCAGAACCCATTCTGGTTTCGGCAGGTCTCATGGTTACGGGTTTATCAGGAAATATTCTTATCCAGATTTGACCACCACGTTTGATATATCTGGTCATAGCTCTTCTGCTTGCTTCAATTTGACGTGCAGTGACCCAGCCACAGTCTTGAGCTTGGAGAGCAAATTGACCGAATGCGATAGTATTACCTTTTGAGGCTACACCCCTCATTCTGCCTCTATGTTGTTTACGAAATTTAGTACGTTTTGGACTAAGCATTTTTATACCTCCTATGAATTCTCATTTGAACGATCCTCAAATTGCTGAGGTCTTCTACTAGCTTTCCTCTTAGGACTCGCACCAACAGGGATAGTTTGTTCTTCTTTAGGGAGAACTTCACCTTTGAAAACCCAAACTTTAATTCCTAGAACACCGTAAGTTGTATTAGCTTCACGTGTTGCATAGTCAATTTCAGCTCTCAATGTATGTAATGGAACTCTACCTTCTCTAGTCCATTCAGTTCTAGCTATTTCAGCGCCATTCAACCTTCCCCCTACTTGAATTTTAAGACCTAATACTCCAGCCCTTTGAGCCCTTTGTAAAGCCATCCTTATAGTTCTTCTAAAGGCGACTCTTTTTTCAAGTTGTTGCGCAATATATTCAGCTAGTAAAAAGGCATCAGCATCTACGCGTTCAACTTCTACAACGTTTATTCTAACTTGCCTTGTTCTATCCCCTATAGTTTTTTGAATGCCAGATCTTAATTCTTCAATACCACTTCCTTGTCTTCCAACTATAACTCCTGGTCTTGCTGTTTTTAATTCAAGTTCCAGTTGGTCAGCTTTTCTAGCAATTAAAACATCGCTAATTCCTGCTGCTCCATATTTTTTTTGTATGAAGTTACGAATTCTAAAATCTTCTTGGAGAAGTATTGGATATGTTTTAGAAGTAGCAAACCACTTAGAGCGATGCTCTTGTGTAATTCCTAATCTTAGTCCAGAAGGATGTATCTTATGTCCCATTAGTTTTGTACCTCCGCATTAGTTAGAGTAGGAGCAGATTCAACAGAAATACTGATGTGGCAAGTCTGTTTTTTAATTGAAAAAGCTCGACCTTGAGCTCTGGGCCTATACCTTTTCATTACTGGACCACTATTAGCCCATGCAGAGGAAATAACTAAGGTGGATGGATCCATTCCAAGGTTATGTTCTGCATTAGCAACCGCAGATCTTAGAACTTTAGTGATGGGGTCTGTAGATCTGTAAGGCATAAATTCCAACATAATCAATGCATCTCTATAAGACCTACCCCTTATCTGATCCAAAACTCTTCTCACTTTAGAGGCTGATCCGCGAACGTAATTCCCATGAGCGATTGCTGTTTTTCCTGTTTCAGGTGTTTTTGTCATGATTTTGCTCCTTTCTTATCTCTTATATGACCTCGGTAAGTGCGTGTAGGAGCAAATTCACCAAGTTTATGACCAATCATTTGTTCAGTAATAAATACTGGAATGTGAGTCTTGCCATTGTGTACGGCGATTGTATGACCAATCATTAAAGGTAAAATCGTAGAGGATCTCGACCAAGTTTTGATAACAGACTTGTCATCATCAGTATTTTGTTTTTCTACCTTCTTGAGCAAGCTATCTGCTATAAAAGGTCCTTTTTTTAGTGAACGTCCCATGATTATGTAATAGAAATTGAAATAATAAATGAAGTAATCAAGAGTCTCTTCCTCCTCTACTCCTCTTAGAAATGCGACGGCGTCTTCGAACAACTAATTTATTACTTGGTTTGTTCTTTTTACGTGTCTTTAATCCAAGAGCTGGTTTACCCCATGGAGTAACTGGTCCTGCTCTACCAATTGGTGCCTTTCCCTCTCCTCCTCCATGTGGATGATCACATGGGTTCATTACACTTCCTCTTACTTGAGGCCTTCTTCCAAGCCATCTTCTTCTTCCTGCTTTACCTAAGCTAGTATTTCTTATTTCAGAATTACCAACTTCACCAAGAGTTGCGTAGCATTCTTTTCTTACAAGTCTTACCTCGGTAGATGGGAGTTTTAAAGCAACATAATCTCCCTCTTTTGCCATAACTTGAGCACTAGCTCCTGCGGATCTAACCATCTGAGCACCCCTACCTGCATATAACTCAACACAATGAACACTAGATCCTAATGGCATAACAGAAAGTGGCATTGCATTACCATCTTCAATTGGAACACTTTCTCCTGATATGACATTTTGTCCGACTTTTACTCCTGCTGGAGCGATAATATATCTTTTTTCCCCATCTTCGTAAAATAACAGTGCCAGCCGTGCATTTCTATGAGGATCGTAGTGTATAGCTGCAACTTTAGCGTTGATGTTTCTTTTATCTCTTCTAAAGTCAACTAATCTATATTGCCTTTTGTGACCACCTCCACGATGACGACAAGTGATGACTCCACGATTATTCCTGCCTTTAACTCTATGTTTTGGAACTATTAGTGATCTTTCGGGTTTTGCACCTGTGATTTCACTAAAGTCAGTAACTACTCTCTGTCTAGTACCAGGTGTATAAGGTTTAAATTTACGGATTGCCATGATTAAAACTCCTTAAGATTCTGGAAATAGTTGGATTTTGTCTCCTTCAGCAAGACGCACAATTGCCTTCTTGACCTGAGAACGCTTACCGGAAAATTTCCCGACTCTTCTTGTTCTCCTAGGAGGATTCATAGTGTTAACTCCTACGACTTTAACACTGAATAAGGCTTCAACAGCTGCCTTTATTTGTGGTTTTGCCGCTCTATGATCTACTTCAAAAGTATATTGATTAAGATCTAGCGCATTTGTAGCCTTCTCAGTAATAACTGGCTTTCTTATTACATCGGCTAAACGAGAATCGAATAATTTACTCATGATGCATAAACCTCCTGAATTTTATCTATCGCTGATTGCCCTATTACCAATTTACTAGCATTGAGAATATCAAATACATTTAATTGATCGGCGGCAATTAATTTTACTTTTTCAATATTATTAATGGATTTTTTTATAACATCGGACGGGCTATCAAGAATAACCAACACTTTTTCAGTTTTTTGTATGCCTAATCTAGCAAGGCCATTAATGATATCACTTGTTTTAGGCTGCTTTAAAGTAGATCCAAAATCTTCAACGGCCTTCATATCAGATACTCTAGACATAAGTGCAGTTCTAAGAGCTAACCTACGTTCTTTACGATTCATATCAAGATTGTAAGAACGTGGTTTCGGTCCAAAAATAATTCCCCCACCAGGTCTTAAGGGTGTCCTTATTGATCCTTGACGAGCTCTTCCTGTACCTTTCTGTTTATATGGCTTTCTTCCGCCCCCACGCACTTCAGATCTTGTCAAAGTTGATGCCGTTCCCTGTCTTTTATTTGCTAGCTGCCTAAGGACTGCTCTATGTATTAAGTCTGCAGAAGAAGTTTCTTTAGCAACTGCTAAATCAAGAGAAACTTTGCCGGATTTTTTACCATCCCACTTAAGAGTTTCGAGTGTTGTCATGATTTTTCACCTCCTTTTTTGCCTACAACATTATTTGGCTTAATATTTATTATTGAGCCTGGCTTGCCTGGTACAGAACCCTTTACTACAAGCAAATTCTTCTGATTATCAATTTTCAGAACTAACAAACCTTTAGTTGTAATTTGTTTTCCTCCATATCTTCCTGCCATTCTTTTTCCAGGATAAATTCTGCCTGGAGTTGTTCCTGCTCCTGTAGATCCAGGTGCTCTATGATTTTTTGAACCATGACTCATAGGACCTCTGCTAAAACCATGTCTTTTCTGGTAACCAGCAAAACCTCTACCCATAGATTTGCCACTGATATCAACTTTTTGACCAACCTCAAAGTTTTTTACTGTTATTTGATTTCCGATTTCATAAGATGAAGTTTCTTCAACCCTATATTCTTTCAAATGCTTTAAAAGTTCTTCACCTGATTTCAACAGATGTCCCTTTTCAGGCTTACTTATATGCTTATCTTTGGACAAGCCATATCCTATCTGAACGGCACTATAACCATCCAAAGCGGCAGTTTTCAATTGAGTGATACGGCAAGGACCAGCCTCAATTAGAGTAACTGGCACCGAATTACCTTTCTCGTCGAAAAGTTGGGACATGCCCAATTTCTTTCCTAAAATTCCGATAGACATAAGACTAAATTAGGCTAGCTCGTAATGATTTTTAAATTATCTAAAACCTTCTTATTAAGGTGAAGATAATAAAAAAACAATTAATAAGGTTGAGACTTATCTGAAAATCAAGATAGTTTCTCTCGGGATAAACCCACCTGTGTTTTTTTAACGAAACGCTAAAAAATGTGAAATTTTACAGAGGCTCGGCTAGCTTGCGAGCTTAAAAATTCACTGAGTTACAATTGTACATCATCAAGTACCATAAAATAAAATAAAATAGAAATAAAGGAAATTTTTATGCCATTAATTCTCTCAGGGAAAAAGTTTCATAACGATTTAAAAACTAACAAATGTCTCGCAATATTTGCTCCTCTTGAGGGTGGTTATGAAACTCGTCTTTTAAGAAGAATGAGGGCTAAGGGCTTTAAAACTTTTATAACCTCAGCAAGAGGGCTTGGAGATCCAGAAGTCTTCCTGCTCAAATTGCATGGCATTAGAACACCGCACCTTGGTCATCAAAGCGTAGGAAGAAATGGAGCACTCGGAGATGTTCAACAAGTGATCCCACAAGCTTCTGAGTTATTTAATGAAAATGATAAAAATAAATTACTTTGGTTATTAGAAGGTCAAGTACTATCTCAATCTGAATTAGAGAGCTTAATAGAGATTTGCACTAACAATAATAAACTGACAATAGTTGTTGAAATGGGGGGTTCAAGAAAGCTTGAATGGAAACCATTAAGTAATTATATTTTTGATGAATTTGAAAGTTAAATTGTTTGATTAAAACCAAGAATAAAAAAGATAAATGGATTAAATTAATTTGTGGTGCCAGTAATGAAGATATTGTTGCCATAGAAGATTTATGTGCAATTTATACTGCTGCTGGTGTCGACTACATAGATGTGGCCGCAGAAGAATCTATAGTCCACGCAGCAAAAAAAGGAATCGAGTGGGCAAAAAAAGTCTTTAAAAACTCCCCAGGCTTAATGATAAGTATTAGTGATGGTAATGATATCCACTTTCGAAAAGCAAAATTTGATCCTTTAAAATGTCCCCCTAGTTGTCCAAGACCATGCGAAAAAGTATGCCCCACCTTTGCAATTGATAATTTCGGAATTAAAGAGAGTAAATGTTATGGATGTGGAAGATGTTTAAAAAGTTGTCCTCTAAATCTTATTAGTGAATATGAATATAATTTGTCAAAAAATGATTTAGCATCAACACTTCAAAAAATAAGGCCTAATGCAGTAGAAATTCATACAGAAATCAATCGCCTAGATTCTTTTACAAAAGTTGTAAGTATCCTTAAAAGTTCTGGAATGAAATTAGACAAGATTTCTATTAGTTGTGGATTAAATCAATCTTTCAAAAAATCCCAAGAGCCCGAAGATCTTTTGAAAGCTCTTTGGGAAAGATATGAAATTCTGAATGAGCTAAATATTCCCCTTATTTGGCAACTAGATGGAAGGCCAATGTCTGGAGATCTTGCTCCTACAACAAGTAGAGATGCTGTTAAGTTGTTTGAAAAAATCGGTTCAGATCTTCCACCAGGATTAATTCAATTAGCAGGAGGAACAAATGAAAAAACTCATGAATTGTTGAATTCAAACAATCTCCCAGATGGAATAGCATTTGGAAGTGCTGCAAGAAAAATTATGCAGCCCCTTATTGAATTTGCTCACAAAAATAACAAAAAACTCTATGAGTATCCTGAAATAATGGGTTTGGCGATCAAAAAAGCTCAGAAATTTCTAGAGCCATGGAAATCGAGCTCATTCAAATAATATTTTTATTTTTCAAAACTAGCGCCATGTTTATAAAAAATTTGTATTTTTTGGATAGAAAAAAATCTTTTCATGTATTAAAATAGTAATTCAATGGGCCGTCGCCAAGTGGTAAGGCATCGGGTTTTGGTCTCGACATTCCTAGGTTCGAATCCTAGCGGCCCAGTTCTAATATT
>CACGMX010000028.1 GCA_902574405.1 uncultured Prochlorococcus sp. | reverse complement strand
GCAGCTTTCTCACTAGCTATTGGTTCGAATTGTTTAAATAAAAAACCTATCAAAATAATAATTAATGAAGCTATTGCGGCTAACACTTGTGCTCTTTCAAGCTCAGGTGTGATTGTTTCTATTGAAATGAAATTTGCTATCTGAAAAAATAAAGAGTATTGCACCGACTAATATTAATGATTTCCCATTGAATCCCATATTTCAAATATGTTATTTCTAATTAAATTATGCAAATATTATATTGTTTAGTACATTTAAAATTACTCAAACATATGGTTTTTAATATATAATTAACCAAAACCTTTCAAAATGAACCTAAAAATCAATAAATATATACTTTCTCTTATCTTTACTGGTTTAATTTTTATTCTTATTCCCTCGACTACATACGCAAATGAAATTATCAGCATAAATAAATATTTTGGGATTACTCAACAGAAGACTGTTATAAATTACGAAAAAAGTCAGCCTTCATCAATAGATAACCCTGTAGTAGATCCAAATTTTAACACTATGAGATCTAAAGATACTGAGAGTTCAACTGCTACCTATATAGTTATTGGCCTTTTAATTGCTGCTACAATTATTCCTTTAGCAACTTGGTGGTATTTCTCTAAATAGTAGAGAATTTATGAATGCCGAGGATTCAAGTATTAGTGAATATTCATCTTATATAGTTTTTATTACAGGTGGGACTAAGAGTGGTAAAAGTGAATTCGCAGAACATCTTGCAAAGGAGGTAAAAAAATTATCATATGTTGCCTTATCTGAAAACAATTTGGATGATAAAGAATGGCAAGATAAAATTAATCTACATAGAAAAAGAAGGCCAAAAGATTGGAAATTAATAGAAACGACAGATCTATTAAATACATTAAGAAAAGAAGAAGGTCCATTATTAATAGATTCGATTGGCGGATTCGTTATGAAAAGTATTGGCAAGGAACAAAATGAATGGTCAACAAAAATGAATTCACTTATAAGTCTCTTAAAGAAAAGAAAAAGCATAACAATTATTGTTGGAGAACAAGTAGGTTGGAGTTTAGTCTCTGAATATCAAATTGGTAATACTTATATTGAAAGAATCGGCGAACTTCAAAAGAATATTACCAAAATATCAAAAGATAATTGGCTGGCAATAAACGGCAGAGCAATCAAAATAGATGAAATAAGTATTGAAATACCCAGTTAACATTGGAAGTCGCACTTTTTGAACCTAGAATCCCACAAAATACTGGTAATATTGCCAGATCTTGCGCTGCATTTAATATACCTTTAAATCTTATAGAGCCATTGGGTTTTAAACTAGAAGATAAATATTTAAAAAGAGCGGGATTAGACTATTGGCCTCTAGTTACTATTAATAAGTATGAGAATTTTGAAAAATTTTTTACATCAAAATCATCAAAAAGAATAATTTCTTTTAGTAAAAAAAATGGATTATACTTGAAGGATTTTAAATTTAAGCAAGATGATATTTTGCTATTTGGGAGAGAAGATTCAGGATTGCCAGATTCCATTATTAAAAAAAGCGACTTTTTAATATCAATATTTATGCCGAATTTACAAACTGGCAGCAATGATCAAAAAGGTGTTAGAAGTCTAAACCTTTCTGTAGCCTGCGGAATTGCTATATATGAGGCCCATAAACAAATAAATTTTCAAAATGGTAATTAAGTACAACCAATGTCTTACAATATTCCCATGTCTCGGTAGCTCAGCTGGTTAGAGCGGCGGATTCATAGCCCGCAGGTCGCGTGTTCAAGTCACGCTCGAGACATTTTCAAAAGTTTTCAATTGAATAACATAAGTAAATTTTTAATTTAATTAAACTTTTAAATACAATAATGTTTAATTCACTCGGCACAGTTTTAGATCCAAAGAAATCTAAATCAAAATTTCCAGAAGCAAGGGTTATAGTTCTTGATGACAATTTTAATACTTTTCAGCATGTCGCAAATTGTCTTCTAACAATAATCCCAAGCATGAGTGAAAAAAGGGCATGGGATCTAACCATCAAAGTTGACAAGACAGGATCGGCGGAGGTATGGAGAGGTAATCTTGAGCAGGCAGAACTATATCATGAGCAACTCTCTAGCAAAGGATTAACAATGGCCCCAATTGAGAAAATATAAACTTTAGGTATTTTGCCAACTCGATAGATTACCTAGTGCTTTCTGAGGTGACTGTAAGTTCTCTCTGATTATTCAAGGGCAGGTACAAATAAGACTTGGTAAAGTAAGAAAAACTAATAGTGGGATTAATAAGGGTTTCATTTATTTACTACTTTTCCTCCATATTTTCTGACTATCTTATCAAGCAATATCCGTATATCTTTATTTTTAAGTTTCTCTATTTGCTGAAGATTTTCAAGAAGATCACATATTTGAACCTGTGTATCTTCATTTAATTCACTAACTGCCATTTATATTTAGGTTTTCATATTCCAATTTTAAATTAAAAATAAATTTACATACTTATTGTATTTATATTTATTTATTGCTATTTTTTTTAAGCGGGCTAAGGTTCATATCTCCACGAGGATTTAGTCCGCTGAATTTTTAAAGATTCAACTTATTTTGGATCCCTCTTCAAGAACTTGATTAGAAATATTCAAAAATATTTTTCTTTGCTTAATTTTTAAATTCAATTGAAAAGAATTCTCATGTAAACATTAAAAGTGTGACACTATTTATTCAATAATATTTTTATTTCGCTTCATAATTTTCTTAAAATACTTAAACTCAATAAATTCATGCATCATTTTGATATCATCAGATAATACTTTTTTATTAACTTCATAGTCGTCCATATTAAGTGGAGATTTATTATTTTCAGAGAATGTTTCTTGATCAAAAGAAAAATTGATTAAATCCCCTTTGAAAATTTTACTTTGACTATCTGATTTATTTAATACACCTCGAGACCTCAACGCTTCTTCGACCAATAAACCTGTAACCTTTGACTGACTAAATTCATTGGCTGTGCAAAATTTTTCAATAATTTCATGAACTTCCTCACTTGGCAGAAAACCAATTCTTTTCCTCGGAGAGGGCATAATTTAAAAAAATTAGTGTCACACTTGCACATTATAAGTGTTGCACTATATTTGATCTAAGTCAACTAATTTTGCTATGCATATTTTAATATTTCCTGCCGGATTTATTCTTTGGTATCTAGCTTATGAAGCAAAACCTATCATTAATGATGAAGTAACACTTAATTGGGAAGAGAAAAATATAAATAAAAGAAATAAACTTTTAAATATAATCAACGACAACTTTTAAAATTTACTGTCAATAGATTTTGACCATTCCTTATGTTTATAATCTAGATCTGAGATTAGCTGTTTTTGATAAGTAAACTTGAGTTGATTTTCGTTAAGTGATTTTTTTGTGATAATCATTTCTTTAGAGAAAAAATCAAGAGTATTAGAACTACTAAATTTTTTTTTGTCTTCCATATATGTAATTTATCTATTTTTTTTATATGACTCAAAAGAACATATTCTCTATATTTTTATATTCTTTTTATATTTCCTTAATATATATTTTTAGCTCGTTTGTTAAAAATATTAGTTTATCAAATAAAAAAAGGCTATATTTAAACAAAATATATGTTTAATTATGAATCTTAAGGAGAGAGGGATTACTGTTGGAGATTTACTTATCATACTAATTATAATAATCACTTCTACAATATTAATTAAATCATTTAGTAAGGATAAGAAAACAACACATAATTATAGTAACCAAGAGCAAGTTGCGTATATGAAAAATTATTATCAAAAATTAATTTGAATTGCTTATATAAAATATTTATAAAACTCTTAAATTATTCATTAAAATATTACTTATCTCTTAATAAAAATGTAAAGAATTCATAATTATCAAACAAAGAGTTTATTTATTTTAAATATTTTGATGAAATGATTTAGAACTTTCCCACTTCAAATTATCCTTTAAATCATTGAAATCATTTGATATTGAAACTAAATTCACCATTTGAATAATTTGAGTTTTATTTAGTCTATTAATAGCAATATGTTTATTAAGCATTTCTAAAACAGATTTATCATTAATATTCATTGTTTGTATAAAAAACTATGATTCTTCAATTCCTATACCTTATCTTATGATTTTATAATTTTCTTTTAAATTTTATAAAATATTTATCGCTAAAAAAAATAAATTCCAAAAATGATAAAAAATTAAAAAATCATCAATAATAAAACTCTTACTGATAAGTAAAAATCTTTAGCTCACTTTCTTTTAAATTCGTTTATCGTAAAAAGAAAAAAATGAAAAAAAACTCTCAGAAAGAATACCTTAGTAGAGATGAAGTTAATGAAATGATTGAATCCGCTTTAAGGAGACATAATAGAAGATCTACAATAATATCTAGTGTTCTTGGCTGGATTCTAATAGGAGGTTATTCGTTTGGACTTTTTCAAGCAGTTCAAAATGTCTAATTAAACTTTTCTTTAAAGCAGAGCTTGCTAGATGATAAATTATTATAAAGACTAAGTATTTATTATGACAGAATATATTGATGCAAATCTCGCAGTAATAAGAAAGTATTTAAAGAAACGAAAAAAGTATACATCAAAATTAAATAATGATTCGATATTGGAAGAATTCAAAGAATGGAGCAAAGATCCATTACCTGAGAAAGAATCAATTTGGACTTTACCTGACTTAACGAGAAATGAAAGACTTAAAAATTTTTGTCGCTCAATTAAAAAGGAAATTAGATAAGTTTTTAACTACCTAGTTGAATATGATTTACCTTTAAGTAAAAATAACCCGCAAATCCAACTATATTCAAAATTACAACGAAAATCCAAGCTCCAATTGGCTGATTAGAATCAAATTTTTTTATTTTTACTTTTTCCTTTAGTCTTTCAATATATTTAGCCATAATTAAAATATTAAAAAGAATACTTCTAATTATAGAGAATTGAATTTAAAGGAATCTTAAATAAAATAAAATATCTTTTAATTCGAATTTTTATTATCAAGCCTGTTAATAGGATATTTTATTAACTCCTTTTTGAGATTCTTTAAAAGTTTATTGTGATTCAAAATTGTAAATTTCCTAGTAAAGGAATAATGCCATTTCATTGAATTAAAAAAAAACTTGCTAATTCATTATCAATAAAATTATAATACTTATTACGGTCATTCAGACCATACATAATTTAAATAAGGACAAATTTTTTCATGAGCTTAAGAGTTGGCCAAGAAGCACCAGACTTTAGTGCTACAGCAGTATATGATCAAGAGTTTAAGGAGATTACACTTTCAGGTCTAAGAGGTAAATGGGTTGTTTTATTCTTTTACCCACTAGATTTTACATTTGTATGTCCAACTGAAATCACCGCATTTAGTGATAGATACCAAGATTTCTCGGCTCTTAATACTGAAATACTTGGGGTATCCGTTGATAGCAAACATTGTCATTTAGCTTGGATACAAACCCCAAGAAATGAAGGCGGAATAGGTGATATTAACTACCCATTAGTTTCTGACTTAAAAAGAGAAATTTGCCAGGCGTACAATGTTCTTAATGATGATGGAGAGGCAGATAGGGGTTTATTTCTTATCAATCCCGAAGGAGTAGTTATGCATACGACTGTTAACAAGGCTCCTGTAGGTAGAAATGTTGATGAAACGCTAAGGATTCTTCAAGGCTATCAATACGTTGCGGCAAACCCCGATGAAGTATGTCCAGCAAACTGGACCCCAGGGGAGAAAACAATGTTAGAGGACCCTAAAGGTAGTAAGGAATATTTTTCTGCGCTATAAAAGAATTAAGGACAGTTAAGTAAGTATTGAGTAGTAAATAATTATAAAAAAATAAAAAATAAATATATTCAAAAAGGGGATAACATCCTCTTTTTGAGGTTTAGGCACGATCCAATCGCTTAAATTAGTTTTATATGATAGGTAGGACCACGTATAAAAAGAAATTTCTATGGCGACTATGATAAAAAGATTAATTAAATTTAAGTTATTTAAACCAAAATAACTATAAATATGAAATTGATCATCAACACTAATATTATTAATTTGAAGATGCCAAAGATTGAGAGAAATCAAAATAAAATTTACCAATATTATTTTTTTTAACAGAACCCTAGATTTCCTAAAAATTAATAAAAAAGAAATAAAAAATATGAAAAAACTTAACTGTGAAATTTCAGGTTTTGGTAAATTAATTCCTTCAAGAAATAAATTAAATATAAGATCAAAATTAATATATATATAATCAGCTATTAAGAAAGAGAGAAATGTTAAATTTATTGCTACTAAGAATAATAATCTTTTCCCTTTAATTATTTTTATACTATGAATTTTATCCTTATTAAATTTATAGTACGTGTAGTTTTTTAAAGAGTTTAAATAGACTAAAGATGGACATATTGCACCGCTCAAATAGTAAAGGATTGAATAAAAGGAAATATCATTAATATTAAATGAATAAAGATTAAACCATTGTTTTTGTATAAATGGAAGAATAAGTAAAAATGAAAGTGTAAATAATAACTTAGTCGTATTGTTTTTAATTATCAAGAAAATATTTTTTTTTAATTTAAAACAATTAAATCAAACTTTCAACAATTTAGAAGTTGTTAATTTAAAAACTTTTTTATCTATAGTTTCTTGATTTAAAAGTATATCAACTAATTTATCTAGTAAGGCTCTATTTTTTTTCAATATTTTTATGGAATTATTTAATGAAATTTTAGAAATATTTATGATTTCATTATCTATTCTTGAACTGGTATTTTCTGCTATGAGAGGCTTTCTTCTAAATAATCCATCTCCTAAATACATTTCATTATTATCAGAATCCATTGAAATTGGACCAATAATTGAAAATCCATATTTTGTAACCATTTCCCTTACGATATTTGTCGCATACGAGATATCGGTTAATGAGCATTGTGTAATTTCACTTTCACCAAAAACTATCGTTTCTGCCGCTCTTCCAGCTAGAGCAATTTCAATTTTTGAAAATAATAATTTTTTTGAAATCAAGCCACTGGAAATTACATCTTCGTCAGGGCAAATTTTTGTATATCCTCCTATGGATCCAGATCTAGGTAAGATCGTAATTTTATCAACTGATTCAATTCCATTTCTCACAGCAGATACAATGGCTCTACCTACTTCGTTATAAGCAATAATTTTTTTCATATTTGGAGAAGTTATTAATGAACTTCTCAAGCCGATGGTAATTTTATCAAGAGCATTTTCTATATGAAGATCGCTGATTAATTTAGATTCATCTCTAGCACAGTGAATGGCACTCTCGTTCATCAAATTTGCAAGATCTGCTCCCGAAAATCCTACTGTTCTAGAAGCCCAATATCCTAAGTCAACTTCGCTTGAAAGTGGTTTGGAAAGTGAGTGAACTGAAAGAATTTTTTTTCTTCCATCTAAATCTGGAAGCATTACTTCAATTTTTCTGTCAAATCTACCTGGTCTTAATAATGCTGCATCCAAAATATCAGGTCTATTTGTTGCTGCTAAAACAATAATCCCAGAATTATCAGCAAAACCATCTAATTCAGTTAGAAGCTGATTCAGGGTTTGTTCTCTTTCATCATTTCCACCTCCGATCCCAGAGCCTCTTTGCCTACCAATGGAATCAATTTCATCAATGAAAATTATACAAGGAGATTTTTCCTTAGCCTTAGAGAATAGATCACGAACTCGGCTTGCTCCAACACCAACAAAAAGTTCTACAAACTCTGATGCCGATATTGAGAGAAAAGGCACTCCTGATTCACCAGCAATTGCTTTAGCTAATAATGTTTTACCTGTTCCTGGTGGGCCGATTAGAAGAACTCCCTTAGGAACTTTTGCTCCAAGATTTTCGAATTTCTTTGGTTCTTTCAAAAATGTTATTACCTCTTTTAATTCCTCAGCAGCTTCAGGAACGCCAGCTACATCATCGAATCTCGTTTCTACATCATCAATAGTTACAAATTTAGCTTGATTTTTGGTAAAACCAAAAGTTCTGGAAGCTAATTTTGATGTACTTCTCAAGATTAAGACTATAGCTAATATGACAATCAGGAAAAGACTTATTGAAGAAAATGAATTAGCAGCTGATGCTTCCTTTCTACTATTGTTAATAGTGAGCTCTACCTTATTTTCAGTAGCCTTTTCAAGGATTAATTGATCGTTGTAAAGGATAGGTATTTTAAATTTATCGCCATTTTTATACATAACATCAATCTCTCTCTGCCTAGGATAGAAAAATATTGATTCTATTTTCCCTGTCTCTATATCTTCTAGAAGATCCGAATAACTTGATTTAGAATCTGAATATGAGAATTTTGATCTAAACACTAATCTTTATAAGTGATTACTAAAGCATATATGCTTATTTAAAAAATTGACGTATATAAACAAAATATACTCAAAAGTTTTGGAGATAACCAGCTAAAGGTTATATTATAATATGGAAATAAAGAAACACAATGGCTGTACCAAAGAAGAAAAAATCAAAGAGCAAAAGGAACCAAAGACACGCTGTTTGGAAAGGGAAAGCAGCAATAGCAGCTCAAAAAGCTATATCTTTAGGTAAATCAGTTTTAACTGGGAAAGCTCAAGGATTTGTTTATCCTATTGATGAAGAAGAAGAAGAATAGCTTTTAAGACCCTAATTTAAATGCTTCCAGAATAACAGCATAAATTGCACCAATTCTTAATTTATCAACTACGGTCCATAGATAATAAAATTTTGAACTTGCGGCAGGTTTAATTCTTATAATGATTTCAATAAAAACAATAATTATTGGAACCATTACCAACTCATTTTTACCTTCAGATATAAATTTTGTAATAAAATTTGCGAACAAAAAATAACCTGTCAGAACAGAAATTAGACCAATAGATTTTGTTCTCCATGTATCACTTAGAAAACCAAAAAATAAAGTATTTAATTGGTAGATAATTCTTGAAAAATTAGTTTTTTGCATTACTAAAAAACACTAAATAATCATTTAGAAAGTTATAGTCAACATATGATTTTTTTAGTTTAGGCCCTTTAATTACATTTGCCACATTATTCTCATCACCAAGACCGTCTAAAATACACTCTAATTTAATATTTTCCTCCAGAACAATTGGGATATTTGAAGGAACAAAAATTGTAGGCAGGTTAGCTGCCAAGGAAGATTTTAATCCTGGATTGGAGTCTTCAAAAACAATTGAGTTGTTTTTGTTTATACCACTTAATTGAATTGCCTTTAAATATGGCAATGGATTTGGTTTCTTTAATTCAACGTCTTCGCTTGAAATAATGAACTCAAAAGGGTTGAAGCCATTAAAAAGATAATCAATAAGTAGATTGACTTGAATTCTTGAACTTGAAGTAACAATAAATTGTCTTACTTTTTTTCTATGTAATTCATTTATTAATCTAAAAACACCATTTTTTAAACTAACGCGATGTTTTTTTATATTTTCTAGATAATGGAACTGCTTTGTTTCATGAATATTGATAATTAAATCTTCTGAGAAATTATCATTATTAAATTTAGCGTAATAGGCAATCCTATTTTTGCCCCCATTTATCTTCAAAAGTTTTATATATGTATTAATATTCCAATTCCAATCAATACCAAGGTCATTAAAAGCTTTATTAAAAGCAGGTAAATGGGCCTCTAATTCAGTATTTGCGATGGTACCATCTAAATCCCAATAAACACCCTTCAGATAGGTCACCTAAAAGAATTTCTTTTATTTACGGTAAAATACAAGAGCAATAATTGCTGGTCCTGCTAACGCAACTACAGCCAGAGGAATAAGTGTTGCCATGATTAATGAATATGTTTTGTGATACTATTTTTACAAATAAATGATGAAACTGTACTGATACGTTACAAGATTGAATTAAATTATGAAATCATGGACATGCATAGAAAATTGTGGAGCTTGTTGTAAATTCAACTTGAACGAAAGAAGCGATTTGGCTGACAAACTTAACAAAGAAGATGTAGCTTTGATAAATTCGATGACTGCTAAAGACGGTTGGTGTAAAAACCTGGACAGAGAAAATAAAAAATGCTTAATTTATGAAAATAGACCACATTTTTGCCGGGTAAGTGAATTTTCAACTACATTTAAAGGATATTTGAAATCTGGTGATAAATTTTTAATAGATTGCTGCAAACAACATATTTCATCAAATTATGGATACCAAAGTAAAGAGATGAAAACTTATAAAATTGCTGTTTCAGGAAAATGAATAGTAATTTAGAAAAAAAAGAAAACAATATAGAAAAAAGTTTTTTTTCTATATTTATAACGACTTTTACAACAATTTTTATTGCTGAACTTGGCGATAAAACTCAGATAGCCACATTAATGCTTTCTGCTGAATCTGGCAGGCCAATAATTGTTTTTCTTGGAAGTTCTCTAGCATTAATAAGCTCTAGCATAGTAGGGGTTCTTATTGGTAAATGGGTATCAAAAAAAATATCACCTAGCAAATTTGCTTTATTTACTGGTGTTTTAATGATATTAATAAGTATATTTTTAGCTTATGAAACATTCAAAAATTATTTATAAATGGTTTTAAGCTTATTACTATCAACATTTCTAACCGTTTTCATAGCTGAATTAGGTGACAAAACTCAACTAGCTACTTTAACTATAAGCGGCACTTCAAATAAACCATTAGCAGTTTTTCTAGGATCTTCTTCAGCACTTGTTTTTGCAAGTTTACTAGGAGCTTTGACTGGCGGTTCTATTTCAAGTTTTTTACCTGAAGTAGTTCTTAAAACAATCGCCTCCATAACATTTTTTATAATTGGTACAAGGCTTTTTATCAACTCTTTCACTATCGAAAAAGAAGAAAAAGAAGAGAAATAAAATAATTAGTTTTACCTTGAATAATAAGGTGTAATAATAAAGTATATACCTCTAAATTAATTTATAATTTCATTTATATCATGTTCACATCATCTTCAATAATTGATAATCTCAATCAGTCAGAAGGACTAGAATATAAAAAATTATGCAGATTATTAAAAATAATAAAGAAATCTGATAAAGATAAACTAGATATTGCTTTAACAGCTCTAGAAAAACTCGAAATAATTAATAAAAATGATGATGGTGAATATACCTGCATAAATGATAGTAATCATCTTGTCGCCAAAATAAGATGTAGTAGCAAAGGCTATTGCTTTGCTGTAAGAGGAAAAGATAAAGAAGATATCTACATTAAAGAAAATCTACTTAATTATGCATGGAATGGAGATAAAGTTTTAGTAAGGATAATAAAAGAGGGTTTTAGAAGAAGATCACCTGAGGGAATAGTTGATTGTATTCTTGAAAGATCAAATCAAATACTTCTTTCTAAAGTTGAAATAATAAACAATGATGTATATGCAATCCCAATAGATGATAGGATCCTTTCAAAAATTAAACTCCCAAGAGAGAATAAAAAATACACTTTTAAATCAGAAAATAAGAATATAGTAAAAGTTGAGATTGATAGATTTCCTATAGGTCAAGAAGAAGGGCTAGGTCATGTTATACAAGAACTAAAACTAAACAATACTGAGGAATATGATAAAGACTTTGTTTTATCAAAAAGCAATATCGATAAATCATATAATTTAAATCATATTGAATCTAAAAAAATAGAAAAAAGGGAGCGAATAGACCTAACAAATAAAAACTCTTATTTATTCAAAAGTTGGAATTCTAATAATTCTCCAATACTACCCCTAATTCAAATTGAGCAGGCAAAAAATAAAAGTACTAAATTATGGATACATACAAATAATATTGCAGAAATAGTAGATCTAAATAGTAAAAAATCCCTAGAGTTTTTAAGTAATGGTTTGGAATCATTACCCCTATTAAATGATTGGCAAAACTATCTTAGTAAGCCCATAATAAACGAATCTGAATTTAAGCTTGGTGAGAAAAATGAAGCAATCAGCCTCTGTTTACATTTAAATGGTGATAATGAAATAACTAATTGGTCTTTTCATCTTACCTTAGTAAAATGCTCTATGGTTGTCGGCAGTGATCATACTGAAGCACTTCTATCTAGAAAAAGTAAAACAAGAATAACCTCTCGGGTATTAAAACCTATAAAAAAATATATTGACGATTTAGATAAAATACTGGAAATTTCATCTTCATTAAGACAAAAACATCTTCTGGAGGGTAAGGTTGAAATTCCTGCACCACTCAATAATCTAGAACTATTAGAAGAATTTTTTATTCACAATCCAGCTGAATACTCAAAAGGATATTTTGAATCATTAAATAAAGAAGATTGCCAAACATACCTTTCTCCCATACTACATGAAGCAAATATAATATGGTTTAAACATTCAAATCAATATGGAATAAAAAGCGCAGGATACATATCAAATGGGATAGATTGCGTTAATGCAAATGAAGCCATCAAATATTCAGAATTTATTGATAATGATATAGAGCTTAATGAAGAGGGCAATTTGTCATTAAGTCAAGTAATTAAATTATGTGGCAATGATAATAAAAAAAGAATATTACATAAACTTCTAATTAATGAATTTAAGGACAATGAAATAAGGTTGATTTCTAAAAATCCTGATAATGATCAGTCAGAAAAAATAATTATTTCTCCATGGACAATTCCCGGATTTGACTTAACTAATCTTATTAACCAGTACTGCATATTTAATATGATAATAAATGGTAAGAAATCAAAGAAAATTAATAGTAAGGTTATCAATATATCTGAAAGTAATTCATTAGATTTAGTAAATTGGGATATATTTAATTCATCAATTTCAAAGAATCTAGATATATTATTTAACAAGTTTTTAATAGATAAACTTAATGAATATAAGTACAAAGTTAACCAGTATAAATCTAATATGATAAATATAAAAAAAGTAAGAAAAGCAGAAAAATTACTAGGTAATATTTATAGTGGGTTCATATTATCAGTGCAAACATATGGTTTCTTTGTTGAGATATCAGAACTAAATGTGGAGGGCTTAGTTCACGTTAGTACTCTTAATAATGATTGGTATGAATATAGATCAAGGCAAAATCTTTTGATTGGAAGAAAATCTAAAAAATCATATAAAGTTGGAGATGCAATAGAAGTAAAAATAATAAAAGTCGATATTCTTAAATATCAAATTGATTTAGAATTAGCATAATAATTTAAGATAACTTTTTAGAATTATGTTCAAGAAAAAATATTTATTATTGACTTTTTTTTTAATAATAATTATTCAAACTTTTTTAATTACGAATAATAATCAGAAGACTTCGTTAAGATACTTTAAATGGACTCTCCAAGAAGTAAGTATAGGTAAATTAATCGGCATTTCATTTTTTTCTGGTTTAATTTTAAGCACTTTATTGAATAACACAATTACTAGTACTAGTTTCAGAAAAAATACTTTCGAAAATCCTGAAGATAATATTGCATCACAAAATAATGAGATAGATATGGGACCAAACATTGAGATGCCGCCACAAAGGGATATTAGAGAAACTCAACCAACAATTTCTGTTAATTACAGAGTAATTAAAAATATAGAAGAAAAAAATTTTAAAACAGATCGAAATAATTCAAATAGTTCTAATAGCGAAGATGACTGGGATAATGATGAAAATGATTGGTAAAAATCCAGATTATTAAAAAAATGGTTTTTTTTAATTTATAATGAATGTAAAAAGTAATTTCTATGGAAGAAAACTTAGAATCAAATAATAAAGCTACTAATGAAATATCTGACAATACTACAAAATCCAATTCTGAAGAAATAAAAGAACCTAAATCAGAAGTGCTAGATATTAAAGGTAATAATTC